>CAYJIA010000008.1:0-62237 GCA_964370115.1 uncultured Eubacteriales bacterium
GGTGGTCTGTAAAGTTTTATCATCTCTTGCCCTGTTATTTCAAAATATTTATCCTCTACCATTTGAAGTTCATTTTTGAAACTTTCCTCGTCTAAGATTTTTGACATGTCTGGGTGAGTCCAAGTGTGATTTCCCACCACATGACCGTCTTCTACCATGCGTTTCACAAGCTCGGCTTCCGTCTCAAAATAATCCCCCACGAGAAAAAAACTAGCCTTTACCTGATGAGTTTTTAAGACATCTAAAATATTTTGGGTATAACCGTTTTCATAACCCGCATCGAATGTGAGATATATCGTTTTTTCATTTGTGTCCGCCACATAAAAGCTGTCATACTCCAAAAGTGCCTCACTGCTTGCATTTCCTACAGGTGGCATACCCTCTTCTCCAAAACTTAAACCCCAATTTGTAATCTCAGCCGACACAGGCATATACCCGTCTTCCTTTGGGAGCAAAATAAATACTGCCACAACCATAACCACGGTAATAAGCGAAATAACAAAGCCCAAAATTCTTTTCCTAAGAAAGACTTTCGCCCATTTTCTATCCAAAAAAATCACCTCTCATATAATTACGTATAAAACACGTGAGACTAAAGACTAAAGGTGAATGGTGAATGACTATTCTTGTTATATAGGAATTACATTTATAAGTCTTTCACCATTAGTCATTAGTTCTTAGTTTTTACAATTATATGAGGGGTAAGCGTTATTTATAATTAAATTTTTGACAGTGCTTGTTCTATATCTTCGATTATATCCTCTGAATTTTCGATACCCACAGAAAGTCTAATCAAATCAGGTAAAACACCAGCCTCTTCAAGTTGCTTGTCGCTTAGTTGTCTGTGTGTTGTGCTAGCAGGGTGCAAGCAACAAGTTCTAAGGTCTGCAACATGAGTTACAACGCTTGCAAGCTCTAGGCTATCCATAAACTTTGTAGCCTCTTCTCTGCCACCCTTAACACCGAATGCAATAACGCCACAGCTTCCGTTTGGCATATATTTTTGTGCTAGCTCATACGACTTTGAGCTTTTAAGCCCTGGGAAGTTAACCCAAGACACGCTTTCGTGTGCTTCTAAAAACTCCGCAACTTTTTGTGCATTAGAGCAGTGTCTTTCCATTCTAAGTGCCAAAGTTTCAAGTCCTAAGTTTAATAAAAACGCATTCATCGGAGCAGCTTGTGCGCCTAAATCTCTCATTAGGTGGCAACGTGCCTTTGCTATATATGCGGCTTTTCCAAAATGCTCTGTGTAAACTATGCCATGGTAAGATTCGTCTGGTGTAGTAAGTGATAAAAACTTGCCGTTTGTCCAATCAAAGTTTCCACTGTCTACAATAACACCGCCAACGCTCGTTGCGTGTCCGTCCATGTATTTTGTTGTAGAGTGCACTACTATATCGGCGCCAAATTCAAAAGGTCTAAAATTCATTGGAGTTGGGAAAGTATTATCTACTATCAGTGGCACTCCCATTTCATGTGCAACATTTGCAAAACGCTCTATGTCTGTAACTACCAGTGATGGATTTGTAAGACTCTCTGCAAACACACATTTTGTGTTGTCATTAAACTTAGTTTTTAACTCCTCGTTTGTGATATCAGGTGAAACGAAAGTAAAGTCTATTCCCATCTCTTTCATTGTTTTGAAGAATAGATTGAATGTACCACCATAAATAGCGCTTGAGCACACAACATGGTCACCGCTTTTGCATATATTCATTATAGCCATCATAGATGCCGCTTGGCCTGATGATGTAAGCATTGCTGCCACACCGCCTTCTAGGTCGGCAATTTTTTTCTCAACTACATCAAGTGTTGGGTTAGAAAGTCTTGTGTAGAAAAATCCACTCTCTTTTAGGTCAAACAAATTACCCATTTGCTCTGAACTCTCATAAGTGAAAGTAGTACTTTGCACTATAGGTGCCACTCTGGGCTCTCCGTTTTGTGGCTGGTATCCTGAATGTATACATTTTGTGTCTTGTCGCATAACTCAATTCTCCTTTTTTCTTTTTAATATATATTTATTTTTAATAAAATAAATCCCTTATAAAACCTGCTACAGCATCTGCAAAAAACACCGTGCAACTAACTAGCACTAAAAACAGCAATACCGATACTATTTGCAGTGCAATTCTTTTTGCTCCGGGAGCTTCTTCTTGCTCTTCAATATCGTCTTCTATTATTTCTTCTTTAAGTATATCCTTTGCGCGCTCTACATCTTTAAACGCCACAAACATATTTTTGTCGGTCGGTATGTATTCACTGTCATAAACACTTGATACCATACTGGTTTTTACAGGTCTTATGTCATACACAATCCCTTGACTCTCAAAAATTTCCGAAAGCTCTCCCGCTTCAAACTCCGACACTTTCATCATAAAAAGCAAGTCTTCGTCTTTTGCATCCCTAAGAGCTCTAGAGCGTTTGCAGTGTGGACACACGGTTATTTTATCCTCTACCAAATTATTACATTTTGTACAGTATTGCAAGTAGTCACCTCATTTAAACAAAATCCCTCATACAGATAGACTGCACGAGGGAAAATTTTGTAAACTTATATTTTAATAATTAAGCTTTGTTAACAGAGCCGAATAGTTCCATTTTCTCTTTAACAGTAGCTTTGATAGCCTCAAAACCTGGTGCTAAAAGTTTTCTTGGGTCAAATCCTTTGCCCTCTAGGTCTTTTCCTGACTCAACGTATGCACGTGTAGCATCACGGAAAGAAAGTTGGCACTCTGTATTTACATTAATTTTCGCAACGCCTAGTGAAATTGCTTTTTTAATCATGTCTGAAGGTATGCCTGTACCGCCATGTAGAACTAGTGGCATTTCTCCAACTTTACCGTTGATAGCTTCAAGAGTATCAAAAGAAAGTCCTGCCCAGTTTTCAGGGTACATACCGTGGATATTACCGATACCAGCAGCTAGCATAGTAACGCCTAAATCTGCAACTGCTTTGCACTCGTCTGGATCAGCACATTCGCCTGTTCCAACAACGCCGTCTTCTTCGCCACCGATTGAGCCTACTTCAGCCTCAAGTGATAGACCTAGAACTTCACATGCGTTAACTAGAGCTGTAGTTTTAGCAATATTTTCTTCGATTGGATAGTGTGAACCGTCGAACATTACAGATGAGAAACCTGCATTGATACAAGCTTTTGCACCTTCAAATGAACCGTGGTCTAGGTGAAGTGCTACTGGAACTGTGATATTAAGTTCTTCTAGCATACCGTTTACCATGCCTACAACTGTTTTGTAGCCACCCATGTATTTACCTGCACCCTCAGATACACCTAGGATAACAGGTGAATTGTTCTCTTGAGCTGTTAAAAGCACAGCTTTTGTCCACTCTAGGTTATTGATGTTAAATTGACCCACTGCATATTTACCTGCACGTGCCTTAGTAAGCATTTCTTTTGTAGATACCAACATTTTCTTATTCCTCCAAAGCTTTTGAATTTATTTTTATACTAGTTTATTATAAATTAACTTGCAAAAAAAAGCAAGTAACAAAATAAATTTTTAACAATATTATATCTCTTTTATCAGTTCTCCTGCCTTAATTCTCGCTTTTTCATAGTCCGCAGATTTAATAAGGTATGGTTTTGTGGGTATTTCCACATCATTTTGTACAGGATTTAAAGTTTTTTTCATCACTAAAACATCATGAATTTTGCCAAATTTTTCAAACGCAGCCTTTTCTGTGTCAAATTCTTCAAATCCCCACTTTTCATGAAAGCTCACTGCCCTGTCGTTTGGCAGTGCAATTCTCGCATATACTTCTCTTTTATTTCCATACTGCATAATATCAAGCATTAGGGAATAAAGCGAGGATCCCACTCCTCTTCCCAGATAATCTTCACCTACAAAAACTTCAATTTCAGCCGAAAACAAGTCATCAGGCGCATATCTATTTTCTGTTAAAAGACAAAATCCTGCTGTCTTGCCGTCGATTTCGCTCATTATCCAACCTCTGCCATAGGTGTATTTATCAATTTTTTGAACATACTGAGCAGTAGTGGGAAGTTCCATTTCATGGGTAAAAGCTGTATTTTCCACATAAGGTTTTAAAATTTTTAGCATGGTGGGCGCATCCCACTCGTTTATTCTTCTTACAAGAGTTCTCATCTATATTAGACCTTTCTAAATTACGTTTTTAAAGATATTAACATATAACCAAAAAATTTACAATAAGGAGATTTTATTTTTATGGCTACAAAGTTGAAAAAAGAAGAAAAATATATACTTTTAGGAATAATTTTCATATTCGCCATGGGTTTTGTTATGCACCAAATATACGACTGGTCGGGTGGGCTTTTTGTTGTCGGTTTATTTGCTCCTGTAAACGAAAGCATTTTTGAGCATATGAAGCTTGTTCCCATACCCATGCTTTTATGGTGGGGTATATATTTTGTAAAAAACAGAGGACTAAACGACGATTTATGGTTTACTTGTGCCCTAATTTCGCTTGTCGTCTCTATGCTTTGCATACCACTTTTATACTACTTTTACACAGGCGCCTTTGGTGTTCATATCATGATAGTCGACATATTAATTTTACTTGTAGCTTTGCTTTTCGGTCAGGTTTTAGCGCTTCATTTTTACAGACACGGTAAAGCATTACCGATTGCCGTCTCGCTTTCTTTTATTGCTCTCATCATAGCATTTTGTGCATTTTTAAGTGTTTATCCACCAAAAATACCGCTGTTCTTAAGTAGCGACAGCGGTATCTATGGAATGTAATTAAATTTTAAAATCTTCTATTTTTAGCATCTCATATTTATTGCTCTTTTCGTTTAGAAGCCTTTTTGATTGGTTTAAAATCGCGCTTTCAATTAAGTTTCTTACCAGTCTACCATTGCCACTTGCCGGAGATACTTCCATATTTTCAAAGTGAGCAAGAAGTTTTTCCTTGCAAGTTTCTTCAAGCTTATACCCTTTATTTTTCACGATAATCTCAGTAATTTTCACAAGCTCTTCACTGTTGTAGTCTGGGAATTCAATTATATTTGGAAACCTTGACTTTAGTCCCGAGTTAGAGTTTAAGAACTCGCCCATTTCATAGGTGTAACCCGCCAAAATTACAAGCAAATTATCTCTGTGGTCTTCCATTGCTTTTACTAAGGTATCTACTGCCTCTAGCCCAAAACTATCGTCCTCGCCTCTGCACAGCGAATACGCCTCGTCTATAAAAAGCACTCCGCCTATTGCAGAATCTATGACCTGATTTGTAAGAGGTGCTGTGTGACCTACGTATCTTCCTACTAAATCCGCCCTTGTGACTTCAATAAGCTGTCCGCCTGTGAGCACTCCAATATTTTTAAGATATCTTGAAATCATCCTTGCCACTGTTGTTTTGCCAGTACCTGGATTTCCAGTAAATATCATATGCATTGAAGTAGCAGCAGACTTTAATCCTTTTTCTTTTCTAATTTGTTGCATTTTATAGTTCTCTTCAAGCGAATAGACGTATTCCTTAACATTTTTAAGCCCGACAAGCTCAGATAGAGAATTTTTAATCTCTTCTAGTGCCTGCTCGTTTTGCGAACTTTCCTTGATTTTTACATCAATTGTGTCGTCACCACAAGAAAACAAAATGCTGTCATCGTCTGTTTTCGCAAGTAGCTTAGCCTGTGATAAATCTGAATTTAGTTTTAATTCACTTAGCGCCTTAAAACATTTCTCTGAGAATTCAATAACCGAATTAACGCCCTCATTAAGGTTAAAAGCTTTGACAAAAAACTCCTTGGTTTCTGCGTTTTCACATTCAATTTCAAACTGCAACAAAGTCTTGCACTTTTCACACAAGCTGTCAAACACACGTTTTGATATTTCAATCAGTGCGTCGGTCGTAAATTTATCCGTCGCACAAATATCGTCAATGTTGTCTATAAAGCCCGAACCCATGCTGTCGGAAATTTTCGTCGTGCTATCTGTGCTTAAAAACACAAGATACTGTCCTTTTGCCTCTATATGGCTTATAGCGTTTGGGACAAGCGCCGTGCCAACGTCTATAAACATTCCTTTTTGCAACACATATCTAGAGCTTAGCTTCACTTGACCTGTTTGCACCAGTCCTGTGAGTAGATTTAGCAGTGATTTATGGCATTTTTCGTAATTTTCAAACAGCACCACCGAGCTTCCGCTTTCAAACGCCGAAAAAAGATCTTGAGTGAAAAGTTTTGAATGCTCCGAACCCGAGTAAAGTGATAAATCCACTGTAAAAACGTCTTCGCCCTTTATAAGCTTTTCCCTATATAATTCTTTTACCACAATTTTCAGCGCAGAATGTCTTCCCGTTCCGTTTTTACCGCTTATTATGATGTTACCCATTGGCAAATTTTTATCTTTACCCATAATAAACGGTCTTTTAAACGCCTTGGTAAGCGATGAAATATATGTTTCCTGCCCTAAAACTTCTGCCTTAACTTTTTGAGTCAAATTTAAGAAAATGTCGCCTATATCTTTTTTTACATTTTCTTCTTCCATTGTTACAGCAGTGTCAAAACCATCATTTTTCAGCCTTTTTTCAATTTCTTCCAAATCTGATTTCGCAGAGCGGTTGAGCTCTTCCATCCTCTTCACCTGCTCTAAAAGGCTTTCGCTTTCAGTTTGCTTGCCCTTACTATTTTCTATAGCATCTAAAAATTTTTGAGCCTCTATAGCGGCGTTACTTTGCCTTTTTTCTCCCGTTCTAGAGGTTTCAAATACAGAATCTAAAAGCTCGTCTAAATCTTTACTCAATAGTATCACCTGCTTTTTTTATCATTTTCACCATTGCGCGCACTAAGTGAACATTTGTCATCTTGTATAAATGTTCTGGCAAATATTTTCCGTCAATATTTCCGCCAAAGTAAATTTCAGGATTTGCTAGCACACTACTATCTGTAAATACAGAACGGGCAGAAGAATGTATTTGTTTTGTGCCTGTTGTATTAATAAACTCCACAACATTATTCATGTTTAGTCCGCCACCTGCTAGTATCTCGATTTTATCCGAAAATTTATCTATTAGTCTTTTTATTGTCTGAGCACCTTGTGTAGCCGTTGGTTGCCCACCACTTGTAAGTACCCTTGTGACGTTTAAATCACAAAGAACTTTCACAGACTGCTCTATGTTTGGCGTTACATCTATCGCCCTGTGAAAAACCGATTGTTTATCTCCACAAAGCTCTACAAATTCTTTAGTTCTTCCCACATCTACACTGCCATCAGCATTTAAAAAGCCAAACGCCAAGCCGTCCGCACCTGCCTCTAGCATACACTTAGCGTCCTCTTTCATCACTTCATATTCTAAATCTGTATAACAAAACCCAGATTTCCTAGGCCTTATCATCGCAATAATCTCTATTGGCATTTTCTCTCTCGCCTTTTTCATAACTCCAATAGACGGTGTAAGTCCACCCAAAAACAGCGCAGAATTAAGCTCTATCCTGTCTGCACCACCTTGATACGACATATAGGCGTCGTCCAATCCACCACAACAAACTTCATATTTAACTTTTATTAAATTTTTATTCACAAAAAGCACTTCCTTTTTTTAAAATTAATGATATAATATAGTTTAGTTTATTTTAAACTTAACAACAATTTACGAGGTAAAAAATGCAAAACTATGAAACTTTAACCCACGAATACCGTGGAGACGTACTAGACCTTATCCACCATGGATATATCACCGTAGTAGACAAAGACTCTAATCTAATTGCAAGTGTCGGTGACCCTTTGGTTCCGATGTTTTTCAGGTCATCTTCAAAGCCACTACAAGCCCTTCCTGTAATTATGCGAGGCCTTGACGAAAAATACGGGCTTAGCGAAGAAGAAACTGTAATATTCTCAGGTTCTCATCTTGCAGAACCATTTCACGTAGATGCTTTAAACTCTATTTTTAATAAAGCAGGTTTAAATCCCGACGATTTAACAATGAAACCCACCGTACCAGGCTCCGTTTATGCAAATGAACTTCGCATTAAAAACGGCGTTGCTCCACAAAAGATTTTCCATAATTGTAGCGGAAAACATTCGGCACTTATGATGCTTCAAAAAGAACTTAATGGAAGCGTTTTAGGCTATCATAAAATCGAAAGCCCCTGCCAACAAGAAATTCTGTCTACACTGGCAACCATGTCAGAATTCCCAAAAGAGGAAATCAAAATAGCGCTTGATGGCTGTGGAGTACCTGTTTTTTGTGTTCCGATGAAGCACATTGCAATAGCCTATAAAAACCTTGCAGTGCCCGAAAGCATTAAGGACGAAAGCTTAAAACAAGCCTGCCTAAAATATGTCCCAAGAATTCATAAATACCCACTTATGATGCGCGGCACCGATTATCTTTGCTCTGTCATAAACTATGACGAAAACATAGTTGCAAAAGGTGGCGCAAACGGCGTTTATGGACTTGCCCTTAAAAAAGAGGGTATCGGTATATCATTTAAAATAAACGACGGCAGTGAAGCCATGTGGCCTATAATATTAAAAGAAATATTTAAGCAAATCGGCTATAAAAATGAAGATACAATGAAACGCCTTACAAAACTTCACACTGGTGAATTACGAAATGATAATCAAACTGTTGTAGGACATTGTGAAGCTGTATTTAATCTAAAATAGAATTCTATTTTAGTATAATACCAAATCGACAAAAAGTCAAAGAAAAAGGAGTAAAAACTTATGATAGAAAAGCTTAAAAGTCAAGAAGTCAGAGCTATTGCCCCTGAGATGGATCCTTTAAGAATGGGTATGGGATGGAGCGTAGACGAGCTGGGTATGCCTCAAATAATAATTGAGAGCACATATGGACAAAGCCACCCAGGCAGTGCCCATCTTTTAGAATTTTGCAAAGAAGCCGAAAAAGGTGTTTATGAAGAAAGTGCAAAACCCGCTCTCTACTTTGCCACAGATATTTGCGACGGAATGGCTCAAGGCCACGACGGCATAAACTACTCTATGGTGTCCCGTGATACCATAGCAAATTTAATCGAAATACATGTAAATGCCACAAGTTTTGACGGCGGTGTTTTTATCTCAAGTTGCGATAAATCAGTACCTGCACAGCTCATGGCGATAGGACGAGTAAATATTCCGTCCATTGTCGTCACAGGAGGCGTCATGGAGGCAGGCCCCGATTTACTCACACTAGAGCAAATCGGAAAATACAGTGCCATGTATCAAAGAGGCGAAATCGATTTAGAAAAATTTAATTACTACAAACACAATGCCTGTCCATCATGCGGTGCATGTTCATTTATGGGCACTGCATCTACAATGCAAATCATGGCAGAGGCTTTAGGCTTAATGCTCCCTGGAACCTCGCTTATGCCCTCTACCTGTAAAGACTTAAGGACCGCGGCTTATAACGCAGGAAAACAAGTTGTAGCCTTGGCAAAAATGGGACTAAAGGCGTCTGATATAGTTACAAAAAAATCTTTTGAAAACGCCATAATGGTTCATGCGGCAATATCGGGTTCTACAAATACCCTACTACATATACCAGCCATTGCAAGA
Organism: uncultured Eubacteriales bacterium; assembly: GCA_964370115.1. Classification (GTDB taxonomy): domain Bacteria; phylum Bacillota; class Clostridia; order Oscillospirales; family Acutalibacteraceae; genus SIG603. Next base: position 9,502 of record CAYJIA010000008.1, read on the forward strand.
GAATTCGGCATAGAGCTTGATGCTATGACCTTTGACACAATGCACAGGGGTGCAAGTTATCTACTCGACATTAGACCAAGTGGAAAATGGCCTGCTGAGTATTTTTACTATGCCGGCGGTGTTCCCTTTGTGATGGAACAAATAAAAGACAAGCTTCATCTTGATGTCATGACCGTAACTGGCAAAACCTTGGGCGAAAATCTGGAAGATTTAAAAAAGAGCGGTTACTATGAAAACTGCGATAAACTTCTTAAAAAAACAGGTCTTAATGCGACAGATATAATAAGAAGCATTGATAATCCTATAGGAACAGACGGCACGATAGCCATATTAAAAGGAAATCTAGCACCGTTTGGCAGTGTCATAAAACACAGCGCCGCACCAAAAGAAATGCACAGTGCAGTTTTAAGGGCTAGACCTTTTGACAGCGAAGAAGAAGCAATTGACGCAATTTTGAATAAAAAAATTGTACCGGGAGATGCGGTAATCATCAGATATGAGGGTCCAAAAGGCAGTGGTATGCCAGAGATGTTTTACACCACCGAGGCAATATCGTCTGACCCCGAACTTTCAAAAACCATTGCACTTTTGACAGACGGCAGATTTTCAGGTGCCAGCAAAGGCCCTGCAATAGGACATATATCACCAGAAGCCGCCGAGGGTGGACCAATAGCACTTGTAGAAGAAAATGATTTAATAGAAATAAGTGTTAAAAACAGGTCTTTATCCATAATAGGAATAAACGGTAAAAAAATGTCAGAAGAAGAAATTGATGACATTTTGAAAGAAAGAAAGTCACATTGGGTAAAACCTTCACCCAAATATAAAAACGGTGCATTGGCACTTTACACAAAGCTTGCCACCTCTCCAATGGAAGGCGGTTATATGAAATGAGTGAAAACCGTACTAAATCCATAATACAAAAAGTGGGTATAGGTATTGGAATTGCCATAGGTTCTATTGTAATTTTGGCTTCATGCTTTTTAATATATCTAGTGTTCTTTACGACATCAATAGACACAGCCGAGCTTAGCGACGATTTAAAAACATTTGAGCTAGCCTATGACTCTAACCAAAGCAGGCGAGATATCCCCGAGGAATTTGTAATAACTGAGTCTTATTGTACAATCTCAGAAGACGGCAAGCTCTTTACATATACATTTGGAATTCAAAACATCGATATAAATACTAGAGATTTAGCCTTAACATTATTTTTTACTGATGAATATGTGAGCGCATATCCCGACAAAACCGTAAATCCGTTTTACAGATTAAACTTCACCGAGGGACTCACCCTTGATTCAGGCGAAGTTTATGACATAAGCATAAGCGGTGTAGTGCCCGATAGTATAGACGACTTTAAAACTTATTTTGACAGTCTCGCTTTTGAGATTGTATCAGGAGAACTTATAGGGCGAGTCTATTTGCCCGTAGAATTTAAATAAAGGAGTAACCCAAAATGGTAAATTATGATGAAATATTAAAAATCATGTCAGACACAAAGATTATTCCTGTCGTAAAAATAAACGACACAAAACACGCAGTACCGCTTGCAAAAGCACTTGTAAAAGGTGGACTTCCTGCAATTGAAGTAACTTTTAGAAGCAAGGCAGCGCCAGACAGTATAAAACTAATTGCCAAAGAAGTTCCAGAAATTTTTGTTTGTGCCGGCACTGTTTTAACCATAGAGCAGGCAAAACTTGCAAAAGACAACGGCGCAAAGGCTATAATAAGCCCTGGTTTTAACCCTGTAGTTGTAGACTGGTGCAACAAAAACGATATGCCTGTATTCCCAGGTTGTGCCACTCCTAGCGAAGTTGAGGGTGCATTTAGCCTAGGCCTTAAGTGTGTAAAGCTCTTCCCTGCCGAGGTTGTCGGCGGAGTAAATATGCTCAAGGCACTTTATGGCCCATATAGCTTTATGAAATTTATGCCAACGGGTGGCGTAAGCCCTAATAATGTAAAAGATTATTTGGCACTTCCAAACGTAGTCGCCTGCGGTGGAACTTGGATTACCCCCGAAAATCTTTTAGAGGCTGAAAACTTTGAAGAAATAGAAAAACTTGCCTTTGATGCGGCAAGTTTAGTGAAATAATTATATTAACTTTTTAAATTCATCTATTAGAAATTTCAAATCCTCATCGCTGTAGCTTGTGTGGGTTGAGTTTTCCAAGGTATATACCTTGAATTTATCGTTCCTTGAAAGTATATTAATAGTCCTAAGTGACACAAGCTCGTCGTACTTTGATTGAAATATAGTGCAAGGCACGGATACTTTATCTAAAAAGCGGTTTGTCTTTACCACTCTTTTGAATAAGTCTATATATTTAGGAAGCCATGGTATATATTTTAGGGGACTGGGTTTCAAATTGACACTACACTGAAACTTTACCTCTCTTTCAATCTCGCTTTCGCTTTTCACACCGAATGCAATTTTCAAGTAAATCGGTATATACGATGGCCTTACCGCAAGCGAGAGTGGCGAGGCAAGCAAAAACATATGAGAGATTTTATCCTTAAAGATAAAACTGTTTTCAAAAGCAAACAGTGTACCCATTGAATGTGCTATTACAACGATATTTTCGTATCTGCTGTCAAGGTAATAAAAGTGCTGTCTCACCTGTTTTCTCCATTTTTCCATAGTGGCATGTGAAAAGTCTTTCATCTCTTTACCATGTCCTTCAAGCAGTATGTTGTGCACCGCTACGTTTTGTGGCAAGTGTGCTATAAACCTATCAAAATGCACAGGAGAGCCCATTATGCCATGAATAAAGAAGTACACGGTATCACTGTCTTTTACGTCTCTAATATAGCTTTTATGCATAAACATCACCTCTAAAAATATTTTATCACAGAATTATTCTATCATCAAGTGGAAAAGGAGCAAAATTAATGCCACCAAAAAAATATTATGCTGTTAAAAACGGCAAAAAAACAGGTATTTTCAATACCTGGAACGAGTGCAAGGCACAGGTCGACGGATTTAAAGGCGCAATATATAAAAGTTTCACAAATCTTGACGATGCAAAAAACTTTTTAAGCGGAGAAGAAAAAGCTATTACCTTTGATGATGACACAGCGGTAGCCTATGTAGACGGAAGTTATAATGTGTCTACACATGAATATTCATGTGGCGTTTTACTTCTTTATAAAGGCGAAAAACTTGAGTTTTCTAAAAAATACGAAAACGAAGAAATGGCTGACATGCGAAATGTCGCAGGTGAAATTATGGGTGCTGTGACTGCAATGCAGTACTGTTATAATAATAATATAAAAAAACTTGTAGTATACCATGATTATCAAGGGCTTTCGATGTGGGCAAATGGCGCTTGGAAGACCAATAAGGAAGGCACCAAAAACTATGCCGAGTTTTGTGCAAAATGCAGGGAAAAAGTAGAGATTTCCTTTGTTAAGGTCAAGGCTCACTCGGGCGATGTCAACAATGACAAAGCCGATGAACTGGCGAAAAAAGCACTTGGAATACTATAAATATCAAATTATTAAAAATAAATTCAAAAAAACCTTGATTTTTCACTCTACCTGTGGTATGATTATCACTGCGTTATTGGATGGTAACCGAGTTCATATAAGTCCGAGTTATGGATAACATGAGCACGGATAGGGGCAACTGTGCCACTGCCAATGAGCTTTGGGCGGTTTTCCCAAGTAATAAATATATGATGATTGAGGAGGTGTGAAAATGCCTAATATTAAATCTGCTAAAAAACGTGTTAAAACATCTGCGGTAAGAACTGCTAGAAATAAGGCTGTAAACACAAATCTTAAAACTCAAATTAAGAAAGCAAAAGCTGCTATTGAAACAGGCGCTGCTGATAAAGCTGAAGTAGTTCGTGTTACTGTTAAAACAATAGACCAAGCTGCAGCTAAAGGAATAATGCACAAAAATACAGCATCAAGAAAAAAATCTGCTATCGTTAAAAAACTAAACGCAGGTGCATAATTTTAATTTTGCAATGTAATGGAACAGGAATTTATTTTCCTGTTCTTTTTATTTTAAAGAATTATTGACATTCTATTAATAATTGGTTATTATAATATAAAATATATTAGGAACAATAAATTTATATGGAGGTAACAAATATGAAAAAATCACAAAGCCAACTCTTATGCATTTTCGGCGTTTTACTTGCAGTTGTTGCAGTGGTGGCAACATTTGCAGCTGTTTTAATTCACTTTGACAAAAAGAAAGATGAAGAGGAACTAGAGCGTTATCTAGACTGTTCAATTCAATAATTTTATTTTAAAAAGGCTCGCACAGTATTTTGTTTACTGTGCGAGCCTTTTCAGCGTGTGTAAAGAATTCCGTTTTCTGCGGAAAACGCCTCAGGGCGCTGCCCTAAGCACCCGAAATTTTTCGAGAAAACCCAGTAAAGCTTTTAATCAAAAAATCCGCAGGATTTTCACCATAATTAATAATTATTAACTATTAATTATTAAGTGAATATTTTCATTGGAATGAACTTCAGAAGTTTCTTAGCCTTTGTCTTGTTATAATCTTTGTCAGTCGACAAAATATCTACAAATGGGGTTTTAAATCCAGCCTTAATTCCTGTATGCACAAAATTATTCCTCTCATAAAATGCAAGCCTCTTTACTCTTTGTGGGTAATTTTCAGCGCTTTTATCGTCCATTGTTTCGATAAATAAAGTCACAGATTTATCTGGATATTTATCAAATAAAACTTGTAGCAGTTTTGAGCCATATCCCTTTGAGTGTATTTTATCGTTTACCGCAAGGTAAAACACAAACAGCGTGTCTTTAGACTCTATCGTGAACATAATTCCGACGAATAAATCACCGTCGTAATAGACATTAAACTTAAAGTTTTTCTTTAGCGTAAGAATTTTAATAAGCCACATAGGCACTACTTCCTCTTTTGGAAAAACTCTCTTCATAAACGCACATATCTCTTTGTAATTGTCTAACTTGCTAGACAATTTTTTCTCTGTTAGTCCCATAATTTCTCCTTTTAATATTTATACGTTTTCTTGTATTTTCTGTATAAATAAACCGACACTATTATCGCCAAAAATTCTGCCACTGGAATTGCAAGCCACACGCCATTTAAACCTAAAATTTCTGGCAAGACAAGCAGCGAAACCACAATAAACACAAGACTTCTAAATACTGAAATTATTGCGGACACCTTTCCATTTGACAAAGATGTAAACATTGCCGAAAAGAAAATGTTAAATCCCATAAATAGATATGCCGGTGCAAATAAAACTAGCCCATTTCTTGCCATTTCAAAGGTTTGGCTGTCTCTTGAAAGAAATATTGCCACCGCCTCTTCTGAAAATACAAGTGTTAAAGCTATAACAAGTGCAGACGCCACCGAAATAATCTTAAAGCTTTGCACCATTACTTTTCGAAGTCCGCTATGGTTCCCTTCCCCATACTTAAATGCTATTATAGGCGATACTCCCAATGTATATCCCATGTAAATTGCATTTTGAAACATTTGTATGTATAAGATCACACTTATCGCGGCAACTCCCGTATCACCTGCCATGCTTAATAGGATAAAGTTAAACATAAGCGTTGTAATTGAGGTTGCAAGCGAGCCTATAAGCTCTGAGGAACCGTTAAATATACTTTGACTCAGTGTTTTCATTTTTAATTTTGGCTTAACAAAATGCAGTGAACATTTCCTATTAAATATAAAATAGAAAAATCCAATTACCCCCGGTAGTGCATTGCCAATTCCAGTCGCTAACCCAGCACCCATTATACCCATGTTTAAGATATCAGGCGAAATAAAAATATAGTCAAGCACAATATTTGTAATGCCTCCTGCAAGGCTTAATATAAAGCCGAACATCGGGTGTCCAGCCGTCACCATAAATGACTGAATAAACACCATAAAGAACACTGGGATTAAAAAGCCTGCCAAGCTTAGCATATAGTCCTTTGCCAATAAATATAAGCTATCGCTTACATTTAGCATCTTTAATAACTCGTCAGGAAAGATTACAACAATTGCTGTAAGCACTGCACCGAGCACTGTGCCGATGATATAAATTACAGTCAAAAATTCTTGTGCCTCACGTTTCTTTCCCTGTCCTAAAAATTTTGCGATTACGGCGTTTCCGCCAGTTGCAAACATCAATCCAACTGCCATAACTATACCAAGCAGCGGCATTACCAAATTAACAGCAGCCAACGCTCCCTCGCCTATAAACGCAGAAACGAAAACACCGTCTATAATTGAATATGTCGACATAAATAGCATCATAAGCATGCTTGGCAGAGTAAATTTAATAATCGCCCACATATCGAAGTTTTTTCCTAACGGACTACTCATTTTTTCCTCCTTTTTCTATTTGCATCGAAGATAAATTTGAAATATCTTCGAGCACTTCGCATAATAAATCTATTTTTTCTTTTCCGTATTTTTTGATAATTATTTTTTCAATTTCAAAAGTTTCTTCTCTTGATAAATCATAAAAATCTACATTTTCTGGATTTACTGCGAGATAATAGACCCTCTTGTCCTTTTCACTTTGTGTGCGTATTACATAGCCTTTTTTACATAGCTCGTTAATTTTCTGTGTCACCGACGGCCTTGTAATCCCTAACATATCTGCTATTTGCGAAGCTGTATATTCGTTTGGATGAGCCTCTATGATGTTTAAGTACAGCACATCATGATAAGATAAATTGCCTCGCGTGTTTTGTGAATAGGCTCTCCTTAGCTCTGATATTGCCATGTCATGATAAATTTTGTCGAGTATTGCATTTAATTTTCCGTCCATTTCATGTCCTTTCCAGTATAGATATTTAAAACTAATTAATTTAATATAACTATATTAGCCTAACTACATTGATTTGTCAATAGTTTTCCACAAAAAAAGAGACCATACCTTTTGGTATAGTCTCAGATTGTCGGTAAATTGTTTTTCAACACAAAATTTTTATTTTTTATCAAACAACTTTCTAACTAGTGTAGGTCCTACTCTTAAAAATTCTTGTCCGTCTTCGACAAAGACTGAATTTGCAAGTTGCTCGAAACTTTCATACACGCTTGACGCCGATTTATAGTAAATCGGTTTTTTGCTTCCATCTAGAAAAATCGCAAATTCTAAGCTGTTATCATCTGCAATTTTGCTAAAATACGCCTTGTTCTTATTTGATTTATTTTGCTCTCTTATGGCGTCACATATAGAGTTTTTAACCATTTCCACGGCGACATCATTTAGGTTTGAATCAAATATAAAAATCTTTTCTTTAAGTTCCTCAAGACTTTTCACGCGCCTTTTTACTATTTCTGTAATATGTTTTGGCGCTTTTATTGTGCTCGCTTTACCTGCCGCAGGTGTAAGGGCTATCATATACCTTTTTTTAGGGTCATGATACACCACAGGATATGCAATTTGTCTTGAATAGCCACAACTTGGGCAAACTTTATCAAATATGGTTTGATTTAAAATTTCATTTTTCATTTGTGGGTCTTCTGAAACATTTATGCCTATGTGCATAAGTGACTTTTCTTTTGCACCGCATTTAGTGCAGATAATTTCTTTTGTAAGCTTGCTAGCCATTCTCTTTATCCCCTTTTATTTAATGAACTTAGTTTTCAAAAGGCAAGTCGCTATTTTCATCTATATCTGCAACTTCCGCAGTTGTGTCAATTGACTCATCTATTATTCCGTCCGTAACAGTGTCGTCAACTACATCTTTTTTGACAAAGTCTTCCTCCACTGGAGGTGAAATCTCTACAACGCCGTCTAAGTCGATTTCTTCACGCATTTCCTTTTCGGTTAACTGCTCTTTTATAACGCCAAGCTTTGACATTGCATCTTCTCTAGATTTTTGTGCCTTGTCGATTTGCTCACAAAACTCTATGGTTTGAGGGTCCATTTCATCTCTTAAATTGTGATAATAATATCGCCCTAGCGCTAAATATGCTTTTTTCATAATTTGGTCTTGGCATTTTATATTCGTCTTCAATCTGTTGATATCGGCGGTTTTTTTATTTTTCTCTACTAAATAATCTTTTGCGCCTGTTACAGCATGTCCGATAGTTTTAAAAAAGTCCATTATTAAACTCTCCTTAAAAATTGTTTTAATTAATTGTTATTATACAATATTCTATTCAAAATTAATAGGGATTTTTGCGTTTTTACAAACTTTTTTTCAAAAAATTATATAAAAAATAAATTTTTGGGCTATTAACTATTGAATTTTTCGAAACTCGTAATAAAATTAATATGTATTATTATTATCAAATTATTAGGAGTGGTTATGTGGCAACAAGAGTAAGTTTTTATAGTGTTGAAAACTATATCCATGAAGTTAAGGTCGAAGAAAACGAAAACCTTGTAAAAAAGCGAAAAAAAATTATTTCAACCATCATATGCGAAGAGCTGACCGAAAAGCAAAAGTTATGCATTGAGCTTTACTTTAACAAAAATTTAAAGATGTCCCAAATCGCAAAAGAGCTAGGAGTTACTAAAGGAACTGTATCAAAACATATTTCAAAAGCAAAAAAATGTATAGAAAAACATTTAAAATACAGTGATATATTTTACAAATAGCAATTTATAGTGTAAAATATAAAAAGTCTTATTTAGGAGGAATTTATGGATATAAAAAATACGCTTTCAAAAATACGATGTTTTGTTCTTGACATGGACGGGACAATTTACCTTGGAGGAAAACTCTTTCCATTTACAAAAGATTTTTTAAAGATAGTAAAAGACAGTGGGCGGAAATTTTATTTTTTCACAAACAACAGCTCAAAAAACGCCAATTCCTATATCGAAAAGCTTCACAATATGGGAATAGATATAGACAAAGAGCAGATGATGATTTCAAACCATGTTATTATGAAATTTTTAAAGGAAAGTAGCCAGATAAAATCTGCCTATGTGCTAGGCACTAAGGATTTTACCGACGATGTTAAATCTATCGGCATAAAAATAGACCACAAAAACCCCGACTGTGTCATTTTAGCCTTTGACACTACCCTAAATTATGAAAAACTCTGTATCGCTACAGATTTAATGCGACGAGGCAAACCTCTTTTTGGCGTGAATGAAGATTTAAATTGTCCTATGGAGGACGGATTTATACCCGACTGCGGTTCAATGGCAAAGCTTTTGTGTTCTGCAACTGGAAAAAGCTGTGAGTTTTTCGGAAAACCTACAAAGAAAACTAGGGAGTATATCATTGAGCACACAGGCTTTAAGGACAGTGAAATAGCCATAATCGGCGACAGAATATATACCGATATAAAAACCGCAAAAGGTAGCGATATGCTGTCAATTTTGGTTCTAAGCGGTGAGACAAAAAGCGAGGACTTAAAAACTAGTGAAATTAAGCCCGATATAGTGATAAACGACATATCAGAGCTTACTACTTATTTGCAAAACTGCTAAAACAGCGTATAATGGATTATATCAAGACAATAATTATTATTGAAATAAACGAAAGGTGACGATTGTAATGCCAAAAAATTCAAATATACAAGTGGGAGAACACAATATCACTATTGTTTCTTCTGCTAAACAAAAATCATATCTTTCTAAAAATGACCAAGAAATGGATGAAAGAGCAAGAGTTGCTGTGAAATCTTCGCTAAATAAAGCAATAACTTGTAAAAAACCGATAGCAAGATATGATTTAGCAAAGAAAAAGGCATATTTAGAATATTCAGACGGGACGATAAAATATGTTGAATAAAAAGCTAGCGCAATTCAATTAATAAAAATCTCAGTCAAACAGGCTGAGACTTTTTATCTATCTATAAAATGGCTATCCTTCTTGAAAATAGCAGTCAAGCTATTGTATAATATCTTTCATATAGCAAAACATATAAAATTATAAGGAGCGAAAACATGAACAAGGCAAAACTTTGGGACTTATTCATTATTTTTGCACGAATAGGCGGTTTTACATTTGGTGGAGGCTATGCCATGCTACCAATGCTAAAAAAAGAGCTTGTGCAAAACAGGGAATGGATTACAGAAAATGAACTTTTAGACTACTTTGCGGTGGGTCAGTGCACCCCTGGCATAATAGCCGTAAACACGGCGACTTTTGTGGGAAATAAAAAGCGCGGTATTTTGGGCGCTATTTGTGCCACAGCAGGAATGATTGCGCCCTCACTTATAATAATCATGTCGATAGCCTTGGTGCTTCAAGGTTTTTCCGAAAATCCATATGTAATTCACGCATTAAACGGAATTAAAGTCGCCGTTGGCACACTTATACTCAATGCGGTGATAGGGCTTTTCAAAAAGAGTGTAGGCACAAACAAAAAAACTTTTAAAGGTGTGTTTGCCTTCTTAGTTTTCGCCATAGTTTTTGGCGTCGGGTTATTTTTCACCGTCTCCCCTATCATCATTGTCGTCTCAACCGTTATTTTAGGTCTAATTTATGGCAAGGTGATAAGAAGTTTTAAAAAGGAGGGTAAATCATGACTTTTCTTCTTTTATTCTTTGAATTTTTCAAAGCAGGACTTTTTGCCGTGGGCGGTGGACTTGCAACACTTCCGTTTTTAAGCGACATGTCAAATACTTACGGCTGGTTTAGCTCTACAGAGCTCTCTAACATGATAGCAATATCCGAATCTACCCCAGGCCCTATAGGTGTAAATATGGCGACCTACGCAGGCTTTACGGCAGGTTTCTCGGAGGGCGGAATATTACTAGGTATTTTTGGCGCACTCACCGCAACTACTGCACTTGTACTGCCTTCTTTAATTATCATAATAATCGTTGCGCATTTCCTAGAAAAGTTTAAATCTAACGCACTGGTAAACGATTCATTTTTTGCCCTAAGACCTGCCGTTACTGCTTTAATTGGCCTTGCAGGTTTTGAAATTGTGAAACAATCTTTGTTTATGATAACCGCAAACGGCATAGACTTTGATATGCTTGCCATAGCACTGTTTGTAGTAATATTTGCACTGCAAATTATATTTAAAAAACTTCACCCAGTAGCACTTATTGCTATTTCAGCGGTGGCTGGCATAATATTTAAAATGTAATAGTAATTATTTAAAAATCCATGGTTAAACTAATCTCACAGAATATGTGAAAGGATAGTTTTACCATGGATTTTATTTATGCCTTTATTGTAGGCGGCTTAATTTGTGTTGTCGGCCAACTTTTGATAGATTTAACAAAACTTACGCCTGCTAGGGTGATGGTAGGTTTTGTCGTTGTCGGCGTAATACTTGGCGCCTTTGGGATTTACGATATGCTTATGGACTTTGCAGGAAGTGGTGCAGGTGTTCCGCTGTCGGGCTTTGGCAATGTGCTTGCAAACGGCGTTAGAAAAGCCGTTGAAGAACAGGGCTTTTTAGGTATATTTACAGGTGGCTTTACAGCAAGTGCAGGTGGAATAGGCGCCGCACTCTTCTTTGCATTTATAGCAGGCATTACCTCAAAACCCGGCGACAAGTAAATTACCCGCCGTTTCTCATCATTTTAACTGTGTAAAAAATAATGCTCACAACAATTAAACCTATAAATGTAAATACCAACCAAACTGGAACACTAGCTGCAAATGTTGCAAATATTGTTATTGTGCTAAAAAGTAAAACTAGCATAAATTTTAAATGCGTCATCATATTTCTTGTTATCCCCGCAAGTACAGGATTTGAATAGTCAACTTTTTTAAAAGCTATTCTTTTCTTCCAAAGTTTCGGTTTTTTCTCGATAAATGTCATAAACACAAATAGTGCAAGTAAAATAAGTGGCAAAACTATAATTGACGATTTATCGCCCCATCTCGTGACGTTTCCTGAATAATCCGTTTGCATAGGTATTTGATTAGGGATATCACCCCATCGCACAAAAATAAATATCCACGTCGCGAGCATGGTCGCTACAGATAATATATTTTTTATAAGTCTTAACATAATCTCATCTCTTTTCTCACTTGATAAACGCGGCTATGTCGCCTATCACTTCATCGCTTACTTCGCCTTTGACTTGATATTCACTTACGTCATTTTTACCGTTTGAAGGCATCATTAGGTGGTTAAGCGTAGGGTATAATTTAAGCGTTACATTTTCTCTGCCACTAAGTGTATCTTCCCATAATTTGTAGTCTATATCAGAGAAAATTTGGAAGTCCTCTTCGCCTTGAAGCACCAGTATCGGCAAAGTTATCTCATCTATAAAATTTTCGCCTGCATACTCTTTTGCAGATTTTTGATACCCTGCGCTTATGCCTAAAAGCACTGTATCGTTTGCTACATCTGTCATGTCGCCACGCAAAACTTCTATGTCTTTTTCGACTTGCTCAAGTTGCAGTGCAATGATAGCTTCTTCCGCTTCGGTATAAGTTCCGGTTCCTATCGTGTCTTTTATAGCCATATTTTGGCTGTACTGCACTTCATATAGCGGTCTTAGCGTCCCTGCCATAGAAATTATACCTGCAAGGTAGTCATGCTCATAGGCAATGTATGGGGTGAGCATTCCGCCTAAAGAGTGACCGAGCACATAAATGCTCTCACCGTCTACCCTATCATCATTTTTCAGTAGATTTAGTGCAAAGTCTACGTCCTGTATATATTCATCTTGAAGACTTAAATCCACTCCCAGCTCTGCCGCCAAATCTGGATAAGTATAAAACCTTTTGTCGTATCTAAGACTTGCAATACCCTTTTCGGCAAGTCCATGCGCTATGTCTTTGAGCGGAGTGTTTTGATAAAATGTCTCGTCCTTATCGCTCGAACCCGAACCTTGTAAAAGTAGTACAACAGGTGGATTTTCAATGTCTTTTGGCAAGGTTAGAAGTCCGTCAAGCGGATACTCATCACCAATAGTGACGCTAAGTTCGTCAAAATCTTCGCTTGCTGTAGTTTCTTCTTCGACTTCTACAGGTTCAGGCTCTGCTGTGGCGCAAGAAACAAATACAAAAATTACCGCAAATATGGCGCAAAAATATATTACTACCCTCTTCATTATTCTTCTCCTGTTTCACTGCCCTTTTTGCTGCCTTTTTTTCGCTTTTTGACGCATTCGGTGAGCAGATACTCTATCTGACCATTTACAGAGCGAAAATCATCTTCTGCCCAAGCCATAATCTCATCGTAAAGCTTTTTTGACAGCCTTAAGGGAATTTGTTTTTTCTGATTATCTGCCATGATAATTAATAAAGACTTCCTGAGTTAACTATTGGTTGTGTATCTTTGTTTGCGCATAATACCACCAATAAGTTTGACACCATAGCCGCTTTTCTCTCTTCGTCTAAGTTTATGCTGTCGTTTTCCTCGATTTTTTCAAGCGCCATTTCAACCATTCCAACAGCGCCGTCGACTATAAGTTTTTTCGCATCTATTAAAGCCGTCGCCTGTTGTCTTTGTAGCATAGCCGCCGCAATTTCTGGTGCATATGCAAGGTAGGTGATTTTTGTCTCTAAAATTTCAAGTCCTGCGCTTTTTACTTTTTCGCCGATTTCCGCTTTTATTTTCTCGGCTACTATCTCACTTGAACCTCTTAGTGAACCTTCATCAGGTGAACCATCGCCCGTTGTGTCGACATTTTGCGCCACATCATAAGGATAAACTCTCACTATATTTCTAAGAGAAGCATCACATTGTAAAGACAAAAATTCTTTGTAATTGTCTACCGTAAACACAGCCTTTGCAGTGTCTACAACTTTCCAAATAACCGCTATGCTAATCTCTATAGGATTTCCAAGGCAGTCGTTTATTTTTTGCCTATTGTTGTTTAAAGTCATTGCTTTTAAAGAAATTTTCTTGTTAGGCATTTCAAAATTTAGATTGATATCACTACCCATAGAAAGTTTTGATGTTTTTTGTGTGACATCTCCACTTTGTCTAAGTTTTGTTTGAGATGCTGGGTTTACTCCCTCGACAAATGGATTTACAAAGTATATTCCCTCGCCTTTTAGTGTGCCTACATATTTACCAAACAGGGTAAGTACAAGCGCTTCTTGCGGTTGTAAAATTTTCACACCCATGAATATTATCCAACCAAAAACAAGGTAAAGTCCTACAATGACGATAAGAACAACTCCCAAAGCCACTGGTAATGTTCCGCTTTCAAGTCCGATAATGCTTAGCATCAGCCCAGCTATAGCGGCAAAGTAGCCTAAAATACCGAAAATCAGTGCTGGCAAGCCACTTCTTCCTTTTAAAATTTTCTCGTTAACTGCGTTCATAATATTGACCTCCTTAAAATGTTTATATATTAATGTGATATCATTATAATATCATTTTGTTTAAAAGTCAATAGCTGTAAATTAAATATATTAATAAATTTTCTCACCTATTTATTAGGGCTTTATACAAACAAAAACTGTTGCAAAATGGCATTATCATATCGCAACAGTTTTAATTTATTGTGTTATATTTTCTAAAACTCTATTTTGAATTACCTTTTATAATCGTCTTGTTTTCAAACATGCGCTCATCAATATGTTTAAGATAATTCATTATACTTGGGTAATCATTTTTATCATAATGTGCATATCCAACAGCAACGCCTGCCATATCGCTACCTTCAAAGCTCTTAACCTCCCCTTGAATGATACTCACCTTCTCCTCTAGTACATCAAGCGGAACATTATATAAAATTGCAGAAAACTCATCTCCGCCCACGCGATAGCAATTTCCAAATTCACTTAAATACTTCTTAGCTAATTGGGCAAAATAAATCAAATAATTATCTCCCGTTTGATGTCCAATATTATCATTGAAGTATTTCAAATTATTCAAATCAAATGTAATTATTATTTTTAGCGGATCATCGCTTTGCTTAAACTCCTCTAAATCTCTTTCAAACGCGTGCCTATTGTATAGTGATGTCAAAATATCTGAATATGCAATTTTACTTAAATATTCTGTGTGCATACCCTCTGTCCAAACACTTCTTAGTTTTATCGAAGTAGATATTATACAAATCATCAGATATAACAGCATACCCGTTTGAAGGCTTATGCCAATCGAGCTCATATTATCACCAAAATAGAAAACACCTAGTTCCGCTAGTGCTGCAACAATCAAAAATGATATTTGCAATATTATAACTTTTGCATCCTCGTTCTTTTTCGCAAAAATTTCGTATATCAGTGAAGATATGAAGTATAATAAAGTGACAACCATAACTATATGCACTACCCACAGTGTATTATAATAATAGACTATTTCTGTCACGTGAAGTATCGTGGCTACAATAAAGTTAATAATAAACGCCATACATAAGTACTTCGCTAGTGATTTATGAGAAGGTGTATACATACTATCAACATAGAAAATAAAAGGTATAAACAGCAATTGTATCGACCAATATGGTAGATTCCCTAATATAAACGTGTCACCCATAACAAACTGAAGTAAATTAGATTCACTTATCAACCAAATAGCTATACTAGCAGACAATAAACCGAGATACAAAATCATATTATTGTTTTTAAGGCCTTTAGAAATAAAAATCTGAGTTACTACAAGAATAATGCCGATAATCAGTATTATTGTAGATATAAGCAATTTCACACCATTTTGAGCCACTAAAAATAAAGTCGCTTCGCTTTTTTCAGCTAAATGTATGGCGCTGATGCCGATTGAAGTTTTATCATCACTCGGTACAATATCCATCTCCACCGTAATATCAGTTTGTCCCGCTGGTAAATCTATAAAATGCCAAATTCCGCCACTGGGTCTAGAAAACATATTGCTTCTATCTTGTCCAAACTCGTAAACAATCTCAGAATTTATGCTTATCGTAAAAGATTGATGCATGCTTTCTATCATTATTACAGGTTTTTTATAGTCAAGTGTCGAAATCTCACCCGTTAGACTATAGGGTTTAAAATTAGTATCTTGAGGATCAAAATAAGTCATATCTACTTGCTCGCTTACTTCATCACTTTCTAAATACCACATGTCAAGAGCCGTTAGGCCTGTTTCATCATAAATTAAGCTCACATCTTTTTCATTATTAAAAAAAGATGATGATATACACATAGCCACCACGACTAAAACACAAACCACAAACAAACCAAATAATTTTCTACTCATAATCTTCTCCATCCAAATATGCAAATAATTCCTAATATGTTAAGTTTATCACAAACACGTTAATTTTTCAATAAAATCAACACCGCAACTTATAACTTTATTTTGAACATCTAAAAACGCTGTTACAAATAATATTAACTACTTACAACAGCGTTTTATTTTGATTATTCGTGGGAAAGTTCGTCTTTCCTTTTTTCTATAACTTTTTGTGCCACGTTGGATGGCGCTTCTTCGTATCTTACAAAATCAAAGGTAAAGCTTCCTCTGCCCTGTGTTACTTGTCTAATATATGTGCAGAAGTCGTGCATTTCTGCCATTGGCACTTCTGCCTCTACCACTTGATTTCCCTCACCCGCAGAACCCATGCCAAGCACTCTTCCGCGTCTTTTGTTTACTTCGCCCATGATATCGCCCATATGGCCGTCAGACACCGTAGCTTTTAGAGTTCCTATAGGCTCTAAAAGTACAGGAGTAGCCGCCGGAAGTCCTGCTCTATACGCAGCACCTGCCGCCATTTTAAACGCCATTTCAGAAGAATCAACTGGATGATATGAACCGTCGTAAAGAACTGCCGAAAGTCCAACTACTGGGTAAGCTGCAAGAGGTCCTTTTTTAATTGCGTCACGAAGACCCTTTTCAACGGCTGGGAAATATCCCTTAGGAACAGAACCGCCGACAACTCTCTCGGAAAATTCCAAACCCTCACTGTCGCAAGGAGAAAATTCTATCCACACATCGCCAAACTGTCCGTGTCCGCCTGTTTGCTTTTTGTGTCTTCCTTGAATTTGAACTTTTTTCTTTATAGTCTCCCTGTAGGCTACTTTTGGTTTTGACAAAGTCACTTCTACACCAAATTTTGCCTTTAATTTTGAGACTACTACGTCCAAATGTTGTTCACCTAAACCGCTTAGTAGCATTTCATGGGTTTCAGTGTTATTTATAAACCTAATTGTAGGATCTTCTTCACAAAGTCTTAGTATACCTTGTGCCGCTTTGTCCTCGTCACCTTTATTCTTTGGATTTATCGCCATAGTAAGCGTTGGAGTTGGGTACTCAACACCGTCTAGGGTGATTTTTCTTGATGGCAGGCAAAGTGTGTCGCCTGTGTTTGTAGAAGAGAGTTTAGGAATTGCACCTATGTCACCCGCAGCTATATATTTTGCCTCACTTTGTTTTTTGCCACACATGACAAGGGTTTTGCCTATTCTCTCTGTAGCGCCTGTTCTCATATTTATAAGAGGTGTGTCTGTAGAAACTTTACCTGATATAACTTTCACATAAGAGAGCTTGCCTATAAATGGATCGGCAATAGTTTTAAAGACAACAGCAGCAGTTGCTCCATTTTCATTTACGGCAACTTCAACAGGGTTTCCGTCTGTGTCTACTGCAATTTCTTCAGCCTTATCAGCAGCCGATGGGGCAAGCCATACTAAGCCGTCCAAAAATTGTTCCATGCCTCTCATGAGCATTGCATCACCGCAAAATACAGGGATTATGCTTCCGTTTTTAACGCCTTGGCTAATTCCAACTATAATCTCTTCAGGCGTGAACTCTTCGCCTGCAAAATATTTTTCAAAAAGCTCGTCGCTAGTCTCGGCAACAGCTTCGTTTATTGCAGTCCTAAGACCCTCAAGTCTTGCGCCCATGTCAGGCATTGGAATTTCAATAGGTTTTCCGTCTTGATAGTTATAAGCTCTATATTGTAATAGATTTATGTACTTATCCGCCTTGCCGTCTTCAAAATACGGAACAACAACAGGGCAAACAGCAGGTCCAAATGAAGATTTTAACTCTTCAAAAACGCCATAGAAATCCGAACCCTCGTCGCATAGTCCATTCACAAAAACTACCTTTGCAAGTCCACGTTTGTTTGCAGCCTGCATGGCCTTTTCTGTTCCGACTTCAACACCGCTTTTTCCTGCAAGAACTATGAGTGCCGTGTCTGCCGCACGCATCGCCTCACAAGTTCCGCCCTCAAAGTCAAAAAGTCCGGGTGCATCGATTAAATTGATTTTTTTGCTCTTCCACTCAAGTGGTGCTACCGCCGATGAAACAGAAGTTTGTCTGCGTATTTCTTCTGCATCGTAGTCGCATACTGTATTTCCGTCCCCTACCTTGCCTCTTCTATCACTAGATCCTGCAAGATAAAGCATTGCTTCGGCAAGTGAAGTCTTTCCGGCTCCACCATGCCCTGCCACAGCTAGGTTTATAATGTTTTTTGCTTGATACTGATTCATATTGAATCTCTCCTTTCATGGATAATCTCCCGATTTAATATCTAAAAATAGAATTAAGTCCAAAATTAATTGCTATAATTATATAATAATGTTCTCCGCATTACAAGTGTTTTTTAAAATTTTTTATAAAAATTTTATTCATTGGCATATTTATTTATGTATAACGCACATATAAGTAGTCAAATTTTCTATATTTAATTAAAATTTTAATTTTTTGTTCACATCGTTTTAATAAACAAACTATATAATTAAGAAACTTAAATATGCAGGAGGTAAATAATTTGTCTATTGAACTAAACGAAGAGCTTTCCAATCTTTTTTCATCATTTAAAAGAATTGCAACTTCCTTGCCCGTTAACAAGGCGCTAAATTTCACAGAGAACGCCATTATAATGCATATGTACTTTATAAAATTGTCAAAAAAAGACGACACGGCTGTAAAAATTTCTGACATCAATGAAAAAATGCAGTTAAGTCGTGCGGCTCTCTCTCAAAATTTTAACTCTTTAGAAGAAAAGGGCTATATCAAGAGGAAAATCCAAGTCGAAGACAGGCGCAGTATAATTTTAGAAATCACCGAAAAAGGCAAGAAAATTCAAGACGAAAGCGTCACCGCTGTTAACGAATTTTGCAAGCTTGCCCAAGAGAGATTTGGAAAAGAAAAATTCATGACCCTACTCACTCTATCAGATGAATTCGCAAAACTTACCCAGGAAATAAAAGAAATGGAAGCAGGTGATTAAACTTGATAAAATTAAGAAGATATTTAAAACCGTTTATAACAGGCGTGCTTTTGACTGTTATACTTTTAATTATTCAAGTAGTAGCAGAGCTTAATTTGCCAAACTATATGTCCGATATAGTAAACATCGGTATAAGCCAAAACGGTATAGAAGAGTCTGCCCCCCATGCCATACCAGAGCAAATGTATGGTCTTATCACTACCTTTATGGACAGCGAAGACCAAAAAACATTTACCGACAGCTATGAAATATCTGGCAAAGATATAAACGGAAACGATTTATCAAAAACTTATGAAAATATCGACGGACAAAACATTTATGTTTTAAAAGACGGTAGCGATGTAGAAGAGCTTGAGCGAATTTGGGGCTACAGCTCCTATGCGCTTTTTAGCCGTATGGACGCCACTGCTTTAGAAAACGGCGACATGGAAGCCGCCATAAGCTCTGCAATTGCTACAAGCTCTCTTCCACCTATTGAAGAGTCAATAGAAATGGCAAAACAAGTCGACCCTAGCATGACCGCCTCTGTCGCATCTATGTTTGTTGTAAGTATTTATGACATGATGGGCGCAGATTTAGCAGCCATACAGTCAAGCTACATCATAAACATAGGTCTTTTCATGCTTCTTATAGCACTAATCGGCGGTGTCTGTTCAATCGTCGTGAGCTATTTCTCTGCAAGAATAGCCGCAGGCATTGCAAAAAACCTTAGGCATGATGTATTTGAAAAAGTTGAATCATTTTCTCAGTCAGAATTTGACAAATTCTCCACGGCTTCTCTAATCACAAGAAGCACAAACGACATAAACCAAGTACAAATGGTTCTCGTAATGGGTTTAAAAATGATGCTTTACGCACCAATGCTCGCCATAGGTGGTATAGTCATGGCTCTTAACAAAAGCACCTCAATGGCTTGGATAATCGCCGCTTCTTGCTTAGCGCTTTTAGGACTTGTAATGGTAATATTCCTTATTGCCGTTCCAAAGTTCAAAGCTTTGCAAAAACTTGTAGACAGATTAAATCTTGTTTCAAGAGAAATAATAAACGGACTTATGGTAATTAAAGTTTTTGGGACAACAAAATTTGAGAGAAGCCGTTTTGAAAAAGCAAGCGGAGACCTTGCTAAAACCAACCTATTTGTAAACAGAGTCATGTCCTGCCTTATGCCATGTATGATGCTCATTATGAACGTGACCTGCCTTTTAATAGTATGGGTGGGCTCAGAACATGTTGCAGACGCACAAATGCAAGTAGGCGACATGATGGCATTTATGCAGTACGCAATGCAAATCATTATGGGCTTTTTAATGATTTCGATGATGTTTATATTTATCCCTAGAGCTTCGGTTTCTGCCGTACGAATTTCAGAGATACTTGATACAATCCCACAAATCAAAGAGCCTGAAAAATCAGAATCAATGACACAAAAAGGCACAGTCGAATTTAAAAACGTGCACTTTAGATACAACGGCGCCCAGGAAGATGCATTATTAGACATAAGCTTCAAGGCAAACCCAGGCGAGACCACTGCATTTATTGGCGCTACTGGTTCTGGAAAAACAACACTATTAAACCTCATACCAAGATTTTACGATGTAACACAAGGTGAAGTTTTAGTAAATGGCGTAGACGTAAGGAAATTATCGCTTAAAAACCTTAGAAGCAAAATAGGCTATGTCCCTCAAAAAAGCATATTGATGAGCGGAAGCATAGAGAGTAATATTAAATATGGCGATGAAAACATGAGCGACAAAACAATGGAACTTGCAACAGAGATTGCACAGTCAACCGACTTTGTCACAGCAAAAGAAGACGGCTTTAAAAGCGAAATTTCACAAGGCGGCACAAATGTATCTGGTGGTCAAAGACAGCGTTTATCAATAGCAAGGGCGCTTGCCATAAACCCTGACATCTATGTTTTTGATGACAGCTTCTCTGCTCTTGACTTTAAAACCGATGCTAACCTTAGAAAGGCGCTAAAATCCCATACCACTACATCGACTGTAATAATTGTTGCACAAAGGGTAAGTACTATTATGGATGCCGATAAGATTTATGTTATCGACGATGGCAAAATCATAGACGGTGGCACTCATAAAGAACTGTTAAAATCTTGTCCCGAATATTTAGAGATTGCATCATCACAACTTTCAAAGGAGGAACTGGAAAATGAGTAAAAATAATCAAACAAAACCAAACTCTCCTATTGGAAAAGGCCCAGGTCCAGGTGGCCCTGGTGGTATGCCTATGGGCGAAAAAGCAAAAGACTTTAAAGGCTCTTTTAAAAAGCTTTTAGAATATTTAGGCCGATATAAATACGCTATTTTAGTAGTTTTCTCGCTCGCAATAGGCGCGACTGTTTTATCTGTTTTAGGCCCTAAAATCTTAGGTTCAGCTACAACAGAGCTGTTTAACGGGCTAATGGGCAGGCTTTCCGGCAATGAAAGTAGCATGGACACCGCCTTTGCAAACATTGCAAGAATTATGCTTACACTTCTTATCGTCTATCTTGTAAGTGCAGGACTTCAGTTTATTCAAGGCTTTATTATGACGGGGATTTCAAATAAAATCACACTTAAAATGAGAAATGACATAGACGACAAAATTCACAAATTGCCTATTTCTTATTACGACAAAACTTCGACAGGCGACATTTTATCAAGAATTACAAACGACGTCGACCTTATAAATCAAAGTTTAAATCAAAGTGTTACCCAGCTTATAACCTCAATCACCTCTATCATCGCAATTCTTGTAATGATGATTAGCATAAGCTGGCAAATGACTCTTATAGCTGTTTTAACCTTACCACTTTCTTTTGGAATTGTAGTAAATGTTGTAAAACGCTCTCAAAAGCACTTTAAAGACCAGCAAGAATATTTGGGCAAGGTAAACGGCATAGTCGAAGAAACCTACAGCTCTAGCACAGTTATAAAAGCTTTTAACGGCGAAGAAAAAACACTAAGCGCCTTTGACAAAGAAAACGATAAACTATACGGAGCGGCTTGGAAATCAAACTTTTTATCAGGACTTATGATGCCGATTATGACATTCATCGGAAACCTTGGTTATGTACTAGTTTGCATCGTAGGTGGATATATGGCATCTGGCTCGCTTATAAACGTGGGCGACATCCAAGCTTTCATTCAATATATGCGCCAGTTCAACCAGCCTATCGCTCAAATTTCTCAAATTTCAAATGTTTTGCAACAAACTGTTGCTGCTGCCGAGAGAGTTTTCTCTTTCCTTTCAGAAAAAGAAGAAGTGACAGACAAAGAAAACGCTTACGAAGTATGTAACGAGGGTGAAACCGAAAGCAAAACAAATATAAAAATAAACGGCGATATTGAGTTTTCTAATGTAAGCTTTGGATACAATCCAGAAAAAATAATTATTAATAACTTTACCTCTCATGTAGAAAGTGGCAAAAAAATAGCTATAGTAGGCCCCACGGGTGCAGGCAAAACCACTATAGTTAAATTATTGATGAGATTTTACGATGTCACAGGCGGTAAGATTATGCTAGACGGCGTAGACATCAGAGATTTTAAAAGAGATGAGCTGCGCACCGTCATGGGTATGGTTTTACAAGACACTTGGCTTTATAGTGCAAGTATAGAAGACAATATCCGATACGGAAAGCTTGACGCTACAAGAGAAGAGGTCATAAATGCTGCAAAAATGGCACAGGCAGACAGATTTATCAAAACCTTGCCCGACGGATACAATATGATAATCGACGAAGAGGCATCTAATATTTCACAAGGGCAAAAACAACTTTTAACCATAGCAAGGGCAGTTTTGGCAGACCCCAAAATCTTAATCTTGGACGAAGCAACAAGCTCGGTCGACACGAGAACAGAACAACTAATCCAAAAAGCTATGGATAATCTAATGCAAGGCAGAACAAGCTTTATAATTGCACACAGACTTTCCACCATAAGAAATGCAGATTTAATCCTAGTAATGAAAGACGGCGACATTATAGAGCAAGGAAACCACGAAGAATTAATGCAAAAAGAAGGTTTCTACGCAGGACTATACAATTCACAGTTTACAAAGACTGCTTAACTAATTGATAATTGATAATTAATAATTAATGTGAAATCGGGTGGAAATTTCCACCCGATTTCGCATTAACTCTTCACTTTTAACTCTTAGTTCTTCACTCAAAGTGCATTAACGCTTTGCTCGCCGTGTTCTTTAGCGTATTTTGCATACTCTTCTGGAGTGCAAGGATGTGGGTATTTTCTCATATATGTCAAAAGCTCGTCTACAGTTGTAAAAGCTAGTCCAGTCACTGTGTCGGCAGCACCGTAATAAATCGCTATTCTGCCTGTTTGGGCGTCATATAGATTTGCGCAAGGGAAAGTTACGTTTGGCACGTCTCCTGTTAGTTCGTAATCGACTTCTGGTCCAAAGATATAGAACATTCCACGCTCTTTTACTATCCATGGTTTTTCTATATCTAAAAGAGCTACGCCAAGTCTATACACAAATCCGTTGCAAGAATTTAAAACGCCATGATAAATCATCAGCCAACCCTCGTCGGTTTCGATAGGTGTCGGGCCAGGTCCCACTTTTTTTGATTGCCAGCCAGCAAGTGAGCTTGTTCCAAATACATATCTATGTTTGCCCCAGTAAGTCATGTCAGGGCTTTCGCTGTAGAAAATATCGCCAAATGGTGTGTGTCCTGTGTCACTTGGACGGCTTACCATTGCGTAATTATCTCCAATTTTTCTTGGGAACATAACGCCGTTTCTATTATAAGGCAAGAATGCGTTCTCAAGTTGGTGGAAAGTTTTAAAATCATAAGTATAAGCAACGCCTATTGTAGGGCCGTGGTATCCATTACACCAAGTGATGTAATATCTGTCCTCAATAAAGCATACTCTCGGATCGTATCTATATTCTTTTTTTATAACTTCGCTGTCACCTTCAAAGACTATAGGCTCGTGGTTTATCTCCCAGTTTATGCCGTCTTTTGAAAAACCTGCGAAGATATCCATGTTTACGCCACGGTTATCGCATCTAAAAACGCCTGCATACGCGCCCTCAAACGGAACAACTGCCGAGTTGAACACTGAGTTTGATGTTGGAATTGCGTCTCTTTTTATAATAGGATTTGCATCATATCTCCACACGGGATGTATATAGCCCTCTGGTTTTTCTTGCCAAGGCATGTCGGGTAGGTTTGTGCCGATAATTTTTGCCATAATTTTACACCTCTTCTAATATTTTTTTGTACGAGTTTTCTGTTTTTCTATTATATACCACTATTTATAGAATTGCAATATAAAAATTAACCCAGTTTTCTATATTCTCTCGGTGTGAGATTTGTCACCTCTTTAAAGCGTTTTCCAAAGTAGCTTGCCGACTCAAAACCACATAAAATTCCGATTTCTTCAATGGATTTTGCGCTGTACTTAAGATAGTACTTAGCCTTTGACACCCTTATTATCTTGAGTTGTTCCATGAGTGATATGCCTGTTTTTTTAGTAAACTCCCTGCAAATCGCATAGCGGTTCACGCCGACATATTCTGCAATATCATCGAGTCCTATCGGTTTTTCATAGTTATTTTCCATAAACTGCCTTGCCTTTTTTTCCATAGGTTTAGACGGCTCGAAAATTTCCGAAAAGTTTGAGGCAAGCCAAGAATACGTCTCAACCGAGCGTGTAAGCGCCGTGCTGTTTTCCCTACAGGCAGACAAAAGTTCTTTTGTTTGCGCTTTCATGGCTTTTGACATATTAAATCTTAGGTAGTTGTAAATTTTAAAGTGGTCTAAAAGCGTGTCACAGCCGTCAAAAGTGAGCCACGAAGTTTGCATCCCGTCTTTTGACGGGAAATAGCTGTGCGGTGTGTTTTTCCTAAAAAAAATTCCTTCGCCTTCAAACAGCTCATATTTTTTGTCATCTACAATAAAAAAACCGCTACCCTTTTCCACCCAGATAAATTGGTGGAATATAAACCCGTCTTCCCTATAGATATCTCGCTGTTCTTGATCTATTGCAAGCGCACATAATACCAGTGGCAAATTATCGTATTCATTTTTGTTAATTTCAGAAAACATATGCAATATCCTTATAGTTTATCAATAATTTATGATTGACCTTGTATACTTTTTACCCTATAATTGTACCAAACATTGATAGTTAATGTCAACAAAAATTACGAATAATTAAACAAAAATACTAGGAGGAATTTACTATGCAAAAAATTAAAGTCGCACTGCTAGGTTGCGGTGGAAGAGCAGCTGCTCATATGGAAGCCTTAGAAATGATGGAAGACATCGAGGTTGTAGCGGTCGCTGATCCTGTTGAAGAAAGAAGACTTGCCGCAGCTAAAAGATTTAACTGCACACAAATTTATAAAAACAATGTGGATATGTATCAAAACATAACAAAAGATACAGTGGATGCAGTATTTATTTCAATAGAGCCTACAGCTCATGCCGACACAGAGAAAGATTTAATCTCAAAAGGCATTGCATTTATGGTTGAAAAACCAATGACCCTAGACATCGCGCAGGGCGAGGAGATTGAAAGACTTATAAAAGAGAAAAATCTAGTAACCGCGGTTGGTTTCCAAGACAGATACCTAGATTTAATGGAAATACTAAAAGACGAACTACCAAACCACAAACCAGGTGGTTTAGTATACGGTTCATGGGTCGGAGGCATTCCAGGCGTTTGGTGGTGGCAAAAGAAATCTACCTGTGGCGCTCAACTTGTCGAGCAAAACATCCACCTACTTGACGGACTTAGATTTTTGTTCGGCGAGCCTTTATCTGTATATGCAACTTGCAGTGTTGGCATGGTA
Source organism: uncultured Eubacteriales bacterium (assembly GCA_964370115.1). GTDB lineage: Bacteria > Bacillota > Clostridia > Oscillospirales > Acutalibacteraceae > SIG603. The sequence continues at coordinate 35,325 of CAYJIA010000008.1, forward strand.
AAAGCAGGTGTAGACGCAAGCGGAGAGTACGATACCGATGACCACTCCACAGCAGTTATTAGATTTAACAACAATGTAACTGCAACACTTGTAAGCGGTTGCTATATGACAGAAAGACTTCAAAACAACGGTTTAGTCGTGACTTTAAAAGATGCCGTGATAGATTACAGGCTAAGAAACAATATCATTATAAAAACAAAAGGCAAGACTGTCGACATAGACAGGGCTGTAAACCAAACTTATCTTCTTGACAGGGCATTTATAGACGCTGTAAGATCAGGAGACCCAAGCGCCGTAAGATCTCCTTATTCAGATGCAATGAAAACTTTGAAACTAGGACTTGCCGCAAATAAATCTATGGAAACAGGTCAAGTAATTTACTTTGACTAAAAGAAGGGGTGTTATAAATGAGACTTTGTGTTCCTATCCCCTGTTTTTTTAAAGACATGGATTTTGTTGAAGCAATCCACACAGTACATAAACTAGGCTATGATGCCATCGAGACTTACAACTGGCAAGATTTAGACCTAGACGCCGTAAAAAAAGCATTGGACGAAACAGGTGTCGAGCTTTTAAGCATGTGTACAACAGAGTTTAAAATGACCGATCCTCAGTACAGACAAGCGTGGCTTGAGGGGTTTGAGAAAAGCTGTATAGCCGCAAATAAGCTAGGTGTTAAAAAGCTTATCACTCAAGTAGGACCCGACACAGGTGCACCAAGAGCCGAACAACATAAATCGATTGTCGACTGTTTAAACGAGGCAAAACCTTTATTTGATAAATATCAAGTAACAATAATGCTCGAGCCACTAAACACCTATGTAAACCATCCAGGTTATTATCTATGGTCGGCGGTTGAGGGTTTTGAGATTGTAAGAGAAGTAAACCACCCACACGCAAAAATTATTTATGATATCTATCACCAACAGGTAATGGAGGGTAATATTATAACTAATATCACAAACAACTTAGACTGCATACCTCACCTGCACGGTGCAGGCCACCCAGGCAGAATAGAGTTACAGTTTGGCGAAAATAACTATAATTTCATATTTGACGCAGTGGATAAAGCAGGCTACAAAGGAGCTTGTGGTTTAGAATACAAACCAACTTTAGACCCTATCGAAAGCTTAAAAGAAGCAAAAAGAATTTTCGGATAAAACGAAAATTAAAATCAGTGTGAAAGAAGAAAGTTTTACTAAATTTTTTTCAAAAAATTTCGGGTTCTCAGGGCTGAGCCCTGAGGCGTTTTCCGCAGAAAACGAAATCTAATCCTAAGAAGAGCTTTTTTGAAGGTGAATTTTTGCACAAAGTGCAAAAAGAGGAGACTTTTTGCGATAGAAAAAGTCTCCTTCTTTTGTGCAATCTTTTTTGCCACAGGGGTTTATTGACAGTCTGAGCAGTGTGAAAGAAGAAAGTTTTTCTCTCACACTGTTTTTTCATTATTTATGATGATGCTTGGATTACAAACCACTCTCATCATTGCGTAAATAAACAAAAAAAATAAACCGCCCCATTTCAAAAGTGCGGTTTATTTCTTAAATCTCAATTTTGGACAACCGTCTATCGGTAGTGCCCTACATCTGTACTATAACCATACAGTACTAAATGTCAATACAGCGCAAAGTCACGACTTGCCGTGAGCTTTTTAGAAAACTTTTTTTCTTGCAAAAAGTTTTCTCTTTTGCACGTTGTGCAAAATTCACTTTCAAAAATGCGTTTCTTAGGATAAGATTTCGTTTTCTGCGGAAAACGACAAAGGCTCTGCCTTTTGAAACCGCAATTTTTCGAGAAAAATTGATTAAAGCTTTTAATTAAAAATCCGAAGGATTTTCACTACCACTCTTCACTTTTCACTCTTCTCTAAAAAACATCTACTTCCTCTTTCCTTTCCTCGTAAAAGAAAAGCCAAAGAAAGTTCCGGCAAGACCTCCTACTACGTGCATAAACTGCGATACATTGTCGTGAAGGAAGATTGCGTCGTATATCTCTTGACCCAAGTACAACACCGCTACTAAAATTAAAGTAAGTGGCAATTGACCCGATTTAATTCCTGAAAAAGATGATAGCATAATTAGCATAAAGACTATTCCGCTTGCACCTAAAAGTGCTACAGACGGGAACAATATGCATTGTAATATGCCAGAAAGCAGCGCTGTGCAAAGTATGCTCATAAGCAGTGTCTTGCTTCCATATTTCTCTTCCATTGGAGGTCCTATTACTAGTAAAAACAGCATATTTCCCAAAAGGTGCTCATAACCGCTGTGGCCTATTATATGCCCGAAAAGCCTAAAATACCCTAGAGGGTCGAGCAGTGAAAATCTGTATACCGAAAAGAGCATTTGGTTGCTCCAGCCATTTGTAAGCGCGTCTAATAAAAGCGTAAACAAGGATAAAATTACCACTGTAAGTATTACAGGTGAATTATAATAAATTTTATCTAAAACTCTCATATTAAACCCCTCTCAAATCTTATTATACTGCCATTTTAGCATATAATTTTAGATTTGTCGAGTTTTTAATTTTCCAGCAATAGCTTTATATTTTCAACTTCTTGTCTTGTTTGCTCCGTGTCGATATATTTGCTTTCATATAAAATAAACCCGTCAAAAGTCGCCTCACGCATGTCTTTTATCTGAGTTGCCAGCATATTATCGCTGTCCTTCCAAGTTCCTTCGTCCTCGGTGTCGCTTCCTGCCTTGTAAAGTGCTAGACCTATGTATACCTCTAAGCCACTATGCCTTGGAAGAACCACCCACTCGTCAAGAGCTGTTTTATAGCCTTTGTATGGATTGTCATAGCTAAAGTAAATCTGAGGTGCTATGTAATCGATATATCCAACAGTCGAGCACCAAGTCTTTACATCGGCACTTAGTTTGTCGTTATTCGCTATATTTCCTTGTGGAGAAATACCAAAAGGCATAGACTTATCAACTGATTTAATCTCTCTGTACACCTGTGCAATTAGAGTGTTGATATTCGCCACTCGCCAGTCTTCTACATCTAATGGACTTGCCGTTGTCCCGCAGTAGGACTCATATGCCATTGTATCTTCGGTCGTTATTTCTTCTGGATAAAAATAATCATCAAAATGTATTCCGTCCACATTATATTTTTCTACTATTTCTACCACACCATCACTTATCATAGTTCTAATCTCCGTGTAAGCAGGGTTTAGGTAGACTGCGCCATTTATTTCCATAAAATAATATGGGTTGGACGGTCCTAAGATAGTATATGGATTATTTTGCGCCAAAAGTGCAGGCGTTGTCTCTGTTTTCACCCTAAGTGGATTTATCCACGCGTGAAACTGCATACCGCTTTCATGCGCCTTGTCTATCATATACTGCATTGGATCAATCTCTGGCACTTGTCCTTGTGTACCCGTTAAAATATGCGACCACGGAAAATAGTCTGACTCATAAAGCGCATCGCTAAAAGGTCTTACTTGCACAAATACAGCATTTGCTCCAATTTCTTTTGCATCTAAAATAAGTTTATCGTAATTTGCAAAAAAAGCCTCCAAAGTATTTTCGGCTGTACTAAGAGCAATATACGATATCCACACGCCTCTCATTTCGACTTCGTCGTCAGCACTGGTTTGGAGCAGTTCTCCCTCTTCACTCACACTTGGTGTAGCTGTAGGAAATGGCGTGCTTTGTGGCAGGTTTAAGCCAGAATTGGCCTCTCTTGCGTTTAACACATGAAGAACAAACACCGTCGCAATAAGCGACAGCCACAGGAATATATATATCGGTACACCACTGCCTCGTTTCATAAATTTACCATCCTTTTTAATATAATTTTTATTATTAATTATATTATTAAAATTCATTTTTTATGATACAAGACATCAATACTTTGGAGAAATTTTATTTTAAGACTCTGCGTCGCTTAAACCAAAGCTTATACCTATTGCCTTTTCGACCATAGTCATGCTCCCGTCGTCAAGTCTGCCCATTTTCTCTTTTAATCTATGTTTGTCTATAGTTCTTATCTGTTCTAAAAGCACTACAGAATCTTTTTGAAGTCCTGTACTTTGCGCCTCTAGTTTTATATGAGTCGGCAAGTTCGCCTTACTTTTTTGACTGGTTATTGCTGCTGCTATTACCGTTGGGCTGTATTTGTTTCCAACATCGTTTTGTACTATCAACACAGGTCTTACGCCACCTTGCTCTGAACCTATCACAGGGCTTAAATCGGCATAGTAGATATCGCCTCTTCTTATATTCACAGTTTTCACGCTCCGTATATTTAATGCAATAGTATTTTTGCCATTTTTATCTTAAAATAAACAAGTATTTTTTAAGCTATTACATACTATATAAAAGCGCCGTTTTTTGTTACCCTAGCAGGACTTATAAAATTCGCTAGACACTGCCTTTTTTCACAAAATCCACCCTAATATTTTCAAATTCAATGTATACAATCTCGCCATAGGCATCACATACGATTTTTTCACCTTGACTACTGTATACAAAGTTCTCGCCGTCTCTTGCTGTGTTTGTCACTATGTCTAAGCTATTTAGAAACATCAAAAATCTGCCCTGTGCAAAACTTGCCACCGTACTCACATTGTTTTCTATAACTTCGCCGTATAAAACGCTTACTTTATCATCTCGTAGTTCAAACACCACTCCCGAAAGTGTCTCGGGTTTGCTTAGTACAAGGCTTGCACCCACATCTTTTGAAAATTCTAGTTTACCACTACTTTCTATCCCATCACAGCTTATGTCGACATAGGAATAAATCAAATCCAAATTTGGAGGTTCAACTTTTTCTAACACGCCACATCCTGTAAAAAATAAAAGAGATAAACACAAAGCTAAGCATTTTATTTGTCTCAAACTATCACTCTCCACTTATAAAAATTTCAGGCAAAGTTTCAATTATATCAGTGGGCAAAAGACTTTGTTTAGAGAATTTTTTGACCGCAATATCCCCTGCAAGTCCATGAAAAAACACTCCGCTCACACAAGCGTCCTCCAAACTCATTCCCTGCGCACAAAAAGAGCCTATAATGCCACTTAACACATCACCGCTTCCTGCCTTTGCCATTCCACTGTTACCTGTAGGATTTAAAAAACTTCTACAATCAGGGGTTGCCACTACGGTCAAATTACCTTTTAAAACCGTGATGAGCTTATACTTTTCAGAAAATTCTTTCGCTATTTTTTGCCTATCTGCCTGAATCTCCGTAATGCTATTTTTAATAAGCCTTGACATTTCCCCTGGGTGTGGAGTAATCGCGACAGAAGTTTTTATTTTTCCTAGTTCATCTATATTCCTACTTAAAAAATTTATTCCATCGGCATCTATAATAAGCGGTACCTGACAATTTTCTAAGACTATAGGCATGAAAAAATCAGAGCTATCACCAAGCCCACAGCCTATCACACATGCAGTGCATCCCTCTAGCGCTGCAATAATTTTTTCTTTGCTCCCGCTCTTTTTTTCAAAGTCTATCACCGTAAAAACCGCCTCTGGCAAAGCATTTGCCATAATGGGATAACAGTTTTTTTCCACCACAATATTTAGTAGCCCTATCCCACTTCTAAGCGCTGCCCTGCCTGCCATTATCCCTGCACCTATCATTCCATAAGAGCCACAAATCATCAACAGCTTTCCAAAGTCACCTTTATTGCTATCCTCTGGTCTTTTCACAAGCTTTTCTCTTGCATAGCTTTCTTTTGTTATAGTATTCATTTTAATTCCTCCATTTTAATGATAAAAACAAAAATAGCCATGGTGTATATCTTTTACATTTCACCACGGCTATTCACCACTTATTTTTTATAAAATTCAATTTTAACTGCTCTTGGCACATATGGTTTCATGGCGTCTAAGACTTTATCGTTCGGATTAAAGACCAATAAGCTATCCCCGTATTTTTTACTACTTGCCAAAACATACACTGCATCTTTCCCCTCGTCGTCTTTGCATGCGAAAATCTTTCTCTTAATTTCTATATCACTTTGTTTTAGCTCGTCGTATTTGCCCATTGCCTCTATACTTTTACATTCAAAGGACATAAGGCGTTTTCTATTTTTTTTATTTATAATTTTGTCGATAACAACATCTCCGTTTGTAACTGCATATTCAAACTCGACATTTCTAAGTCCTATCACATAAAACAATCCAAATACCGCGCCTGCAACTATCATTATCATAGGTCCAAATTGTCCTACAGTCGGCAAAAATCCTATACTTAAAAAAATCATGGTAAAAGCAATTATAAACAAGCCTAGAAAAATCAAATAATCCTTTGTTCCAAGCTTTTTTTTCACCATACATTCAACAAAAACATCTTTTTCATACATCGCCATAGCCTACACACTCCCAAAACAATTTTTTATATGCGTTTATCTTAGCATAATTGCACAAAATTTTCAATACAAAAATTAAAATTTTTATTTTATTCATAGTTACATCACAAAGCCATACAAAGTTCTTGAAATTGCACTTTACTTGTGATATTATTTACTAAACACTGTGAAAAAGGAAAGTAGACTTGTTTTTTACACTCAGAGAGTTTGTGCCATGGGCTGAAAGCACGGATATGTAAATACTTTTTGAAGTTCCCTTTGGAGTGGCTGTGCTGAAACCTTAGTAGGTGCAGACGTATTTAGTTACGTTACAGACTTTTAGAGGGCAATTTTTGCTAAATTTGGGTGGTACCACGAAACACACTTCGTCCCAATTATGGGCGAGGTTTTTTTATGCCCAAAATTAATATATGAAAGGTTGATTATACCATGCTAGACAAAATAGAGCTGATAAAATCTCAGCTTGAAAACGAGCTAACACTTGCCGATAACAGCGGCACTTTAGAGCAAATCAGAGTAAAATTTTTAGGCAAAAAAGGACAGGTAACAGAACTTTTAAAAGGCCTTAAGAGCTTATCCGTAGAGGACAAAAAACAATTTGGACAAGTGATAAATGTTCTTAAAAACGATGTAGAGAAAAAACTTTCCGAAACACTTGTAAAGATAAAAAAACTTGAAGAAGAGGCACTTATTAACTCTGCAATTACCTACGATGTAAGTCTACCTATAAGCGAGACTTCTGGTTCTTTCCATCCCGTTACATTAATTCAACGTGAAATGGAGGCAATCTTCTCTTCAATGGGCTTTAACATTGAAGATTTTAATGAAATTGTCGACGATTACAACTGTTTTGAGGCACTAAACATACCAAAACATCACCCTGCAAGAGATATGCAAGACACTTATTATCTAAATAACGGTCAACTGTTAAAAACTCATACCTCGGCGGCTCAAAACACTATAATGAAAAAATACGGCGCTCCTTTAAGGGCGATTTTCCCAGGCCGTTGTTTTAGAAACGAAGCAACAGACGCAAGCCACGAGAACACTTTCTTCCAAATGGAAGGAATGATGATAGACAAAGACATATCTATCTCAAACCTTATTTACTTCATGAAAAAAATGCTTTCCGAAGTGTTTAAACAAGATGTTAATGTTAGACTTAGACCTGGATTTTTCCCATTTGTTGAGCCGGGATTTGAGCTTGACATAAGCTGTCTTATCTGCGGCGGCAGTGGCTGCCCTACCTGTAAACATTCAGGCTGGGTTGAGCTTTGCCCATGCGGAATGATACACCCAAATGTGCTAAGAGAAGGCGGAATTGATCCCGAAGAGTACACAGGATTTGCATTTGGACTTGGTCTTACAAGACTTGTTATGATGCGCTATGGTATTAAAGACATCAGGGACTTAAACAGCGGAAGCCTAAAAGCACTTGATCAGTTTATTCACGAATAGGAGGTAATAAGAATGCTAATTTCAATGAATTGGATTAACGATTTCGTAGACCTTGAGGGACTTGACAAAGAAGAGCTTATAAAGCGCTTCACTCTGTCGACTGCCGAGGTTGAGGAAGTTATATATAAAGGTGAAAACCTTAAAGACGTAGTTGTAGGTAGAATTTTATCGGTCGAAGACCACCCTACATCAAAAAAACTGCATATTCTAAAAGTAGACGGTGGCGACAAAGTTTATGATGTAATTTGCGGTGCACCTAATGTGCGCGAAAACATGCTTGTTCCTTTTGCAAAAGAAGGTGGACAAGTCGGCGATTTAAAAATAAACTGCGCTACAATTGCAGGTTTTGAGTCACATGGTATGTGCTGTTCTGAGGCAGAACTTGGAATAAGCGACAGCCACGCAGGGCTTATGGAGCTTGACGAAAGTTTGACAGTCGGCACAGATATTTTAGATGTTTTTGAAATAAAAGATATCGTGTTTGAAGTCGATAATAAATCACTTACAAACCGACCAGACCTATGGGGACATTATGGTATAGCAAGAGAATTTGCAGCACTTACAGGCAGAGAACTCAAGGCCGTGCCTAAAGAGGATTTAACTAAATACAATGAACTTTCCCCTATCGATATCAAAATAAGCGATAGTGAAAACTGCTTTAGATACAGCGGACTTAAAGTGGATAATGTATCAGAAAAACTAAGCCCTGTCAATATGAGAATTAGACTTTTCTACTGTGGCACACGTGGAATAAATCTGCTTGCCGACCTTACAAACTATTTAATGCTAGAGCTAGGCCAACCTATGCATGCATTTGATAGCAGAAAAGTTAACAGTATTGAAGTTAAACGCTTCGACAAAGCTTTTAGCTTTAAAACTCTCGACGATATAGACCGTGAAATTGATGAAAACACACTTATGATTTGCAACGAAGAAGGCCCTGTGGCGATTGCTGGCATCATGGGTGGCTTAAACTCTGAGATAGTCGACGACACTAGCAGCCTGCTTTTAGAGTCTGCAAACTTTGATGCAGTGTGCGTGAGAAAAAGTTCTACAAGAATGGGCCTTAGAACAGATGCAAGTATGCGTTATGAGAAAACTTTGGATCCAGAAATCACAATACTTGCCATAGAGCGTTTTGTAAGACTTTTAATTGACATAGACAGCGGTGTAAAAGTCGTTTCATCTTTAACTGATAATTACGCAAAGCACTATGACACAATTAAACTTGATTTTACCAAGGCTTATGTCGACAGGTACACTGGTATAGAAATTAAAAACAGTCAAATCTTAGACACTCTTAATAGCCTCGGATTTAATGCAAGCGAGACAAACGACGTTTTCAGTGTCACCGTTCCATCTTGGAGGGCTACAAAAGACGTTACAATTAAGGCTGATATAATCGAGGAAATCACAAGAATTTACGGCTATGATAACTTTGAAGTGAAAACATCAAAAAGCCCGCTTTTCCCTGTCTTACCGACAGCAGGAAGACTTTGCGATAACTTTACAAAAGACATCTTAGTAAACAGCTATAAACTACACGAAGTTCACTCCTATCTATGGTGTGACAGCAAAAAATATAAGGATTTGGGCATAGAAGTCACTGACAATGTGCATCTTGTAAATGCGATTAATCCAGACTGCACAGTGCTTAGAAACTCTATGATACCCACACTTCTTTCTTTTGCTAATGAAAACAAAAACTATGGACAAAACTTCGGTTTGTTTGAAATCGCAAGGGTTGTAGAGGGTATGAAAGAAAACGGCGAGTGCAACGAAAGAAAGAAACTCGGTGTAGTTTTATATAGCAGAAATGAAAGCGAAAAGGACTTATACTTCAAACTTCGTGACATCATTTTCACTATTGTTAATAAAGTAAAACATGTAATCCCAAGTTTTGATATTTGTGAAAATGTTTTCTCTTTCCAACACCCTAAAAACACTGTAAAAATCAGTGCGAACAATAAAAGTCTTGGATATATGAACACTTTACACCCGACCGTAAATGCAAATATCGATAAAAAAGCAGTTATAGTTACAGCAGAAATTGATATGCAAATTTTGGCCGATATTGCTACGCAAACTATAAGCTATAAAGAGCCATCTAAATTCCCAGGAATCGAAATAGATTTATCTTTAAATGTTGCAAACAACACAAAATACAGCGAGCTTGAATATGCTTGGTCAGACGTAACAGAACTACTACAAAAAGTAAGTTTCATAGATTCATATGATTCAGGCGAGCAAAAGAGCATGACCTTAAGATTTTTATTCTCATCAAAAGAAAAAACCCTGTCAAAATCAGAGGTTCAAGTGCATGTAGATAAAATTCTAGAAAACTTATCACAAAAAGGTATAGGACTAAGAGAAATGTAATTAATTTTGGAGGCAGAACTATGAAAAAGTTTTTATGCAAAGATTTTTTATTAAACACCGATACCGCAAAAACCTTATATCACGATTATGCAGAGAAAATGCCCATTATTGACTACCACTGCCACATAGATCCAAAGGAGATTTATGAGGATAAAAATATCAAAAACATCACTGCTGCATGGCTTTATGGCGACCATTATAAATGGCGCCTAATGCGTGCAAACGGCGTAAAAGAAGAATTTGTAACAGGTGACGGTGAGGATAAAGAGAAGTTTATACAATGGGCAAAAACTTTGCAAAGCGCCATCGGAAACCCACTTTACCACTGGAGCCATATGGAGCTTAAACAGTACTTTGATTTCAACTCTTATCTCACCGAAAAAAATGCTGATGAAGTCTGGGACTTGTGCAATAAAAAATTACAGTCATCCGATATGACTGTAAGAAATATAATTAGACAATCAAATGTCAAAATCATTTGCACAACCGACGATCCAGTCGACACTTTAGAGTGGCATAAAAAACTTAAAGAAGATATAAGCTTCGATGTAAAAGTTTTGCCTGCGTGGAGACCAGATAATGCCATGCACATAGAAAAACCTGCCTTTATACCATATATAAAAACTTTATCAAACGTAACAAACACGAACGTAACAGACTATAAAAGCCTTATCGACGCACTTGTGCTGAGACTGGACTATTTTGGTGAAAATGGTTGCACTATATCCGACCATGGCCCCGACTATGTTTATTTTGAGCCTTGCAGTGATGTTGATGCCGATATCATATTTAAAAAAGCATTAAACGGCGAAAACTTAACTGCTTTAGAACTTGAAAAATACAAAACAAATTTCATGCTTAAGATGACCGCAGAGTACTCAAAAAGAAACTGGGTGATGCAGCTTCACTACAACTGTATTAGAAACAGTAGCGAATTGCAGTTTGAAAAACTTGGCAGAGACACGGGCTATGACTGCATGAACAACTTTGGCCCTATGGAAAAACTGGCAAAGTTTTTAAGTCTTGCTGAAAAAGAGTTTGGTCTGCCCAAAACCGTTGTATATTCACTAAATGCAAACGACAACGAAGCCCTTGACTCAGTTTTAGGAAGCTTCCAAACCTACGAACACAGAGGAAAAATGCAACATGGCAGTGCTTGGTGGTTTAATGACCATAAAGACGGAATGGAAAAACAGCTAAAATCCTTTGCAAATTCGGGACTACTCTCGACCTTTATAGGAATGCTCACAGATTCCAGAAGTTTTCTGTCTTACACTAGACACGAATATTTCAGACGTATACTCTGCAATTTCTTAGGCGACTTGGTTGAAAACGGAGAGTTCCCATGCGACTTTGAGATTTTAGGTAAAATCGTATGCGATATCTGTTACAATAATGCAATGGAATATTTTTTCGCTAATTAAAACTAAAAAGCTTGCAAACACCCGTGTACTGCTAAGTACTAAGGTATTTGCAAGCTTTTCTCATCCTAAATCAACAGATCTTTGCGCTCTTGCGTTGAGGTCTGTTTTTGCTATGTTTCCATCTAGATATTCGTAGTACGCTTGCGAACCTATCATGGCTGCGTTGTCGCCGCACAAAGATATATCGGGCATATAAAGCTCCCATTTGTTTTTTTCGCACTCGCTTTTAAGCACACGTCTTAAGTGCGAATTTGCGCAAACACCGCCTGCTATAACTATTTTTTCATAGCCCTTGTCCTTTGCAACTTTTGAAAGCCTTGTCACAAGACAGTCCACAACTGCATGTCTAAAACTCGCCGAAAGGTCGGGAATATTTATATCTTCACCCTTTTGTTTTGCATTGTGAATAATATTGATAACAGAAGTCTTAAGCCCTGAAAAACTAAAATCGTATGGTCTTCCGTCTACGGACGGTCTTGGGAATTTAAAGACTGTACTGTCTCCCGTTTCAGCAATTTTATCAAGCATCACACCGCCAGGGTATGGCATCCCCATGCTTCTTGCCGCCTTGTCAAATGCCTCTCCAGCTGCATCGTCGCAGGTTCTTCCTATTATATGAAGTTTTGTGTAGTCCTCTACCTCGATAATATGAGTGTGTCCACCTGAGACCACCATGCACAAAAATGGAGGCTTCAAGTCCTCATAACACAGATAATTAGAAGCTATATGCCCTCTTAAATGGTGTACTGGAACAAGAGGTTTTCCACTTGCTAATGCAAGGCCTTTTGCAAAATTCACCCCAACTAAAAGCGAGCCTATAAGCCCCGGCGCATAAGTAACCGCTATGGCATCTATGTCAGAGAGTTTTAAATCAGCCTTTACTAAACTTTCCTCAACTACCGATGAAATGCACTCACTATGTCTTCTCGAGGCAATTTCGGGCACAACTCCACCGTATAACTTATGTTCTTCTATCTGAGAGGCAACGACCGAAGACAGCACTTTTCTGCCATCTTCAATAATTGCCGACGCCGTCTCGTCACAAGATGATTCTATCGCTAATATTAACATCGTCTTAAAGCTCCGTTCTTGTCATAATCAGGGCATCCTCTGTTGGATTTTCATAAAAATTCTTTCTTGCGCCCTGTGTTTTAAACTTCAATTTTTTATATAAATTTATGGCGTTTTCGTTGCTAGCCCTCACTTCAAGAGTTATAAACTCAGCCTTTATTTCCCTTGCTACGTCTATGAGCAAATTACAAAGTTTTTCCCCTATTCCCTTTTTCCTAAGCGATTTTGTCACGGCTATATTGTTAATATAACATTCTCCAAAAGCCACGTGCATACTTGCATACCCAAAAACTTTTTCTTTTTCGACACAAACAATAAATACACTGTGTTCATTCTTAATTTCCGAAACTATGCCCTCATAAGGCCAAGGGTTTGAAAAACATTCTTTTTCTATCTCAAAAACACCGTCTACGTGTTTATCTAAAAGCCTACAAAACTCCATTTGATTTCACCATTTTTAAAAGTCTTGGAAAAAATTCTATCAGTATCTTCTCTAGATGATCTCTGCATCTTCTGTAGTCATTCAAGGTTCCACCATAAGGATCTGGCACTGTTTCTGGAACAAAAATTTTGTCCGCAACCACACCAGCCTGTTGCAATATGTATGCATGAGTTTCAGTCATTGTAAAATAGCAGTCGTAGTCTTCCACATGTCTCGTTGCAAAAATTTGTGCCCTCTTATCTTTAATATCAATGTCAATTTCAGAGCAAGCATCTACCGCAAACTTGCTTGCGGGCTCTAGTGGAACAGCACTTAAACCTGCGCTTTCACAACTTATGTCTTTTATATTATTTTCATCGAGTATTTTTCTAAAAATCCCCTCAGCCATGGGACTTCTACAAGTATTTCCCGTACAAACAAATAAAATATTCAAAATTTTAACCTCTCTTTTTGTAAATTAAAAAATCAAAATGTATTTTCGTTTCAAGTGTGTCAATATTTTTTAGTTTATTTGAGCCCTCTATTCCCGTTTTCCAGTAGTAAGGTGTCATAGAAAACAGCTCCCATATACTCTCACCATCGTTTAGGGTAATGTTTTTCTGCACATCTATTCTGTCAACAAACTCAAACCCCTCATATTCCGTGTGTTTTTTCTCGTTTTCATATGGGTTTTCATAAAGAATTTCTTTCATACTCCAAAGATGCTTTTCGCCAGGCACTGCGATTATCATATAACCGTCTTTCTTTAAAACCCTTAAAAACTCTGTTTCTACAATCGGTGCGAATATATTGACAAGCAAATCCACACTAGCGTCTTTTAAAGGAATTCCAAACAAACTAGCAACGGCAAACTTAATACCTTTGTATTTTCCAGCGGCAAGTTTCACTGCCGATTTTGAAATATCTATGCCTAAAATTTCTCTACTGCCCCTTGCAAGCCTTGATGTATAATAACCCTCACCACAGCCTGCATCAAGTATAGAGATTTTCTTGTCTTCGTATAAATTGTCGACTATGTCGCAAAGTTTTTCGGCAAAGGGGTCATAGTATCCTTTTTCTAAAAAACTACGTCTTGCCCTTACCATTTCTGGTGTATCACCTGGAAGTTTCGAGTTCATTTTATTTGACATCAAAAGATGCACATAGCCTTGTTTTGCAAAGTCAAAACTATGATTATTACCACAACTCAAACCATTTGCATTTTGTTTTAAATCTTCCCCACAATTAGGACAAGAAAAATTCATAAGTTCCTCAACCTTTCACCGTATACCAGTTTTGTCCCACATTTGCATCTACGAGCATGGGAACAGATAAATTAACGGCCTCTTCCATTTCTTTTTTTAGAAGTTTTTGTATATTTTCGGCTTCATCTATGGGGCACTCCACTATAAGTTCATCGTGCACTTGAAGTATCAGCTTTGCATTTGTTTCCTTTAACGCTTCCCACACTTTTATCATGGCAATTTTTATTATATCGGCGGCTGCTCCTTGAATCGGCATATTTCTTGCAACTCTTTCGCCAAACGCCCTCATGTTAAAATTACTGCTTTTAAGCTCTGGTAAATATCTTCTTCTTCCAAATATATCTTCTACATATCCGTCTTCTTTTGCCTTTGCAATTACATTATCCATATAACTTGCAACGCCTGAGAAGTTTTTTAGATATTCATTTATATAGTTTTCAGCCTCAAACCTTGTAACGCCTATGTCTTGAGAGAGCGAAAACGCACCTATTCCGTAAACTATACCAAAGTTTACAGCCTTGGCACTGCTACGCATTTTTGATGTTACCATCTCTTCGGGAATGTTAAACACCTTTGCCGCCGTCGAGCGGTGAATGTCCTTGCCATCTTTAAACGCCTCGCACATCACCTTGTCCTTTGACACATCTGCGAGCACTCTAAGCTCGATTTGAGAGTAGTCGGCACCAACTAATACATGCCCCTCTTTTGCCACAAAAAATCTTCTCAGCTCACGACCTAAGTCGGTTCTTACTGGAATATTTTGCAAATTAGGCTCGGTAGACGAAATTCTACCCGTTCTCGTCTCAAGTTGGTTAAATGTCGAGTGTATTCTGCCATCTTCTCTTACAACTTTTAAAAGCCCCTCACAGTAAGTTGAGTTAAGTTTTGTAAGCGTTCTGTACTCTAAAATATCGTTTACAATCGGATACTCAAATTTTAATTTTTCTAAAATATCAGCATTTGTTGAGTAACCTGTCTTGGTTTTTTTGCCGTGTGGCAGGCCCATTTTATCAAAAAGAGCCTCGCCCAGTTGTTTTGGTGAATTTAGATTAAATTCAAAGCCGACTTCTTCCATTACACTCTTTTGTAGCTCATCGATTTTCACTTTTAAATTTTCGCCAAATTCTTTTATACCCTCGCCGTCCACCTTAAACCCAACATTTTCCATGTCGGACAAGACTTTTACAAGTGGCATTTCTATTTCACTTAGAAGCTTTCCTTGCTTGTTTTTCTTAATCTCTGCCATGAGTTCTTTCACGAGTTTCGGCAGTGCATGGCAGTTTTTGACAAACTCATTATCATTTTGTGGTAAGCCTATACCGTACTGCATTGCTACTTTTTCTAATTCATATCCCGTGGCAGAAGGATTTAGCAAATATGCCATGATAGCCGTGTCAAGTTCAATCCCTTTTACATCGCCTGCTATTTTACAAAAAGCCTTAACGTCGTGGCTATATTTTTTTATATTTTCATTATTTGAAAATTCCTTTATAAATAAATCAGTAGGATTTATAACCGCAATAAATTTCTTCATTGCAAAATACATAGCTTTTACTTTACCGTCTTCAAATTCACTGAGAAAATACGCCTCACCGCTGTCTTCTAACATAGGTAAAACTGTAAATGCATGGTCAAATTCTTTTACTTCGCACAAAACTTCTTTAACATCTTCTGCCCCTTCACTTGTCGATACAGTAGAATTCACACCAAGTTTATCCATGAGTTTAAACAGCTCTAGTCGCACCATGATTTTTGAAACTTCGTCTTTATCCATAGGCTTTTGCACATAAGAATTAATATCCAAATCGACCGGTGCTTCCCTGTTAATCGTGCCGAGTTCATAGCTTAAAAACGCATTGTCTTTTGAGTTTATAAGCTTTTCCCTCATGCCTTTTTTAATATCGAGTTCTTCTAAATTTTCATAAATATACTGAAGGCTATTAAACTTTGTTATAAGTTCTTTTGCGCCTTTTTCACCAATTCCGGCAACTCCAGGGATATTGTCCGAGCTGTCTCCTTGTATTGCCTTAATGTCGATAAGCGCCTGAGGCGTGACACCATAGTCCTCCATGATTTTATCCTCATCGTAAAGGGTAACCACAGACTGTCCAAATTTTGTCGAGGCGAGTCTTACCGTAGTAGCACTGGACACAAGTTGCAGGCTATCCCTGTCTCCTGTTGCAATAACACAGCTATGTCCTTCGTTTTCGCATACCTTTGACAAAGTTCCGAGTATATCGTCCGCCTCGTATCCTTCACAAGTTACGAGTTTATAACCAAAAGCTGTAAGCAAATCTTTTAATGGTGCAAGCTGCGAGGCAAGCTCCGCCGGCATACCTTTTCTATTTGCCTTGTAGCCGTCATAACGCTTATGCCTAAATGTCGGTGCTTTTAAGTCAAATGCTATGGCTACGGCATCGGGAGTGGTTTCATCTTTAATTTTTTCAAGTATATTTAAAAATCCGTAAATCGCATTTGTAAACTCACCGTTTTTTGTGGTCAAAATCTTTATTCCATAAAACGCCCTGTTTAAAATGCTGTTGCCGTCAAGCACTAATAATTTCATAGCAATCCTCCAAATTAAATTCTGTCTTTTAAATTTCTCTTATAAAATACCATAAACAAGATAGTTGTCGTTACTGCCGCTAACACGTCTGATATCGACTCCGCTAAAAATACCGCAAACACTGCTCCGCCATTTATTACAAGGTCAGATATCGACTGCGCCATATCCGCCGCAAACTGTGTTGTTCCAATTGTCGCTGGCAAAATGTAAAGGAGTGGGATAAGTAGTATTATTTTTCTAAATATCGCCATAGACAGCGAGTTTCTTGCCTGTCCTAGCGCCATAAATGACTGTTGACAGCACATTTGCATACCAAATGTGAGTCCGCCCATTAGATAAACCCTTAAAGCCCAAGTCGCAAACCTTATTGAGTCTGGGTCTGTTGCAAACATAGAAACAAAGGTTTCGGCAAAAACGAGTATTGTTCCAACTCCTAAAAACGCACCTATTACACAAACTTTAAATGTAAGTTTAAATGTATTTCGCACCCTTTCAAAATTGCCCGCACCATAGTTAAAACTCATTATTGGCTGAGCACCCTGACAAAATCCGTTTATTGGGAAAGTTATCATTTGATAAAGGCTTAAAAGTATCGCCATAGTACCCACCGCCATAGTTCCGCCAAACTGCGAAAGTTGATTTATAAATGTAATTTGCAAAAGACTTTCTGTCGTGCTCATTATAAATGGTGAGATACCCAGTGACATTATTGAAAACAAAATTTTAAATTTAGGTATTAAAAATTCTTTTCTAATTCTAATAGCACTGCCTTTTCCAAAAAAGAATTTTAGTGCCCAAATAGCCGAGACAGTTTGAGAAATAACCGTCGCAAGAGCCGCACCTTGTACACCCATGTCAAACACAAATATAAACAAAGGGTCAAGTGCAATGTTTAGTGCCGCACCGATTACAACTGTCGCCATTCCTATTTTGGTTTTTCCCTGAGTGTTTATGTATGCATTCATACCAAACGCAATTTGAACACATATGGTACCCATGCTGTAAATACTTATATACGACACGGCATAACTTATGTTTGTGTCGTCTGCGCCAAACAGATAAAGTATCGGTTCTGCAAAGAAAAATACTATAATCGTGATAATCACACCACTTATTATTAGACTGGAAAATGAGTTAGCCAGTATCTTCTCTGCGCCCTCTTTATCGTCTTGTCCCATTTTTATTGCGGCAAGTGGTGCACCACCTATACCAAAAAGTTGGGTGAGAGCCATGATTATAGTAATAACAGGAAGTGCCACCGCAAGCCCTGACAAGGCAAGGCTAGAGTCCGGCATTCTTCCTATATAAATTCTGTCTACTATGTTGTAAAGCATATTTACAACTTGAGCTATAATTGTAGGGATGGCAAGGCTTATGAGCAATTTGCCAATTCTCTCTGTCCCAAGTTTACTTCTTGCATTCATTAAATTTCTTCCTCCTGCTTATTGTACATAAATAAATCTTTTAAAAGCAGGTCGAGTTGTTCTAAAGTTTCAAGACTTCCGCTTCTTCTTCTAAATTCCGCAGCACCTTTCATGCCATGTATATACCATGCGACGTGCTTTCTGGCTTCGCGCATTGCTCTTTGCTCACCCTTTAGCTTACACATAAGCGAAATATGCTTTTGTATTGTAATAATTTTTGACGAAAGTGGTGGCTCTGGTAAAATTCTTAAATCGTCTCTTAAATATGCGTTGATCTCAGAGAAAATCCATGGATTTCCAAGCGCTGCCCTGCCTACCATGACTGCATCACAGTTGCTTTCTCCTATCATTTTAGATGCCGACAAAGCATCTACGACGTCACCATTTCCTATTACAGGCACGCTTACTGCGTTTTTGACTGCCTTTATAATTGACCAATCCGCATAGGGCTTGTACATTTGCACTTTTGTCCTACCGTGGACACAAATTGCATCGGCACCTGCTTCCTCACAGTATTTTGAGACCTCCACCGCATTTACGCTGTTTTCATCCCAACCCTTTCGCATTTTGACAGTCACGGGAACGTCCACTGCCCTTTTTATAGACGCGACTATTCTGCCGCACAAATCGGGTGTTTTCATAAGCGCACTGCCACAGTTATTTCCTGCGACTTTTGGCACTGGACATCCCATATTTATGTCTATAAAACTAGGGTTTTGCTCCATTACTTTTTCTGCAGCCTTTGCCATGATTAACGGGTCGTCACCAAAAATTTGTATACCCACAGGTCTTTTATCAAGCGTTAAGTCGCAAAGTTCACTAGTTTTTTTGTAGTTATATTGCACCGCCCTTGCGCTTACCATTTCTGTAACTGTAAAGGCTGTTCCAAATTCACTGCAAATATGCCTGTATGCCGCGTCTGTCGCACCTGCCATCGGGGCAAGTATCGCTTTTCCCTTTATTTCTATATTTCCTATTTTCAAATTATACCCTCATTCCAATTCATCAAGCGTAAGTTCATACGAACCTAATGCCTCTTTAATAAAAATATTCGCTTCCTCACAGTTTAAATCTTTTACTGCCGTTATAAGGCTTTGCCTCGCCTTGTCAAACTCCATATTTCCCGACTTCTTTTCCTCTATACATTTAATAACCGCCGATATTTTATCCGCCGCCTTAATAAGCGGTTTATAAATTTTATCCTCTTCCTTAGAAATTGACAAAATCTCCTCGTAAGTCTCTTTTAAGTCCTCGGGTAGCATGTCTACAAGTTTTAAAACCGCCAACTTTTCTACCTCTTTATAGGCTGTTTTTATCTTTGGATTGTGATATTTTATCGGTGTTGGCAAGTCGCCTGTAATAATTTCTGTAACATCGTGAAACATTGCAAGGCTTGCAACCCTGTCAGCATTATAATTTTTATCTAGCCTTTTATTTCCAATAAGCGCCAATGCATGCGCTATAATCGCCGTCTCCAGACTGTGTTCACTTATATTTTCGTCTCTGGTATTTCTCATAAGCCCCCAGCGATTTATATATCTCATTCTTGAAAGCATTGCATAAAAATGTGTCAATCTATATCCCTCCAGTATTTCATACATATTTATTATACACAAAAACACAATGTTTTTCAACAAGTTAAATTAACGCGGTACAGAAATTTTCTCTTTATTATTGTGTCAACTTATGGTATAATTTACGATATATGATTTTTAGGAGGTATTATGTCTACATTTCATCATTTGCTTAAAAACCAATCCACAAAAATGTTTATATTAAAAGCCTTTTTATGGGGGCTTAGTTTATCATTTATAATATTTATACCTTTGATTATTTCAGACGGCGGACGGTTCTTCTTTTACGGCGACTTTAATGTACAGCAAGTTCCTTTTTATCAACTTGCCCACGACGCCGTGCGCTGGGGAAATTTTGGTTGGAGCGACTACACCGATTTGGGAGCTAACTTTATTGGTTCTTACTCTTTCTATCTTCTTGGTAGTCCTTTCTTTTGGCTGACCATTCCATTTCCAAATGATTTTCTCCCCTATTTAATGGCACCGCTTTTAATATTAAAATTCGGCTGTGCCAGTGCGACCTCGGCTTTATTTTTAAAGAGATATGTTAAGGATTTAAACTATGCATTAATCGGTGGAATACTCTATGCATTCTCAGGCTTTTCTGTCTACAATGTGTTTTTCAATCATTTCCACGAAGCGATAGTTATTTTCCCTCTAATGCTTTATGCACTTGACGAATTTGTCTTTAATAAAAGACGTGGGCTTTTTGCCATTGTTGTAGGTCTTAGCTGTCTTGCAAATTACTATTTCTTTGTGGGACAAGTCGTATTCACTTTAATTTATTTCTTCTTAAGACTTATAACAAAGAGTTATAAAATCACTGTCAAAGAATTTCTACTGCTGTTTTTAGAGGCAGTTTTAGGATTTTTGACCTCTATGATTTTACTTTTACCCTCAATACTTACCATTACACAAAATTATAGGGTATCAAACCCTATAAACGGCTGGAATGCAGTTTTGTACTCTAGCACTCAGCGTTATTTACATATTATAACATCTTTCTTCTTCCCACCCGACCTTGCCGCTAGACCGAATTTCACACCCGACTCGGGTTCAAAATGGGCGTCCATTGGTGCATGGCTTCCACTGTTTAGCATGACGGGCGTTATAGCTTTTTTGAGGATAAGAAAAAGACATTGGGCAAAAAAGCTACTATTTATCTGCATATTGATGGCACTGGTTCCAGGACTTAACTCTGCTTTCCAAATGTTCAACGCCTCTTACTATGCGCGCTGGTTTTATATGTTCACCTTAATAACTGCACTGGCCACGGTTTTAGCCCTTGAGGACAGGCGTGCAGATTTTAAAACCTCTATAAAATACACATCGATTATAACAATTTGTATTGCAGTAGCAGTAGGATTTACCCCTGATTTAAACGAGGTCGACGGAGTAGAGACTCTGACTTTCGGGCTTTACGCCTACATAGAGCGCTACTGGGCATATGTTGCAATAGCATTATTTTCACTAGCGGTGCTGACTTATCTTTTTGTTTATTACCGAAAAGACCATGAGGCATTTGTGAAAAAAACCTGTATTGCACTTTCGTGTATAACTGTTTTTTATGGAATATACTTTATGGTGTCGGGCAAAACTCAAAGTTCCAGCCCTTATGACCATATTATACCGAACCTAATAGACGGCAGAGAAGACTTACAAGTCTATTCGTCTGACGACGCGAGAGTCGATTTTTATGAATCACTCGACAACAGCGGTATGTATTTAAAAATGCATACTATTCAAGCCTTTCATAGCATAGTACCGGGATCTATTATGGAGTATTATGACTATGTAGGTGTGCAGCGTGACGTAGGCTCTCGTCCTGATGTTACCGAATACGCCATAAGAGCCTTGACCTCTGTTGAATATTTATTTGACGAGCAATATGACAGCGACTATTTTTCAAACGAAGAAGACAAGGACCAACCAAGAATGGACGGTTTTGAATTTGTCGAAAGCGTAAGTGGCTTCGATGTTTACAAAAATAATTACTTCATCTCAATGGGCTTTACCTATGAGCATTATCTAACAAAAAGCATAGCCGACGAGCTTACAGAATCTCAGAGACAACTCGCAATGCTTGAAGCCTTAATTATTGACGACGACATGGAAGAAAGCTTTACTGATTTGCTTACTGAGTATGACACAACAAGCATACGTGCACATACTTTTGACTATCGTGCCGTTTGCACTGAAAAAGCCCTAAATACAGCAGATAGTTTTGAGTATACAAATACTGGATTTAAGGCGCAAACAAGTTTTGACAATGAAGAATTTATTTTCTTTAGTGTTCCATACGAAAACGGCTGGAGTGCTAAAGTAAACGGAGAGAGCACAGAAATTTATCGAGTAAACATAGGATTTATGTCTATAAAAGTTCCTGCTGGAGAAAATGTCAGCATTGAATTTTCCTACAACACACCAGGGCTTGATATCGGCATTATAGTTACACTGTCAAGCGTTTTTGCCATTTTAATATATATTTTTCTTTGCAATAAACTTAAACCCAAAACAACAGCGCATAAGGAGGACTAAGAATTTATGAACACAGCGTATTTAGTAGTACCTTGTTATAATGAAGAGGAAGTGCTAAACGAGACAAACAAGAGACTCATGACAAAGCTTGCTAACATGATACAAAAAGGCCTTGTAAGCGATAAAAGTCGTATATTATACGTCGACGATGGAAGTCGTGATAAAACATGGGACATCATAGACGAGCTACACAAAAAATATACATGTATCGAAGGTTTGAAGCTTTCAAGAAATTGTGGTCACCAAAACGCACTTTTGTCTGGACTTATGACGGCAAAAGAGCACTGTGACTTTACAATAAGCCTTGATGCCGACTTGCAAGATGATATCGAAATTTTAGACGGCTTTGTCGAAAAGTATAATGAGGGCTGTCAAGTGGTTTATGGCGTAAGAAAAAAGAGAGACAAAGACTCATTTTTCAAACGCTTTACTGCCGAAAGTTTTTACAAGGTAATGAAATTTTTAGGTGTAGATATAGTTTTTAACCACGCAGATTACAGATTAATGAGTAAAGATGCACTCGAGGCGCTTGCTGATTTTTCCGAAGTTAACCTATTTTTAAGGGGTATAGTTCCTCTTATAGGCTTCAAAAGCGACTGCGTATATTACGACAGGCACGACAGATTTGCGGGCGAATCGAAATATCCGTTTAAAAAAATGTTATCATTTGCCGCAGACGGCATAACTTCTTTTAGTGTAAAACCTTTAAAGCTCATATCACATTTTGGCATTTTAATTTCCATACTCAGCGTCTTAGGACTTTTATACGCACTCATCTCATACTTTATGGGCGTGACTGTGGCAGGTTGGACTGCGACAGTGGCATCTATTTGGCTTATAGGCGGTATACAGCTTTTATGTTTAGGAGTTGTCGGAACCTATGTCGGAAAAATCTACAGCGAAGTAAAGCGCAGACCGCGCTATATTATAGAGGCATATCTATCAAATCTTGAAGAAAATAAAACAATATTATAATAACGAAAGAGGAATTAAATTTATGAAACTGGGAATAGTAGGACTTCCAAATGTAGGAAAAAGCACATTGTTTAACGCAATTACAGACGCAGGCGCACAGTCTGCAAACTACCCATTTTGCACCATCGACCCAAATATAGGCGTGGTTGCAGTTCCTGATTACAGACTGGACAAACTGACAGAACTTTACGAGCCAGACAAGGTAACTCCTGCTTCTATTGAGTTCGTTGACATTGCAGGTCTTGTAAAAGGCGCCTCTAAAGGCGAGGGTCTTGGCAATAAATTTTTATCAAACATCCGAGAAGTAGACGCAATCGTCCACGTAGTAAGATGTTTTGAAGATGATGATATTATCCATGTAGAAGGCAGTGTCGACCCTTCAAGAGACATAGAAACCATAGACATGGAGCTTATTTTGTCCGACATGGACGTTTTAGACCGCCGTATAGACAAGACAAAAAAAGGCATGAAAGCCGACAAGGGTTTGGCGACAGAGCTTGAATTTTTAGAGAGAGTTAAAGACGCCCTAGACAGTGGAAAATCTGCAAGAAGTGTGGAGTGCGATGAAACCGAAGCTGAAATTTTAAGCACAATTAACCTACTTACGAACAAACCAATAATCTATGCTGCAAATATGAGCGAGAGCGATTTTGTAAATAACGTCGAGACAAACGAAAGATTTAACAGGATTAAAGAAATTGCAAAAAATGAAAATGCAGTAGTACTTCCAATTTGTGCACAAATAGAGGCTGAAATTTCTGGTATGGACGACGAGGAAAAATCTATGTTCCTATCTGAAATGGGTCTAACTGAGTCAGGCCTTGACAGACTCATAAACGCTTGCTATAGCCTACTTGGACTTATCTCTTATCTAACAGCAGGCAAACAAGAAGTTCGTGCTTGGACTATTACAAGAGGAACAAAGGCGCCAGGTGCCGCGGGTAAAATTCACACAGATTTCGAGCGTGGATTTATCAGAGCAGAGACTATAGCCTATAACGATTTAGTGGAATGCGGAAGCATTGCAAATGCAAAAGAGAAAGGCCTTGTACGCTCTGAGGGTAAAGAGTATGTGGTACAAGACGGAGATGTCATTTTATTTAGGTTTAACGTATAATGCCCATAGCATTAATGATAGGCGCCGCACTTGTGGCGTACATAATAAAAGGAATGTGTGGTTTTGCAAACACTCTTGTATTTAGCACCGCCCTAAGCTTTGCAGGAAGTAACGCAAACATTAGCCCCATCGAAGTAGTTTTAGGCTTGCCCTCTAACTTCTACTTCGTTATTAAAAACAGAAAAGAAATTAAATACAAACAATGTATCCCACTTATTTTAATACTAGTTGCAGGTCTTGTTCCAGGTGCCCTACTACTAAAATATGTAAATGTAGATATTATTAAAATCTTTTTCGGCTTCTTTGTGCTTTATCTGTCTATCGATATGTTGATGGGTGAATACCGAACAAAAATTAAAAAGCCACATAAGGCAACCTTACTTATAATTGCGATTTTATCTGGTATACTTTGTGGACTTTTCGGAATTGGCGCAATGCTTGCCTCTTATTTTGGAAAAACAACACAAAACTCACAGGCGTTTAAAGGCAATCTATGCTTTGTATTCGGTGTAGAAAATATTTGCAGACTGATTTTATACACCGCAATGTCAATTATAAACATAGAAATACTTCAAACCGCCTTGATGCTAATGCCCGTTATGGCGATAGGCTTTGGACTAGGACTTTTCTTTTCAACAAAAATCAACGAGAAAATGGCAAAGAAATTTATTATAATAATGCTAGGACTGTCGGCGATATCGCTGATTGTTACGAGTATTTGATTAGAACGTATTAGTGCGTTCTAAGTGAAAAGTGAAGAGTGAAGAGTGATGGCGAAAATCCTTCGGATTTTTATTTAAAAGCTTTACTCAATTTTTCTCGAAAAATTGCAGGTCCTTAGGACTGCGTCCTAAGTCGTTTTCCGCAGAAAGCGAAATCCAATACTTTCAAAAACGCAGGAAGGGTGAATTGAAATGTCCAGTGGACATTTCAAGAGGGAAACCCTCGTCGGGGGTTTCCCTTGATTTGACAGTTATACAATTTTAAAAACAAAGGAACGACAATGCAAAAGTCGTTCCTTTTTTATTTTAGCTAAGTTCGCCAAAGTATATATCTATCCTATCCTGTAGTGCCTTTGCGCAGTCTTCGGCGCTCATTAAGCCGTCGTAATAGTCGAGTATCGTTTTGTATTGCAGGTCTAGCATAAATGCCGATGCGCTGGGTACAAATAACTCTCTTTCTAGTATCCCCTCAATATTTTCAAAGAAATTTTCTTTTATTTCGTCCGAATAAAGTAAAAGCGCCTTGTCAAAATACTTTCTAAAGTTATTTTTATTTACTGGTATACCGCCAAAAAACCTGTCGCCGTTCCACTGCCCTTTCCCTGCAATCATTTCTTTTGAAAGCACCAATGAGCCTACGCTTTCACTTTCATAGATGCAGTATTTGATAAACTCCCATGCAAGCGACGGATTTTTTGCATTTGTTGGTATTGCAAGCGTGTTTACAGAGGTAAACACTTTACCATTCGATGCGGATATTGGATAAAAATCCGAGGTATTATCGTACTCATTTACTGCTGTACGTATACCTAAAGGGTGAATGTCTAGATTCATATTAATCAAAAATCTATTGTCCTCAAAAGGTTCTTCATCACTTTCAAGATACTGACCATGTTCATCTCTTGTATAATCATTTTTGCCATCATATGAGATGGTTTTCTCTAAAAAATCAATAAATTCTTCGCTTTGATAATCGGCTGTAAGCTCGTTTAAGTCAATTTTTGAATCTACTTCTATATATATCGAGGGTATCGCCTCAATAATGTTATTCTCTTTTCCCATTCTAATCGCCTCAAACTCGGGTAATTTTTCGCTTTCCTTTACCTTGTAATAAGTGTCGATAAGAAAGTTATAGTCGACCACATCTATATCATCTTCTGTCATTCCGACAGCCTCTAGGACATCTAGGTTAAATCTCATCAACCTAAACCCCACCGTCAGTGGCATTGCGGGTAGACGCCCTTTTACCTCCATAGCCTCTAGGACGTTCATAAAATAATCGTCGGTGTCAAAACTTTCGTCAAGCTCGATAAATTCGTATATATCCCTTAGCATTTCACCGCCTAAAAAGTCTTTATACGATATGTCAAGCCCCCATATCAGGTCGGGTGCATCTCCGCTTATCATTCTTGTTCTTAAACTTTCAAGCGTCGCACCACTTGCAACAATGATCTCTTCTGCAACCATATCATCAGTTATAAGCCCGTCGCTCATGACAATTTCCACATTGGGATTAAGCGCCTTAAAGCCGTCTATAAGCTCTATTTCTAGGTCTTTATACCCTGTAAAAATCTCCAAAGTACCCGAAAGTCCACCCTTTCCCACATCCTGTGACATAATGCTAAGTTTAGCCGTTTGACCACCATTTCCGCA
>CAYJIA010000009.1:0-62026 GCA_964370115.1 uncultured Eubacteriales bacterium
AAGGACTAATAGGCTAAGGGCTAAAGACTAATGGTGAAGGACTAATAGGCTAAGGACTAATTATAATAAATGGAGTAAAATATGTTTAACTACGATAAATTACATGAAGAGTGTGCGATTTTTGGTGTTAGTGTAAACGAGACAGAGGCCGTGGGTATTACCTATAACGGCCTTCTTGCCTTGCAACACCGTGGACAAGAGGGTGCAGGCATTGCCGCAATAAGCGACAATAAAATTATCTGCCACAAAGATATAGGACTGGTGAGTGAGGTTTTCACCCACGAAGTACTCGACACAATGCCAAAAAGCACGGCTGCGGTAGGACATAACAGATATTCTACAACTGGTACAAATGTGCGCGAAAATGTAGGTCCTTTTATAACCGAATTTCTAACAGGCAGAATTGCCACCGCCCACAACGGCAATATAATAAATGCAAAAGAGATAAAAGATGAGCTTACAGCACAGGGGTTAAACTTTAACGCGACAAGCGACAGCGAAGTTATAGCCTCTTTGATAGGATATTCTATCATGAAAGAAGGTCATTCTTTGCCGGGTATAGTAAAGGCTACCAAAAGGTTTAAAGGTGCTTTTTCTCTCATTATTTTAAATAGTAAAAACAAGATAACTGCCGTTCGTGACCCCAACGGATATCGCCCTCTTTGTATAGGAAAAGGAGCAAGCGGTATGGCTGTTGCTTCTGAAAGCTGTGGACTAGAAGCCTGTGGTTTTGAGTTTGTAAGAGATGTAAAACCTGGTGAAGTCGTAGTTATTGAAAACGGCAAGATAATTCATGAGAAAGTAGAGCTTTTAGAAAAAGATGAAAACTGCGGTCTTTGTATATTCGAGTACGTGTATTTTGCAAGGCCTGACTCTAAAATAGATGGTTTAAGCGTTTACACCGCAAGGTGCAATATGGGCAAGATTTTGGCAAAAGAGTATCCAGTAGATGCCGACTTCGTGTGCGGTGTGCCCGACAGTGGTTTAGAGGCAGCCGTTGGATACAGCGAAGAAAGTGGAATACCGCTGAGCTCTGGTTTTGTAAAAAACAGATATATCGGTCGAAGCTTTATTTACCCTACACAAGCTCAAAGAGAAAACGCAGTAAGGCTTAAGCTCAATCCCCTTACCGAAAATGTTAAGGGCAAAAAAATAGTTTTAGTGGACGACTCCATAGTTCGTGGAACAACCAGTGCAAAAATTGTAAAAGCCCTAAGGACCGCAGGTGCAAAGGAAGTTCATATGAGAATTTCCTCTCCCCCATTTAAGTTTACTTGCCATTATGGAACCGACATAGACAAAACAGAAAACTTGATTGCTAACAAAATGAGTGTGGAAGAAATAGGAAAACAAATCGGCGTCGACAGCTTAGGCTACATCAGCGTAAAAGGCTTAAAAACAGCGTGTCAAGACTCAGGTATGGCTTTTTGCACAAACTGCTTTACAGGAGACGGACTAAAAAGTGAGATTACAAAATCCGATTTAGAAAAAGGAGAGTAAAAATGACACTTAACTTCACAAAAATGGAAGGTTGTGGAAACGACTATATCTATTTTGACTGTTTTAAACAGGACATTAAAAACCCTGAAGAGCTTGCAGTAAAAATTTCTGATAGACATTTCGGTATAGGCGGCGACGGAATAGTCCTCATCATGCCCTCTAAAAAAGACGATGCAAGAATGCGCATGTTTAACATAGACGGCAGCGAGGGCAAAATGTGCGGAAACGCGATAAGATGTGTGGCAAAATTATTGTTTGATAACAAAATAGTCACCAAAAACCCTATGACGATAGAAACTTTAAGTGGAACAAAAGAACTTTTTTTGACAATAGAAAATGACGAAGTCTCAAGTGTTCGTGTCGATATGGGAGACGCTATACTCACACCTTGTGAAATACCTGTAAAAATAGACGGGGACACAGCGGTTAATCATGCACTTACAATAGACGGCAAAGTCTATGAGATGACCTGTGTATCAATGGGAAATCCCCATGCCGTCACTTTTTTAGACGAGGTATCGGACTTAGACCTTATAAACCTAGGGCCAAAGTTTGAAAACCACGAGATTTTCCCTGAGAGAGTAAACACTGAGTTTATAAAGTTTATAGACAAAAACACACTTGAAATGAGAGTTTGGGAGCGTGGCAGTGGCGAGACCCTTGCCTGTGGAACAGGCGCTTGTGCAAGTGTTGTTGCGGCGGTTTTGACAGGAAGATGCAACAAAAACGAGGACGTAAAAGTAAAACTTATAGGCGGAGATTTAATCATAAATTATACGGATGAAACCGTTTTTATGACAGGCCCTGCCACAAAAGTTTTTGATGGAAGTATAGATTATTAAAATGGAGGAAGAAAGATGAACTTAAACGCATATTACAGCAATCTAAAAGACAGCTATCTATTTTCTACAATCGCAAAAAAAGTAAACAGCTATGTAGAAAAAAATCCAGACAAAAAAATCATAAGACTTGGAATAGGCGATGTAACCCTGCCTTTGGCTCCAGTGGTGGTAAGCGCCATGGAAAATGCAGTAAAGGAAATGGGCGTTAAAGAGACATTTAAAGGCTATGGCGAAGAACAAGGCTATGCATTTTTAAGAGATGCAGTCTGCGATTATTATAAAGAAAAAAATATTGACTTAAAAAACAGTGAAGTCTTTATCAGCGACGGCGCAAAAAGCGACTTGGGAAATATTCTTGACATATTCTCAAAAGACAATGTTGTACTAATCCCTGACCCTGTATATCCTGTCTATGTGGACACGAATATCATGGCTGATAGAAAAATAATCTTCATGAACGGCACGGCGGAAAACTCATTTTTGCCAATGCCAAACAAAAATGTTGACTGCGACATAATTTATCTTTGTTCTCCAAACAATCCTACTGGCTCTGTATACACTAAAGAACAGCTTAAGCTTTGGGTCGACTATGCATTAGAGAAAAACGCAGTAATCCTGTTTGACAGTGCATACGAGGCGTTTATAAGCGACAAAACACTTCCTACTAGCATTTTAGAGATAGAGGGCGCTAAAAAATGCGCCATAGAGTTCTGCTCTCTTTCTAAAACAGCAGGATTTACAGGTGTAAGATGCGGATACACAGTAGTTCCACACGAGCTTGTAAGCGGTGACACAAGCCTAAATAAACTGTGGCTTAGACGACAAACAACAAAATTCAACGGCGTTCCATATATCATTCAGCGTGGCGCACAGGCTGTGTTTAGCAAGGACGGCAGAGCACAAACTGCCCAAAACGTGAAATACTATATGGAAAACGCAAAAATTATTGCCGACACTTTAAAAGATTTAGCTTACTGGTTTGTGGGTGCCGAAAACTCGCCTTATATCTGGCTAAAATGCCCAAGCGGCATGGGTTCTTGGGAATTTTTTGACTACCTACTTGAAAATGTCGGAATAGTAGGAACTCCTGGTGCAGGCTTTGGAGAAATGGGTGAAGGATACTTTAGACTAACAGCCTTCGGCTCAAGAGAGAATGTTATTGAGGCGATGGAGAGAATTAGGGTAATTAATAAATAATAATTATTAGTTAATAAGTAAAGTT
Source organism: uncultured Eubacteriales bacterium (assembly GCA_964370115.1). Lineage (GTDB taxonomy): Bacteria > Bacillota > Clostridia > Oscillospirales > Acutalibacteraceae > SIG603. Next base: position 3,565 of record CAYJIA010000009.1, read on the forward strand.
CACGCCTTTGGCGTGTTTTGATTGTATATTCCAAAATTAAAATTGTGGGGGCGGATATGGAATCCGCCCCTACAATTTATAATCAAAAAATCCGCAGGATTTTCGCCACCACTTTTCACTTTTCACTCTTCACTTTACACTATAAAAAAAACACCCTCACGGGTGTTTTTTTATTATTCGTCTTGTAGTGCGTCGTATCCTTCTTCTCCTGTTCTTACTTTTACTACGTTTTCTACGTCGTAAATGAACATTTTGCCGTCGCCTATGTTGCCTGTGTAAAGTGCCGCTTTAACAGCTTCTATTACCGCGCTTACAGGAACTTTGCATACCACAATTTCAATTTTCACTTTAGGTAAAAGCCTTGCCTCTACCTCGACACCACGATAATACTCGTGAGAGCCTTTTTGCATTCCGCAACCTAAAACATGGGTTACTGTCATGCCTGTAATGCCTAGTGCTTCGAGTGCAAATTTTAATTCTTCGAATTTGCTTTGTTTTGTAATTATAGAAATTTTTGTCATTTTTGAGCCTGGGTTTGAATTGTCGACAACTGGAATTGCTTTTTGCACCGGAGTTGCCACAAGTGGTTTTGACGCTGTACCTGCCATAGCAGATTCAATTGGCATAGTAGGCATAAAGTCTGCATAGCTACTGTCAAGACCGTGCTCTGTTGTATCAAGACCTAGCATCTCTTCTTCTTTAGAAACTCTTAGTCCGTGACATTTTTTGATTATTGCAAATGTGATTGACATTGTAACCACAGTGAACGCTATGATAGCAGCTAAACCAATAGCTTGAACTACAAGCAAGTCTGCTCCACCACCGTAAAGAAGTCCGCCTTCTACCGCAAATAGACCTACTGCAAGAGTTCCCCAAATTCCGTTTACACCATGAACTGCAACTGCGCCTACAGGGTCATCTAGTTTTAGTTTAAGGTCGATAAACTCAACCGCAACCACTACCAAGATACCTGAAACTATACCTACTACAGCTGCACCTATCGCGTCCATTGTTGCACAACCTGCTGTTATACCAACAAGACCTGCTAGAGCCGCATTCAATGTCATAGAGACATCGGGTTTGCCGTTTTTAATCCAAGTGTAGAACATTGTTGTAACTGCCGCTACCGCTGGGGCTATTGTTGTTGTAACAAAGATTGATGCAAGACCGCCTATGCCGTTTAGAGTTGTTGCCGCCGCACCGTTAAATCCATACCAGCCAAACCATAGGATAAATACACCAAGTGCACCTAAAGTTAGGTTATGTCCAGGAATAGCCTTTGCCACAATTTTGCCTGTTTTTTTATCTTTAACATATTTGCCAAGACGTGGTCCTAAGAAGATAATTCCCACAAGTGCCGATACGCCACCTACTGTGTGGATTGCCGCAGAGCCTGCAAAATCTATGAACCCCATCTCAAAAAGCCAGCCTTGTGCGTTCCAAACCCAACCAGCCTCGATTGGATAAACGATAGCACTTAATACCGCTGAATAAATTAGATATGCGCTGAATTTTGTTCTTTCTGCCATAGCACCAGATACGATTGTCGCCGCAGTCGCACAGAATACTAAGTTGAAAATAAATACCGACCAAGGGAAATTTGCATAGTCTGTAAATATTTGGAAATTAGGTAGGCCTATAAGACCTAAGATATAATCCTCCGACATCATTACGGTAAAACCTATTAGAATAAACATTATGGTACCCATGCTAAAGTCCATAAGGTTTTTCATTATGATATTACCCGCATTTTTTGCCCTTGTAAAACCTGTTTCTACCATTGCAAATCCAGCTTGCATGAAAAACACAAGTGCCGCTCCGATTAGAAACCATACTCCGTACAGTTCTGTTAATACTTCCATTAAATAAAACTCCCTTTCATTAAAAAAATAATATAAAAAAGGTGCATAAAGATTTTAACGTCTTTATGCACCTCTTCGTGCTAAATATTAAGTTTATCAGTTTACACTGTATAAAATTTCGCCATAAGTTGGAACTGTCCAGTATTTTTTAGGTACCATAGTTTCAACTTCGTCAACTTTTACTCTTATCTCTGTCATTAGAGCAAAGATAGTATCTCTGTAGAATTTGCCAAGCTCTAAAGTATCGTCAATAGTTTTTGTCAAAATCAATTTGCTCTCAAGCTCTTCGATTTGAGTATAAATTTCTTTTGTTAGATATGAGCAATTTGCTACGATTTTTTCTTCTAGACTTGCGTCTATATTATTTGATTTTTTAGCAGTCATTAGGTTTAACATTTCTTGTTGGAATGTAAACGCTGACTCTAAAACTTGTTTTTTAACCATGTCTATAAAGGTTAAAGCTTCGATATGAATAGTTTTTTGGTATACTTCCATTAGTATTTCATATCTTGAGTGCACTTCTGCCTCTGTGAATACATTGTGTTTTGCAAATAGCTCAATATTTTTATCTTTAATGAACTCAGGAAGCGAGTCTACTGTGGTTTTTAGGTTTAGAAGACCACGTTTCTCTGCCTCTACTACCCACTCATCAGAATAGTTATTACCGTTAAAGATAATTTGTTTGTTTTCTTTAATTGTTTTTCTAACAAGTTTTGTAAGATCTTTATTAAAGTCTTTTGAAATCTCTAAAGCATCAGCGAATTGCTCTAATACTTCTGCAACTATAGTATTTAAAACTATGTTAGGGCCTGATACTGAGAAAGTTGAGCCTAGCATTCTAAACTCGAATTTATTACCTGTAAAGGCAAATGGTGATGTTCTGTTTCTGTCTGTTGTATCTTTTGGGAAAGATGGCAGTACATTTACACCAAGTTCCATATGTGCTTTATCAGCCTCTACATACTCTTCTTGTTTTTCAAGAGATTCGATAATATGTGTAAGCTCATCTCCTAAGAACATTGAAACGATTGCAGGAGGAGCCTCGTTTGCGCCAAGTCTGTGGTCGTTGCCTGCATTTGCAACAGATAGTCTTAGCAAGTCTTGATTTTCATTAACCGCTTTGATAACAGCCACTAAGAATAAGACAAATTGTGCATTGTCATAAGGTGTTTCACCTGGCTCTAATAGGTTTAGGCCTGTGTCTGTTGAAAGCGACCAGTTGTTATGTTTACCTGATCCATTAACGCCTGCAAATGGTTTTTCATGAAGTAGGCATGCTAGACCATGTCTGTCTGCTATACTTTTCATAAGCTCCATTGTAAGTTGGTTGTGGTCAGTTGCTATGTTAGTCGATGCAAATATAGGTGCAAGCTCGTGTTGAGCAGGTGCTACCTCGTTATGTTTTGTTTTAGCCATGATGCCAAGCTTCCAAAGTTCTTCGTCAAGCTCTTTCATAAAGGCTGCAACTCTTGGTTTTATAGTTCCAAAGTAGTGATCATCAAGCTCTTGACCTTTTGGTGGTTTCGCACCGAAAAGTGTTCTGCCACAGTACATAAGGTCAGGTCTTTTTAGATATACTTCTTTATCAATTAGGAAGTATTCTTGCTCAGGGCCTACTGTTGAATTAACTCTTTTTGCTGTTTTGTTGCCAAACAGTCTTAAAATTCTTAAGGCTTGTTTGTTTACAACTTCCATTGAACGAAGCAGTGGAGTTTTTTTGTCTAGCGCCTCTCCTGAATATGAACAGAAAGCTGTAGGTATGCAAAGTGTGTTATCTTTAATAAACGCATAAGATGTGATATCCCAAATTGTATATCCTCTAGCTTCGAATGTACTTCTAATTCCACCATTTGGGAAAGAAGATGCATCTGGCTCGCCTCTTACAAGTTCTTTGCCTGAAAATTCCATTATAATTTCGCCTGAACCTATAGGAGAAATAAAGCTGTCGTGTTTTTCGGCGGTAACGCCTGTCATAGGTTGGAACCAGTGTGTAAAGTGTGTTACACCTTTTTCTACCGCCCAATCTTTCATTGCAGTAGCAACTACGTTTGCAACGGCTAAATCAAGTGGTTTTGAAAGTTCGATGGTTTTTTTCAGTGCCTTGTACACATCTTTAGGTAGTCTGTTTCTCATAACAGAATCATTAAAAACCATGCTGCCAAATAAACTTGGGATATTGTTACTCATAAATAAATTGCCTCCTTATATTAAAACTCAAATTTTCGAGTTTCTTTTGCTGTGCTGAAGTTTAATTCCTTTGTAATAAAAACCAAAAAAGACGTCGCGAGCCTTATAGCTCACAACGCCTTTGTTGTCTATGTCACGTATTTTAGCACATGTCTTAGCTTTTGTCAATATGTTTTTACAAAATATTTTTGTGCCACATACCATTTTCTATTATAGCAATTTCTCCACTACATTCACCGATACCTGTTACGCTTGTATCCATGTCGCCAATTGCAAGGTCTATATGCATATCCTCCTTATTCATTCCTATTTCATCTTTTTCTTGTGCAGTTTTTAAATCTGCAAGCGGCCAGTTTGATATGCTCTACTCAGTACCTCTCTTGCAAAATCACTGTTGTGGGTGTCACATACAATTAATGGTTTATCTCCACTCACTATATTAACGCCTTGCTCAAGTATTGCATTTATAAACTTATTTTTCATTTTAATTTCAACTTTCCATATATTTTTTTGCATTATACCATACTTTGTGCGATTTTCAAATTTACAATTGACAAAAATCTATATTTGTTATAAAATAGTACACGACAAAAACATATTGGAACAACGACGTTCATCAAGTGGTATTAGGGGATAACTGTATCTTTTAGAAAAGATTTTATTTCATCTGTAACTTGGTGGGCGATTTATATTTTAATAAGGAGTTTAGTTTATAATGATTGGCAAGAATATACTTAATTTCATTGAGGAAAACGACGTCAAATTTGTCCGTTTAGGCTTTTGTGACCCAATGGGAAATCATAAAAATATTTCGATTATGTCAAATGAGCTTGAGCGCGCATTTTCAGACGGCGTATCATTTGATGCAGGCGCAATAAGTGCTTTTTCAGACGTGTCAAGCTCTGATTTGCTTTTATTCCCCGACGCCTCAACGCTCACACTTTTGCCATGGCGTCCCTACACAAATGCAGTGCTTAGATTTTACTGCTATATAAAAAATCCCGACATGACACCATTTTTGGGTGATGGGCGATTGATGCTACAAAATGCAATAAACGACCTTGCAGATTTAGGTTTAAACTGTAAATTCGGCACAGAGTGCGAGTTTTATCTGTTTAAGACAGACGAAGACGAAATGCCTACGCTTAAAACTATAGACAACGGCGGTTATCTTGACATATCCCCAAGGGACAAGGGAGAAAATATTAGGCGTGAAATTTGTCTTTGCCTTGAAGAAATGGGCCTAAATCCCGAAAAATCACACCACGAACAAGGGCCTGGACAAAACGAAATCGACTTCAAGTTCAGTGACGCCATGACCAGTGCCGACAATATTTTAACATTTAAGTCGGTAGTAAAATCCATAGCAGGTGCAAATGGACTGTTCGCCTCTTTCATGCCAAAACCTTTTTCTGACAAAAGCGGAAGTGGAATGCATCTTAATATTTCACTTTATAAAGATGGCAAAAATTTATTTTCCGATACAAAGTCGAAAGATTATAAATATGCCCAGTATTTTATGGCGGGCATTATGGACAAAATCCGTGAGATTACACTATTTTTAAATCCTACCAACAATTCATATGAGCGTTTAGGTGCTTTTGAGGCACCAAAATATATTTCTTGGTCTCGCGAAAATCGCTCTCAACTTATAAGAGTGCCCGTTGCAGGCAAAAATAGAGAGAGAATAGAGCTTCGCTCGCCAGACGCCTCTCTTAACCCTTATGTGGCTTTTTCCTTGATTATTCAGGCAGGCATAGAAGGAATTAAGAAAAAAATGGAACTCCCCAAAAGCACAGACCTTGATTTATATAACGCCGACAAAAGTGTAACCGAAAAACTTTCAGCTTTGCCTGAAAATCTAGGTGAGGCGATAAAGCTTGCAAATGGCAGTAAATTTGTTAAAAAAAATGTTGATAATAATTTACTTAGCAAGTTTATATATTTAAAGGAACGCGAATTTAAAGAGTATACAAAGGCTAAGGATAAGGTGGAGTATTACATAAGCGAGTATTTTGATAAATTATAAGGTAAGGTGGTAATTTTTGGAGAGCGCATTAATAATTTCTCACTCAGACAGTGGGATTGATGCTATGACTAAAATCTTAAAACAAATTTCTTGCAAAAAAATTACCACAGTAAAATCATGTGGTCAGGCTAAAAGACTTGTCACAAGCACGGAATTTGATTTATTTATTTTTAACTGCCCGATAAACAACGAACTCGGCGACACACTAGCAAAAGAGCTTGCCTCGAGCGGAACTAGCCAAGTTATAATGATAGTAAAAAATGAAATTTACGACAAAGTTTCTTCATCTGTAGAAGATTTTGGCGTTATGACAATTTCAAAACCTCTTAACAAATCCGCCTTGTGGTCTGTTTTAAAACTGGCAAGAGCCACACACAAAAGGCTTAAAAACATGCAGAAAACCAATGTAAAACTCACAAGAAAAATAGAGGATATACGAATTGTCGACAGGGCAAAACATATACTTATCTCTCAACTTAGAATGAGCGAAAACGAGGCTCATAGATTTATTGAGAAAAAGGCAATGGACACTAGAATGTCACGCAGAGAAATAGCAGAAAACATACTTAAAACTTACGAAAACTGAGGAGCGTAAAAAACTATGGAAAAATATATTTTTATTACAGGAGGCGTTGTGTCAGGTCTTGGAAAAGGGATTAGTGCAGCCGCTTTGGGAAGACTGTTAAAGGAAAGAGGATTTAAAATATCCGCACAAAAACTCGATCCTTATATAAATGTCGACCCAGGAACTATGTCACCACTTCAACACGGAGAGGTGTTTGTAACCGAAGACGGCGCAGAAACAGACTTGGACCTTGGACACTATGAGAGATTTATTGACGAAAACCTAAATAAATTCTCAAACCTCACCTCGGGTAAGGTTTATTATAATGTAATTAACCGCGAGAGAAGCGGTGGATATTTGGGGCAGACCGTACAGGTCATACCTCATATCACAAACGAAATAAAAGATTTTATATATAAAAGCGCCACTGTAAGCGGTGCCGACATTTTAATTACTGAAATAGGTGGCACCATAGGAGACATAGAAAGCCAGCCTTTCTTAGAGGCAATAAGACAAGTCTCTCTTGACAAAGGTGCCGAAAACTGCCTGTTTATCCACGTAGCACTCATACCATATCTAAAGGGCTCAAACGAGCATAAATCAAAACCTGCCCAGCACTCTGTAAAAGAGCTTAGAGGCATTGGTATTTCGCCAAACATAATAATCGCCCGCTCTGACGAGCCTATAAGCGAGGGAATTAAAGAAAAAATTTCACTGTTTTGTAATGTAAAAAAAGACTGTGTTGTAGAAAATATTACCCTACCCCATCTATATGAAGCACCGCTTATGCTACACGAAAACGGCTTAGACCATGTAGTGTGCCGTGAACTTAATTTAACATCAGAAGCGCCCGACATGTCAAAATGGATAGACATGGTAGAAAAAATGAAGGCTGTTAAAAATGAAGTTAATATAGCGGTCGTCGGCAAATATATAGAGCTTCACGACGCTTATTTGTCTATAATCGAAAGTCTAAATCATGCGGGAATTTACAATAACACCAAAGTAAAAATCAAATGGGTCGACTCCGAAAACGTAACAGAACGCACTGCGCAAGAGCTTTTGTCTGACGTACAAGGCGTGCTTATCCCAGGTGGTTTTGGCGACAGAGGCATAGAGGGCAAGGTTTTAGCCTGTAAATTTGCAAGAGAAAGTAACATTCCTTTCTTTGGCATTTGTCTTGGTATGCAAATCGCAATTATGGAATTTGCCCGAAATGTTTGTAATTTAGAGGGTGCGACATCTCATGAATTTGACGAGTTTGCAACACACAAGGTAATAGACATTATGGAAGACCAAAAGTCTGTCACAAAAAAAGGTGGAACCATGCGACTTGGTGCATATCCTTGCAAAATTTCCGACGGCACTTTGCTAAAAGAGCTTTACGAAGAAGACTTAATACAAGAAAGACATAGACATAGATATGAAGTGAGCAACGATTACAGAAACATCTTTGCCGACCACGGCCTGACAATAAGCGGAACCTCACCAGACGGCACACTTGTAGAATGTATAGAGCTCTCAAAAAACGATTTCTTTGTAGCCGTGCAGTTTCACCCTGAATTTAAGAGCAGACCGACAAAACCTCATCCTATTTTCTGTGGCTTTGTAAAATCTGCACTTACTAAACTTTGAGTTTGAGAACAATTTGACATATGACATAAAAAAAGCAAGCCCGTTACAGCTTGCTTTTTTTATGCCTAATTTTTTATAAAGGTAAAAAAGAGAGGGCTGTCACAAATGATTTTACTCATTTACGACAGCCCCTTTTCATTTTAAAACTCTGTTTCGCTCATTTAAGTTTTAATTATTCATACTCTACAACATTTACCCAGCTATTTAGAAGTTCTCTCTCATTTTCTTTACCTTTTACTAGCTGAGACGCCGCAACTATTGGCAGCCATTTTTGAACATATTGTCTTGCTGTATCTGTTTTTTTGCAGAAAATATCAAGATATAAGTTTGCAATTTTCTCTTTGCCGTCAAGGCAGAACATTAGATAAGTTCTTGCCGCATCGGCTCCTGCATTACCTTGAGTTGCATGTGCCCAGTCTAAGATAAAGGCTGTGCCGTCTGCTTTAATAACCACGTTAGAAGGTGTGAAGTCTCCGTGCAAGAGTTTTGTATGTTTTGGCATACTCTCAAGTCTTGTATGAAGTTCATAACGTATTGTGGCATCAAGGCCTGACTCTGAAATTTTTCTTTGCATTTTATCTTTTAACTTGTTTAAAAGTGGTGATTTTTTCTCGTGTATGCCAAGTTGAACATCTACAAACATTTCGATGTATTCTTCGACTTTTTGTGGATTTTCTTCCATGAGTTCTCTCATAGTTTTTCCTTGCGCATATTCACTTACTATCGCCCATTTTCCCTCAACTTTTGTTACTTCTAAAACATTTGGAATGCTAAGGCCTGTTTCTTCTACCCTTGCAAGGTTTAGTGCCTCATTTAGGATATCTGCCTTTGAATAATCTTCACTAAAAACTTTTATTACATTGTTATCTTCTTTATAAATGGTCTTTTTTGATCTTTTTGCAATAATATTATCAAGTTTCATCAGCTTTTCCTCCCTTATTTACCATAGTAGCTTAATAGATATAATTCTTTAATATCTTTTAGCAGTGGATATCTTGGGTTTGCACCTGTGCATTGGTCGTCAAATGCATGTTCAACCATTTCGTCAAGGCTTGCCAAGAAGTCTTCTTCTTTAATGCCATAATCTTTAATAGTCTTTTTGATTCCGACAGCCGCTTTCAAATCTTCTATGGCTTTAATGAATTTCTCAAATGTGTCTTTGTCATCTTTTCCAACTATGCCAGCAAATTGTGCAAGCTCGACATATCTTTCAAAAGCTTTAGGATATTGATACTGAGAAAGTGTTCCCATTTTTTGTGGGCTCTCTACTGCATTGTATCTTATGATATTTGTAAGGATAAGCGCATTTGCAACGCCGTGTGGTAGGTGGTGATAAGCACCAAGTTTGTGTGCCATTGAGTGGTTAAGACCCAAAAACGCATTTGCAAAAGCCATACCGGCAAGCGCTGACGCCTCTGCCATTTTTTCTCTTGCGAAAACATCGCTTCCGTTTTCATAACAAGTTGGAAGATACTTAAACACGCTCTTAACAGCTTTTAGTGCAGGTCCATCTGTAAACTCTGATGCAAATACAGAAACATATGCCTCTGTAGCATGTGTTAAAACGTCGATACCAGAAGCACTTGTAAGTCCTTTTGGTTGGCTCATCATATTATCTGTGTCGATAATAGCCATGTTTGGTAGAAGTTCGTAATCAGCAAGCGGATATTTTGTGCCTGTTGTTTCGTCTGTGATAACAGCAAAAGGTGTAACCTCTGAACCTGTACCAGATGAAGTTGGTATTGCAATAAAGTATGCTTTTTCGCCCATTTTAGGGAATTTGTATATTCTTTTTCTAATGTCCATGAAGTCCATAGCCATATTTTCAAAATCTACTTCTGGGTGTTCATATAGTACCCACATGATTTTTGCAGCATCCATTGGAGAACCACCACCAAATGCTATAATAACATCAGGGTTAAACGCCTCCATAGCCTTAGCACCTGCTCTTGCAGCTGCCATTGTTGGATCTGGCTCTACATCTGAGAACACTGTGTACATAATGCCCATTTCATCAAGTTTATCTGTTAGTGCTTTTGTATAGCCATTTTGATATAAGAAAGAGTCAGTTACGATAAACGCTTTCTTTTTAAACAAATCAGTTTTAAGCTCGTCTAAAGCTATAGGCATACAACCTTTTTTAAAGTAAACTTTTTGAGGTGTTCTAAACCAAAGCATATTCTCTCTCCTCTCGGCTACAGTTTTAATATTTAACAAATGTTTTACACCAACATTTTCAGACACTGAGTTTCCGCCCCATGAGCCACAACCCAAAGTCAAAGAAGGAGCTAGTTTAAAGTTAAATAAATCACCGATACCGCCGTGTGCAGATGGAGTGTTTATAACTATACGGCAAGCTTTCATTGAAAGTGCATGCTTGTCTAGTTTTTCTTTTTCATTTACATTTACATAAAGCGATGCCGTATGTCCATATCCGCCATCTTCTATAAGTTTTGCTGATTTTTGTAGCGCTTCATCAAAAGTTTTCGCCTTGTACATTGCAAGTACAGGAGAAAGTTTTTCGTGGGCAAACTCTTCTGTTAGTTCAACGCTGTCAACTTCACCTATAAGAATTTTTGTATCTTCTGCAACATCAATTCCTGCAAGTTTTGCGATATTATGCGCTGTTTGTCCAACGATTTTTGCATTTAATGCGCCATTTATAATAATTGTTTTTCTAACTTTTTCTGTTTCTGCTTTATTTAGGAAATAGCAGTTTCTTTTAATAAACTCGTCTTTAACAGCTTTATATACATCTGCTAGTGCGATAACTGATTGCTCAGATGCACAAATCATACCATTATCAAAAGTTTTTGACTGAATGATAGAGTTTACTGCCATTCTAACGTCTGCAGTGCTGTCTATAATTGCAGGCACGTTGCCGGCGCCAACGCCAAGTGCAGGTTTTCCTGATGAATATGCAGCCCTTACCATGCCAGGTCCACCTGTTGCAAGTATGGTATCTGTCTCTTTCATAACAAGGTTAGTAAGCTCTAGAGATGGAACATCTATCCATGCGATAATGCCCTCTGGAGCGCCTGCCTCAACAGCTGCCTCTAAAACAACTTTAGACGCTGCAATTGTACAATTTTTTGCCCTTGGGTGTGGGCTTATGATAATAGCATTTCTTGTTTTTAAGCTTATAAGTGTTTTAAAAATCGCAGTTGATGTAGGGTTTGTTGTCGGAATAACCGCACCAATAACACCTATAGGATCTGCAATTTTTCTTATTCCAAAAGCAAGGTCCTCTTCGACAATGCCACAGGTTTTTGTATCTTTATACGTATTATAAATATACTCTGATGCATAGTGGTTTTTGATTACCTTATCCTCTACAACACCCATTCCTGTCTCTTCTACAGCCATTTTCGCAAGCGGTATTCTTGCCTTGTTTGCTGCAAGTGCTGCTGCCTTAAAAATTTTATCCACTTGTTCTTGTGAGTAATCCGCAAAAATCTTTTGCGCCTCTCTAACTCTACTTAGAGCCTTGTTAAAACTTTCTACGCCGTCTACAATTTCATAGCTTTTCTTTGACATAATCGACCATCTCTCCTTCGTTTTTCTTTTTTGATTTTACCTTTTAACTGCTGGGAAATAATACTACTTTCATTATACCCCGATTTTCAAAAAAGTAAATTACTTTTTTCAATTTTTTCTCTAAAAGTAACTTTGTTAAAACTTTAACATACTCTTGCAAGTTTGTCAACACTTATTTTTTATTAACTCACAAAAAATTAAATTTTTGCTTGACTAACCCCCGATAATAGCAGTATAATTAAGAAATATTACATTAGGAGATTTACATGAATATACTTGATATAGCAATAATAATTTTTATTTTTCTTGAAAGCTCTAATATTTTGCTACTGTATTTTAAGCCTACTTTCAAGTACGGCAATTCAATGGCACCATTTAAAGCTTATGCAAAACTACAAAAAAGCGAAAAAGACAAACTTTTTGTAAAGTATCTGACTAATTGGGTCGCAAATACAAAACTAATCTTTATCGCCTTGCTGATTGTGATTTTATTTACAGCAAGCGACTTTACAAAATTTATTTCACTTATAGTCTTAATAATTACGGTCTCGGCGTATTACATAAGACTACACCCAATAATTAAAAAACTAGACGACATGGACGAAATAGAGCCTAAAGGCTATTCAAAAACTTTGATGCTCATGATAAGCGGTTTTATAAGCCTGTTTGTAGTGGCACTTCTTGTTCATTTGCTTATGGTTTATTAATCAACAAAGAGGCTATCGCAGTAAAAATTTTACTGTGATAGCCTCTTTTGACTTATGATAAAAACCTCACTGCACTACGAAATCTCTGGCACGGCAAATTCGTCGCCTGTGCTTTTCACCCAGGCTGTTAGCTCGTCATTTAATTCTATCAGCTTTTGTCTGTATTTTGTGTTGTGTGCAAGGTTTACAAACTCGTATGGATCTTCGTTTAAGTCGTGCATAATCCACGGCATATTTTCAAAACACACATATTTGTACCCGTCATTTGTAACAACGCCACGCCAAGGTTTGTCGACCGAATCATAATGCCCCGTTGGAATTACTGACTGAATATATGCACTTTGTGGCACATACTCAGGGCTTTTTTTATCGGTTAATCTAAGGTAGGAATAGTCTGTGCCCTGCATAAATTTCGGGACTTCAATTCCACAAAGACCAAGGCTAGTCGGCGCTATATCCACATGATTTATAGGCACATTTGGTATTTCTCCGACGCCTCTTCCGTCGTATTGCATGGGTTTTTCGCCCGAAATTATAAAAGGAACTCTCAATGATTCTTCAAAAGGCGAAGTTTTGTGGAACTGCCCGTGACTTCCTTGCATATCGCCATGATCGCTAAAGAAAATTATGTGCGTATCAAAAAGCATATTGTTTCTTTCTAAAGTTTTTATAATTCTACCCACATTATAATCCAAGTTTTCAATCATTGCATAATAACCTGCAAGTTGTTGTCTGGCAAGCTTTTCTATTGAGTGCACGCTTGGCACATTTTCTCTTAACGTAACAGAAGCTGCGTTGTGGTTTGCCATGTATTTTTCGGGTGCCATGTATGGATTATGCGGTGGTTGCACCGAAAGGACTGCAAAAAAAGGCTCCTCGTCTTCTTTTTTATCGTCTATGTAGTCTATCATTAAATCTGTTAGGCAATCGGTTTCGTATCCGTCAAGTCTATAGTGAAATGCGCCGTCGCCTTCACCACCATGCACCCAACAATCCCACTGGCTGTTGTTATTTTCATAGCCTGTAAAATGTTTAAACCCACCGCGCCTGTCTGGAGGTATTATATGCATGGCTGCCCTTCCGTTTTTTTCCTCAAATCCGTCCAAATGCCATTTTCCTATATAGCAGGTGTCGTAACCGTTCGTGTTAAATACATCTGCCACTGTTGTCATCTGTGGGTCGAGTCGCATTTCATGCCCCGGAACCGCCTTGTGTGGATATAATCCTGTAAGCATGGAGCCTCTAAACGGGCAACAAAGCGGAACGCCACCCACGGCACTTGTAAGGTTAACTCCACTTGTTGCAAGTCTATCTAAATTTGGTGTAAATACATTTGGATCCCCGTTTATTCCAAGTGCCTGTGCCCTGTGTTGGTCAGACATTATCCATAGCACATTAGGTCTTTTACTCATTTTTTATTTTCCCTTCTCATTTGTAATATTTTGAGTTTACATCTCTCTCATACATTTTCAAAAGTTTTTCTATTTGATCTCCGCGTTCTGTTACCTTTAATCTATCTACATAAGACTTTAGTGCTCCTCGAGAGTGCAACGGGCCACCCTCTTTCATAACTGTCCACATTGGGTCTGTATCAGACGTAGAGTTTGCCATCATTTCGTATTCCCAGTCTAAAATAAGTCTTGCACCTTTATCGGCAATTTCTCTTTTTTCTTTTAATAGGTTTTTGGTTTGGTGCGGATCTTCTTTAATATTAAATAGCATTTCACGCTCAAACATATGATATCCACCGTGAACAGTTCTTATATAAATGTAATCATCAAATCTTACCGAGCGCTGACAAACATGGGCGCACTGGCTCAAAACTACATATTCATAGCCATTGTCGTCCTCTTTCTTAAGGACTTTTGCATAGCTTTTTCCGTCCCAGTTTTCTCTTTTTTCTTGGCCTAACAGTTCTGCCATAGTAGGTGCTAAGTCAAGATTTAGTCTAAGTTTGTCGTCTCTTTCTCCTTTTGCCATAGAGGGCCACTTGATAATCATTGGTATGTTACAGCAAGGGTGGTCTGCCGTTGCGTGCTCTGCATATAGACCTAGCTCTCCCATGTTCTCGCCATGGTCAGAAGTCACGATTATCGCCGTATCCTCATAAATACCGTTCTGCTTTAATACGTCTAGAAGCATTTTTACGTTATCGTCGGCAAATTTTATGCCACAGTCGTATGCATCCATAAACGACTTCAACTCGTCTAAATCCTTTACACTGCCAGGATGTCTTGGATACATTGGGTTTTCATTGTCATCCCACATAGAAATTTCCCTTGAGCTATGAGGTCCTACATGTGCCCTGTGCTCTTTAAATATTTCCTCATTTATCCAGTCATCGGGCAAAGGTTCATTTTCAAATGGATTTCCAAATTCTTCGGGTGCCCTGTATGGCGTGTGCGGATCCCAAATATGATAATGTAAAAACCAGTTGTCATTTTTAGCATTATCCTCAAGCCATTTTAATGCGATTGGAGTCACTTCCTCTGCACTTTCCATACCGCCTTTTCCCATGTTATGCATTTCATTAAAACCTGCATTAAACCACCAAGCAGAGTGACGCTCTGCAAAAGTGCTGATTGATGCCGTGTAAAAACCTGCGTTTCTAAACACATTAAAAAGATTGTTGTCCGATATAGTGTCCGTAAAACTTCGTGGTTCTCCCTCAAGCCTCATGTCCGCTGCGGTTCCGCCGTGTCCGACAATGCCTGTATGTATGCCGTACATGCCAGTCGCAAGGCATGCGCGCGACGGAAGGCATGGCGCGTTTGGTGTATAGTAATTGTCAAAAATTACGCCCTCTTTCGCAATTTCGTCAATGCAAGGCGTCGTATTTCTGCCATAACCATAGCAACCCATGTGGTCTGGTCTTAGTGTGTCGATGTCGATAAATAAAACTCTCATGAAAATTTCCCCTTTCAAAGTTTGCATATAGTTACATCGTATAGTTTTATAACTCAAATGTCAAGCAAATTTGTTGAATTCTTTATTGATTATGCGAAAAAAATATTAAACTCAACTACTTAAACCGATTTTTGCCGCATAGATATTAACAGACTAAATATAAAGGTGTGTTGATATGTTTAATTTTGTAGAAGAACGAGCCATGATACTTGGAAGATATATAGTAGAAAATAACGCCACCGTAAGAAACGCCGCAAAACAGTTTGGCGTAAGCAAAAGCACTGTACATAAAGACGTCAGTCACCGGTTGAAAATGTTCAACTATGGTCTTTATAAAGATGTTAAATCTGTTTTGGACACAAACAAGGCTTGCAGGCACATAAGGGGAGGAATGGCGACTAAACTTAAGTACGAAGAACTAAAGCACGAAGAGCTAAAGCACGAAGAGCTAAAGCACGAAAAAACTTTGACATGACTTGTAAATTATCCTTGATTTTTGACGGTTAGAGCGTTACAATAAACGTAACAGAACCGTCAAAATGAAAGGACTGATAAAATGAAAAAGCAGAATTATAAATTTCCAAATTCAATTTATGGCTACGACCGAACAAGCGAAAACCCCTCAAAGATTATTTTAAATGAATTTGAGGCGGACGTCATTCGTCAGATTTTTGACCTTTACATAAACAGCGGTCAAGGGGCTTTAAAAATCGCCACTCTTTTAAATCAAAAAAATATACTTACAAAAAGAAAATGCACATGGTCGCAAAACTCAGTAGCCAGAATTTTACACAACGAAATTTACACCGGAATAACCTTTGATAAAAACAGCAATCTAAAGATAATAGATAAAGAAGTCTTTGAGCTAGCAAATAACATCTCTACTAGTCGTTGCACATCTTTAAAGCTTGCCCATCGCCGTCAAAGCAACAAAAACTCATTTTCTTCTATCCTTCGCTGTAAATGTTGTGGCTATAGTTTTAGACGACTCAAGCGTGAATATAAAAATGTAATTATCTCTTGGGTGTGCAGTGGCAGAAATTCAAAGGGAAAAGATTTTTGCCCAAATTCAACTAAAATTTTAGAAAGCGATTTGATTAATCACCTTAAAGAACATTTTTTAAATATTCTAAATAATAAAAAAGCTTTTGCAAAAGAAGTTTTTGGAGATTTATATATCCCTAAAAAAGAGAATACAGCTCAGTTAAAAGAACTCTTGGAAAAAACTAGTAAGGCAGAAAAAAAGCTTAAAAAATCTGGTGCTTCAGAAAAAATTAATAAAAAAATTAAAAAATATCAAGAAAAGATTAACCTGCTTAATGCAAATTTAGAAAATAGACAAAGACAAGATTTACAGATTGAAAAATTATTTGGCGATATATCTGACGTAATTTCACAAGAGCATTTTGACAACGAAGCTTTAAAAAAAGTCGCCTCGCAAATTATTGTAGGCGAAAACGGTGATATAAATATTAAGTTTGTTATCACTTAAATTTACGACAAAAGTCAAATTTAATTACAGCTTGTAATGTTTTACTTCTTAGATGAAATAATACATAAAATACGCCACAATTATTCACAGAATAGACACTGAAAGTTAAAATAAAAACAATAATCACTATTGATTTACCTCTATAAAAAGCGTATAGTTAACTTAGGAAAACTAATACACATTGCACGATTTTTATAAGGAGGTGTTATTGTGCAAAAAAGAAAATCTATAATCGCACTTATCATTGTCGCGTTATTCGTGACAGGAATATTTGCTGTACAGGGCTATACATCGAAAAGTGAGGATAAAGAGGAAATGAAAAAAGAAACAGTCACAGTAAAAGAAGAAATCACCGATATAAACGCACTTGTCGAAGAAAAAAATCTCAAGACAATTTATCTTGCAGGAGGTTGTTTCTGGGGTGTTGAAGCCTATATGTCACGAATAGCCGGTGTATACGACAGCGTGTCTGGATATGCAAACGGCAAGACGGAAAATCCTTCATACGAAAATGTTTTGTACGATGACACAGGACATGCCGAGACCGTGAAAGTTGTATATGATGAAAATCAGGTAAGCCTTGAGGAACTTTTGGACAAATTTTTCAAGGTGGTCGACCCTACTACTCTTAACAAGCAAGGAAACGACGTCGGCACGCAGTACCGTTCTGGAATTTACTATGTAGACGAAAGCGATGCTTCTGTCATAGAAAATAAAATCACGGACTTATCTAATGAGTACGACGAGGAAATTGTGGTAGAGGTTACTCCTCTTGATAATTTTTATTTAGCAGAAGAATACCATCAAGACTATCTTGAAAAAAATCCAAACGGCTACTGTCATATAAATCTAAACGCTATGAACGACACCGAGGACGAGCTTATCGACGAGGAAGACTATCCTGCTCCAAGCGAGGACGTGATAAAGTCGACTTTGAGCGAGCTTGAATACAATGTAACCCGAAACGAGGGTACAGAGCGCGCATTCTCGCATGAATTAAACGACAATTATGAAGTCGGAATTTATGTCGATATCATAACGGGCGAACCATTGTTTTTATCGACAGATAAATATGATTCGGGAACGGGTTGGCCGAGTTTTACAAAACCTATTTCAGATGAAGTTTTGATTGAAAACGCAGACGCATTTAGCGCTTTTACAGGAACCGAGATTAAAAGCCGCTCTGGCGAAAATCATTTAGGCCATGTATTCAACGACGGCCCTACATCTGAGGGCGGGTTGAGATACTGTATGAACGGCTCTGCGCTCCGCTTTGTAGATTATAATTCTATGACCGAAGAGGGCTATGGATATCTTAAACATCTATTGGAAAACGACAGCTCTGTGAATATAATTTCCGAGTAAATAACTTTACCTTTTTACCTAAAACAGCAAAAAACCGTGGCGAATATGAAAAATCATTCGCCACGGTTTTATTTAGGTCCTTTTACAAATAATTATTATGCTTTTTTATAGCCACATTTTGGGCAAACTCCGTCTTTGTCCAGTGCTATTCCGCAAAGTGGACAGCGCTCTATATCATTTTTTGTCTCAAAATCTGCCGATGCCGCATTCACTCCGCTTGTAAAGGTGAGTTTGACTATATTTAGCTTGTCTTTTAGTAAATCATAGACAATTTTTATCATGCCCTCGACGGTCATTGTCTCTTTTGTCACGACTAATCTACAGTCGGGATATGCCGTTGCAAGCTCGGTCTTAAACGCCTCCCCCTTCATTTGATTTTGTGGTGTGCCGTCTTTAATCCCCGTGTCCTCATAGACTTTTAAAATCGCAGGTAGCAGTGGGTCGTCTTCTCTTAACACCAATGCATGGTCAAAGTTTTTTAGCAAGTCCCACGCAGTTTTTTGGATTTCATTACATGGAAAAACCATGTTGACTCCCATGTTAACTGTGTCTTCGACCTCAATTGTGAGTATTCCTGTGTGTCCGTGCAGATACTGCGCCTCGCCCTTAAACCCGTAAAATCTGTGCGCGTATTGCAAATCTAGTTTCGCTATGCTTCTCATGATAAACCTCCTTGATTTTTGTGTGAATGTGTTTGTGGTTACAGTATACTCGCTTTTATGTGAAAAATCAACAGTAATTATTAATATTGTTTTTGTATTTTTACATATAAGGCTTGTCACTTTATCACAAATTAGTTTACAATTAAAAATTCCCATGATATAATTGTCGAAAAAAAGGAGATTTGTTATGGACATCATACGAGTTATCACGGATAAAGATTTTGAGCTTTCTACGCTTTTTGTGGACGTTTACGAAACTCGCACCGCCTCTCGTGGAATTGTCGTGAGAGAAAATGGTGACATAGCGGTGTTTAATAAGAAGAATAAAAATGAATACAAACTGCCAGGTGGAGGAATTGAAGATGGCGAAACTCCAGAACAAGCATTTATAAGAGAAGTTTTGGAAGAAACTGGCGCACAGGTAGAAATCGTTCAAACGCTTGGCATAATAGAGGAGCAAAAAACGCACAGCAAATTCCAACAAATATCTCATGTCTTTGTCGGAAAAGTTTTAAGTGAAACACATGAACTCAGTCTTACTAAAAAAGAAGAGGACGAGGGTGGCTCCATTTTGTGGATGAATCCGCAAGAGGCACTAGAAAAAATCACTAACTGTATAAATGACTTGGTTGCTAGCAAATACGAAAATGTATATCAAACAAAGTTTATCGTCTTTAGAGACAGGTGTATTTTAGAGCATTATTTAAAAATACAGGGGTGACGTTTCGTCGTCTGTTAAATTTTTCGTAAATTTCGGTATAGACGATAATGGAGTCATTTACTTTCCATAAATTAAAATAAGCAATCGACTAAGATTTACCGATAAAAAATAAGCCGACACCTCGTTGAAATGTCAGCTTGTTTTTTATATTGTATTGTCATATTTGTATGATGTTTCTCAATAATTTTTCGTTTAATTCATACAGTGCTATTTTTTGGTCACTGTAATAAACCAAATCATAAGCTTTGTCATATCCTAGCCATTGCACGGCATTGTGTTCATCTGATAAAATAATGTCACCATTAAATTGCATGGCATAAAAATACATTGGTATAACAACTGTTTTATTTCCCCAAATTTTTCTTGTTTCTTCTAAAAAAATATTATCAGGTAAATAACTTACACTATCTAACTGATACAAGGGGTTGTTCTCTTTTATTCCAGTTTCTTCATATATCTCTCGTCGAGCACCTTCTTCTAGGGTTTCCGTATTCTCTAAACCTCCGCATACTCCTTGCCAACAAAACTCCATGTCCGCTCTTTGAAAAATAGCATACTCAAAACAATTGTCATTCTTTCTAAATAAAAATATGTGAACTTGTTTAGCTTGTCTTGACATAAGCATTCCTCCCATTATTTAACAAATGTTGCTCAATCCATTTGGTGACACCATCGTTTTCGTTAGTATCACAGACAAAATGAGCTGTTTTCTTTACTTCATCTATTGCATTTTCTACCGCAACCCCTATGCCACTCATCGAAATCATTTGAGTATCGTTATAATCATCTCCGAAAGCTATAACATCATTTAAATCCAGCTGTAAATATTTTATTACAAACTTAATTCCGTTAGTTTTAGTGGAGCTATCAAGCATAATTTGTTGCCAGTTTTCTCCGCTGTTTTCATATAAATGAAGTTTTGGGTAACTTTTAATAATATCTCGCAAAATATGAACTTCTGAACAGTGCGTGGTTATTTTAAAAACATCTTCTTTTGGCATTTCCCTAAAATCAGAAAACGTGGAACACCATTCTTTTGACCATGGATATGTTGAAATTAAAGGGTCATTACCGTAGTAAAAGTTATTTGTCTGTAAGGCAATTTTTGTAATTTTATCTTCGGATAAAAGTTTGCAAACAATTTCCTTAAGTAAAGTTTTTTCGATTGGATTACTGTAAATCAAATTTCCACTGCCGTCATATATATTCGCCCCGTTATTAGCTATAATAAAGCTGGGGAAATTCTCGTAGACATAGTTTCTAATTGCAGATATAGGTCGAGCGCTTGCATAGGCTATAGTGATGCCATTTTCTTGGCATTTAGCTAAAACTTCCGCAGAATACTTAGAGATTTTCTTATTTGAATTAAGGAGTGTATTATCCAAATCTGTTACAACTAACTTAGCAATAGCGTTCATTTTGACCTCCGACTGCATAAAGAATTACGATCATTATACATCAATAGGGAAACTTAATCAAGACACGTGTATAAGATTTCGTTTTCTGCGGAAAACGTCTTGCGTGTCGAGGCTCTCGACCCGAAATTTTTTGGAAAAAATTTAGTGAAACTTTAAAACCCAAAATAATTTTTATAAACTTGACTAAATTTGTCATAAATTATATAATTATACAAACTTGAATTATGAGGGTGGATTATGAAATTTATTTTTAAAAATGTTGACGAGACCAATTTGGAAGAGGTTTTGATGCTCACTGTAAAAGAAGAGCAACAAAAACATATAGAAACAGTTTACGACTGCCTTTTTGAGGCTAGTAACTGCTCGCCTGACGAGGAGTGGACTTGTGTTGGCGTGTATCTTGACGACACAATTGTAGGTTTTGCGATGTATGGAACTTGGGCAAACAGAGAAAATGATGACAAAATAGAAATTTGGATAGACCGATTTTTAATAGATGAGGACTACCAAGGCAAGGGATATGGAAAAAAATCATTTGAGGCTTTGATGTGCTTTGTCTCCCATTATTACGAGACTGATGAAATTTTTCTATCTGTCTACGAGGACAATAAAGTAGCTCTTAAAATGTACGAAGAGTTGGGCTTTAAATTCACAGGAGCTAAGGACGCAAAGGGTGAGCTTGTCATGTCCGCAAAAAAAACTACGAATTGCAATTTGTAAGGTTTGCAAGCAGAGTTTACACAAAATAACTTTTACTTGAGTTGGAGGAAAAATTCATGAAAAGAAATATAATAATCGCAACTGCCAGTGCCGTAGTGCTCGCAGTGGCAGTTGCGCTTTTCTTCTTTTTTAACGAGCAGTCATACGAGAGCAAACCCGAACTAAGCACGGCGAACATTCAGTCTATACTGCTTGTAAATAATAAAGAGCAGACGACAAAATCCTTAAGCAAGGGAAACATTAATATATCTCCAATAATGAATTTCTTTAACGACACTAAGGAAGTCGACGAACAAGGTACAAATCACATTGGCGAGGCAAGTATTTATTACGAGGACGAAAGTTTAACGCTGACAATTTACGAAAACGGTTTCATGCTAGGCCTAAAGTTTTACAGTAGCGAAGGCTTTGACTATGAAAGTTTTTATGAAGATTTAGACGAAGAGGCAACACCGTTTACTAGGTGATACTTTATTAACAAAGAATTCAAACTTATAAACACTGTATATTTATTCAAAAAGCGCATGAAAATGCGCTTTTTTTGTATATATAATGCATAGAGATAGTAACCTATTTATGGTAAAATGTTAAAGTATATTAAAAAAGAAGGGAAATGAAGAGATGAAGTATTTGGAAACAGACCCGCAGTTTTATAAGCGGGCGATAGGTGTAATTATCCCTGTAGCGTTGCAAGGCCTTATCACCATGGGGGTAAACATGCTTGACACAATTATGGTCGGGCAACTTGGGGAAACTGCACTGTCAGCGGCGGCACTTGGAAATCAGTTTATCACGCTATTTCACATTTGTTGCATGGGAATAGGCATGGGCGCGACGGTCTTGACGGCAAGATTTTGGGGTCAACAAGATTTTGTATCGCTCAAAAAAACAGTAACTATAGCGCTTAGATTTGCGACAATATTTGCGCTGGTTTTTACATCTATAAATATTATTACGCCAAGTGGAATTTTAAGCCTCTACACAAACGACACACAGGTAATATCCGAGGGTGCAACTTACCTTCGCTGGTCTACCGTGACTTTTTTCTTTTTAGGCATATCACTTGTCACTACGCAAATGCTTAGAAGCATAGGCGGCGCAATGATACCACTAATTGCATCTATTGCGGCTCTATTTATAAATTTAGGCGCAAACTATATGCTAATTTTCGGAGAGTTCGGAGCGCCCAAAATGGGAGTCGCCGGCGCAGCGCTTGGCACTTGCATTGCCCGTGGCGTAGAATTTTCAATAATAATGGGAGTATTTTTCTTTAAAGAGAAAAAGATTGCATATAGACTCAAACATCTACTCATGCCATGTAAGGATTTACTGCCTGAGTACATAAGAATAAGCCTACCAGTGCTTATCAGTGACGCACTTCTAGGCTTTGGAAACACAGCACTTGCCATGGTAATGGGAAGAATTGGACCTGTATTTGTGGCGGCAAACTCGATTACTTCGGTCACAGCACAGCTCACAACCGTCGTGACACAGGGACTTTCATTTGCGGGAAATGTCGTGACAGGACGAACCCTAGGCGAGGGCAGAAAAGACAGGGCACAAAAACAAGGCTATACATTTTTCTTTATAGGAATTGCTTTCGGCTGTCTTTCGGCACTTATAATCACACTAATAAGCCAACCTGTGATAAATTCCTATAATGTATCTGAAGAAACAAAAGCCGTGGCAACACAGCTGATGAGCGCAATAAGCATCACCATAATTTTCCTAGCGGCAAATAATATCCTCACAAAAGGCGTTTTGCGTGGAGGAGGAGACACAAAATTTTTAATGGCTGCGGACATTTTATTTTTATGGATATTATCCATTCCTCTTGGAATTTTGGCAGGACTCGTATGGAATCTACCCCCATTTTGGATCTACCTATGCCTCATGTCAGACCAATTTGTAAAAGCTGTTTGGTGTATATTTAGACTGAGAAGTGGAAAGTGGATTAAGAAAATCAAAGGCGTTGCACAAGCTTAATATTTCCATAAAATAAAAGACTAAGGGTTAATTGTGAATGACTTACGAAATGATATTCGTAGTCATAGCAATTAACCCTTAGCCTTTATTAGTTTTAGCCTTTAGTTAAATTACCCTTCAAGCGGTAGTTTCCTTATACATAAATATGAAATTACGTTGAATACCACGCTTGCGCAAAGTAGAGTTATGATTTGTGGGCTTGCGTTAAACATAATTTGCGAACTTCCGTCTGGCGATGACGCATAAGTAAATCCGAGTAAACCCGAAATGAAAGTAAATACTTGGTCACCGACTTCCGCTGGAAAATACGACAAAGTTATGGGGATTCCAAAGATAAACAAGAATGCTATGAAGATTAAAATTGAAAATCCGATAAGCTTTCCAAGGCGTTTTATAAACACTGCCAAGGCATATACCACTGCCATGACTGCAAAGTTTTGCACGAAATTCAAAATAATTGATAGGAAATTCACTCTGTCATCAAAGCCCAAGGTGATGGATAAAATTTCGTCTAATTTAAGTGCCGAAAATATTAGAGGAAAAATGGAATTTATCGTGGTGCAAATAAGAGAAACTATGCCAAAAGTCATAAGGGTAGACACGAGGATTTTTTTTCGTGAAAATCCATTTTGCATAAACATCTTAAAATCTTCTGTAAAAGCGGTGGCACTAATGACTCCTAAAAATATAATTGTAGAAAAATCAAGTGAATAGTTTATGCCAAAATTTCCCGATGACGACGATACGCTAAGAGCAAAAATAATTATGCTCAGTAGCGTCATACCAGTGAAAATTGCGTAATAAATGCCCATGGATTTTAAAACTGTAAAGACTTGAAATTTTGTTGTCGAAAAACTGCTCATAATTTTTTGTTCCTTTCTGTAAGTTTTAGAAATAATTTTTGTAAATTGAGCTGAGAAACAGTCATGTTTTCAGATATGGAAGTATAATCTACCTCGCCCATGATGTAGGCGATTTTCATGCCGGCGACAGTTTCTATATCTAATACATTCCTGTTTTTTGTGTAATTTTCAATTTCTTCTGCCTTGCCTGCAACACTGTAACCAAGTGACAGAACATTTTCTATATTGTCATCAAGCAAAATTTCACCCTCGTCTATTAACACAACATGCTCGATTAGGTTTGCGATTTCTTCAATTAAATGAGTAGCTAGGATTATCGTACATTCATTTTCTTCATATTTCTCCAAAAGCAATTTATAAAAAAGCTCTCTGTGGTTTACATCAAGTCCTACAACAGGCTCATCGAAAATTGTATAAGGACAGTTTAAACTCAAAGCGATTATGAGTTTTACGATATTTTTGTAACCTGTAGAAAGTGCGTTAAATTTTTTCTTTAGATTGACTTCAAATTTTTGCGAAAGCTCAAGCGCTTTTTGTGTGTCAAAATCGGGGTAAAATTCTTTTGTCCATTTAAAAAGTGCGGTCACTTTTAGATTAGGATAATAGTTTGCCTCGCTCATGCAAAAGAGAAATTTTCTTGTCTTTTGATTGTCGGTCGACAAAATATTATTAACAAAAACCTCGCCACTATCGGCAAAAATCCTGTTTGTTATGAGTTTTATCAGAGTCGATTTTCCCGCACCATTTCTTCCTAAAAGCCCATAGATTTTACCAAATTCAAAGTTTACACTCACATTGCTTAAGGCATTTATGTCTTTATAGGTTTTTGTCAAGTTCTGAGTCCTAATTGCTGTCATGTTCATACATCCTTTCAAATAAAATTTTGATTTCGTCTTTTGAAAGACCTAATTTTTGTGCCTCTTTTATTAGAGGGGTCACAAAATTTTCGCCAAATTTTTTCATTCTTTTGTCTGTGATTTTTTTAATAGCTCCCGATTTTACAAACATACCAAGTCCCCTTTTTTTGTAGATAATATCTTCACTTACAAGCAAATTCATTCCCTTTAAAACTGTGTGTGGGTTAATGTTTAACAGTGCCGAAACTTCTGTGGTGGAGGGAATTTGACTCTCCTCCTCAAAAATCTTTGTGAAAATCCCATCCTCAATTTGTTCTGCTATCTGCATAAATATCGGAACTGCGCTGTTTGGATTTAATTTCAATTTCACCAGCCCCTTCTGTGTTGGTTTGTTAGTTGAGTAACTAACTACACTTGCATAATAACACGCATTTTTCATTTTGTCAATAAGTTTTTTAAAAATAAATTCTAGCCTTGGTAATGTATACAAATCTGTAGATTTATACTACAATCTACTTAAATTTGAAACTTTTTTTACAACTTGCGTGTATATATAGGTGAATAGTAATTATGCATGATTAATTTTAAATATTGAGGAAAGGAGTGCTTTTATAATGTCAGATAAGAATATACAAGATATATTAAAAAGTATTATTAGAGGCGACGAAAAAGCTTTGCCTTTGTTAATAGATATTTATCTTCCATATGTGCTAAAAATTGTCACGTCTCTTAGTGGGAAACTTCTGAGCAAAGAAGATGTTGAAGAGGTGATTTCGGATGTTTTTTTCGCTGTGTGGAAAAGCAGGGCTACTATAAAATTAGGCTCTAACTTTGCGCCGTTTTTAGCAGAAATAAGCAGAAATATGACAAAAAACAAGTTGCGAGGCTTATCGAGTATTTCTCTCTTAGATGAAAACACAGTAGAGATAAAAAGCGCTGACGAAGGTATTTTTAGTAAAATAGCAAGCAAAGAGAGCCTTGAATATATTCAGTCAATAATTAATGATTTTGATAGCCCCGAAAAAGAAATATTATATGGATTTTATTTTTATGAGTTTAAATTAGCAGAGCTTGCGAGATTATTAAAACTGCCACTTTCGACTATTAAATCAAAATTATATCGCTCTCGTGAGAAACTAAAGCAAAAGTTAATGGAAGGAGATTATTTATGAAAAATTTGATTGATTATATAGATTATGAAAATATAATGATAGGCAATGATGAAATAGATGTCGATATAGAAAATATAAAAAATATGACTATGGCAAAACTTAGAAACGATAATAAAAAAGATAAAAAATCAAAAGGTTTTTCGCTTAAAAAACCGTTTGTCTTAGTTGCGTGTTTTGTTATACTGTTTTGTGGAATTACGGTTTGCGCAGTGGCAAACACAGATATAAGAAATTACTTTAGCGAAATTTTTGGATTTAACTCTCAGGAAGTATTACTCTTTGGAGAAAGTGTAGAGAGTGATGACTACAGCTTTACTGTTGAAAACGTACTATACGACGGTATAAACTGCAATGTTATTTTCTCGGTAAGTGGCGTCTCTGAATTAGGTAAACAAAATGTAGCAAACTTCGAGTCAAGAGAAAATTTTGAAATCCAAGAATTACTCCACTGTATTTTGCCAGACTTAAGAAAATATACTATATCCACTGGCACAGAATTTGACGAAAACAGTAGTGAGGGTGAATTGATTTTTAATTTAAGTTTTGCAAATCCTGTAAACAATGAACATCTGTATACAAATCTTAATAACAGAATAGTAGATGCATCGGCCAGATATTACCCGAGTACAAAAGATGAAATAAAAAGGATTGAAGAGCTTTCGATTAATTTTGATGGAGAAGATATTAAAATATCTTTACAAGAAACTACGCCGACTGCTAA
Source organism: uncultured Eubacteriales bacterium (assembly GCA_964370115.1). Lineage (GTDB taxonomy): Bacteria > Bacillota > Clostridia > Oscillospirales > Acutalibacteraceae > SIG603. The sequence goes on from CAYJIA010000009.1 coordinate 30,971, forward strand.
AAAAGAGATTAATATACCACCAAGCGATGATTATCCTGTAAAATACACGTCAATAATTTATTCAAGCATCGGTTTTACTCTTATAGGTGAAATTGGCGACCTTGATACTTATTATGAAAACAATAAAATTGAAATTAATTACTCTGACAACAGCACAGTTTTATTAAATTCCTATTATTCAGATAATAGGGAAGAACATGTTTATGAAACAGGATATAATTTTTTGGGAGAGTCATATATGTATTATGATGATGGCGATAAAATAATTCTTGAGAGCAATTTCGTATTTAATACAGCCGTAGACTGGGACGAGGTGGAGGCGCTGATTATTAATGAAACGAGAATTGAACTTGATTAATAGTAGGGTTTGCAAGGTATCTCCACCTAGAAAGCAAAAAAAATGAGCCAAGCTGGCTCATTTTTTGCGGTTGTGGTTTTTCCGACAGACTAAGGCTGTCAAAAATAATTAAATTTCATTACCCATTAGTTTTTAGTGCAACTAGCTTTTTATCGCCTACAAATAAAATTTGAAGTATAACAATTTCTACGGTGCACATTATGCCTGCTTGGATTAGCCTTGTTGGCAAAATCACCATGAAATCACTGCCGTAAAGAAGTGAAATCCATAGGGTGTTAAGCAAAATCGAAGATATCACTTGTCCTGTGACCACTGCAATTACAACTCGCTTTAGGTTACATTTCTTGTGATAGCTAAGTCCATTTATAAGGCCAGTTATCACCGCGGAAAGCGTAAATCCAGGAAAATATGGGCCTATTGGGAAGAGTATTGCGCCTATCAAATCACCAAGTCCTGCAACCGCCATGCCCTCAAATGTTCCGAGTTTTCTTGCGGCAATCGCCACGGGAATAAACGAAAACCCTATTTTCATTATCGGTGTTGAAATGGAGAGAAACCTCGACAAAATAATTTGTATTGCAAGTAAAACCGCAATAAGCGCCAAGTTTTGCACATTTAAGTGCTGTTTTTTGAAGTTTTCAAATTTTGACATAAAAAAATACCTCCTTGTTAAATTTGCTGTGATAACAAGAGGTATAAAGGCGCGAAGTCGCAAAGCCCCGCTACAATTTACGCAAAATGTTATGAAACAGCGGGATGCGACATGTTCACCGCAGGCACAGGCCTTTCGTCCATAAAGCAACTCCCCGTCTTCATGGCACTTCACGCAAACACATCTACTCTGTATTTTTTACACACAAATTATACAACAGCAGTATTTTTTTGTCAAGGTGCATTTTGCTCCAAAACAGTTATCCGACCTGCTTATCATCGCCAAATTCCGTCATGTCTTTCCAGTACCTCTTTGGCATATGACTCATTCTACATTTTGGGTTGAACCTGCCTTGTATTGCCACCGTGTCATAAAACTTTCTCCACAGCGCTCTACAAAACAGCTCTTCCTCTTCAAGCGGCGGAAGCTCAATATCCTCAATCTCCATAAACTGCGCAACACCGTTTTCGTAGACTAGTGCGATTTTATGCACCTTGTCAAAAATCATAAAATTTTCACCCGAAAACCTGTCACAAAAATGCTCTGCAATTATCGGCAAAACATTATTCTTTGGATGAATTACGGCGAGCAAATTTCCGTTAAAATCTGAAAACCTGACAAAGCCTAGCATTAGATGCGCCTCGTTTTTCATATGCACTATTGCCTTGCTTATCTTTGAGACATCGTCGTTTGTAAGCATTGAGCAAACAGACGCACCTCTTTTGTAACCTAGGCGCATGAAATATAGTATTCTAAGCTCTTTTTCTTCAAGATTTGTCAAAAAAACTTCTTCTATCATTTGTTTTGCTTCCATTGAAATTTTCTCTGCTATGGATTTTTTTACTCTTTCAGATTTTTCATAATCTGTTTTTATATGCTTTACTTTAAATAAAGTGGGCTCTTCCTCTATAAAAACTTCTATGGCAATCGGAATTTCTTTTGCGAAGAAGCTCTCAAAAACACAGCACATCAGCCCGTCAAAACTTCCGTCATAATAATAAATTACATTTGATGAATAAGACATAATCTCCCTCCTACATTTGCGCTTTTTGCATGTTAGCCGTGCTCAGGTTAAAAAGCGACAGCTGTTCCCCTGATTCAAATTTAGGTGCAAGTGCACCGTCTTTTAGTAAGCCTGTAAGTATATTTTTGTCGTCAAAAAATCTATTTGGCTGAAACTTTCCCTTACAGGTTATAAAAAATTTCGCCCTTTTTAAAACCACTCCAAGTTTTTTTAATCCTTCAAAATCTATGGCGCAGTAACGCCTTGCCTTTATGATTCTTTTAGCACTTATTACACCTATGCCCGGAACTCTTAGAAGCATCTCGAAGGACGCCTTATTTACCTCTACTGGAAACTCCTGCATATTGTTTACCGCCCAGTTGCATTTTGGGTCTAAAACTGGATTGAAATCGGGATTTTTTTCGCTCAAAATCTCGTCTGCTTGGAATTTATAAAACCTTAATAGCCAGTCGGCTTGATACAGCCTATGTTCCCTTAAAAGTGGTGGAGCCGTGGTCAGTGCAGGCAGTTTTTCATCCTTTACCACGGGCATGTACGCCGAGAAAAACACCCTTTTTAGCTCATATTTTTTATAAAGCCCCTCGCTGAGTTTTAAAATTTTGTAATCTGTTTCTGGGCTTGCGCCTATTATCATCTGGGTGGATTGCCCACCCGATACAAAGCTCGGTGCCTTTTTATATCTCACTAAATCTTTGCTATTTTGCTTAATTTCGTCCCGAATTTTTGTCATAGGTGTAAAAATATCTTTTTTTGTTTTTTGTGGTGCAAGGCTTATAAGACTTTCGTTTGACGGAAATTCAATGTTTACGCTCATCCTATCCGCCAAAAGACCTAATCTTTGTATAAGTCTTTCATCGGCTCCGGGTATGGCTTTCACGTGGATATATCCGTTAAAATTATAGTCCTCCCTCAAAAGAGTCAAAGTTTTTAGCATGAGCTCACAGCTATAATCGGGATTTTTCACCACGGCAGAGCTCAAAAAAAGCCCCTCTATATAATTTCGTCTATAAAAATCCATTGTGAGCTTCGCAAGCTCTTCTGGAGTAAATGTAGTGCGCCTTGTCGAATTGCTCTTCTTGTTAACACAGTACACACAATCGTATACACAGGCATTGCTCATAAGCACTTTTAATAGCGAAATGCACCTGCCATCTGCCGAAAAGCTGTGGCAAATCCCTGCCGCTGCCGCATTTCCTATTTTGCCTTTTACACCTTTTCTATCGACACCACTTGAGGTGCATGCAACATCATATTTTGCCGCATCGGTCAGAATTTCAAGTTTTTGCATCACTCCTAAATTTTTCGTACTACTGTGCACCTCGACCGACAAGTCGCAGGGCAGTTTATCTGGTAAAAGCAACATCTCTAAGCCCTCCATGATCCTCGTCGTCATTAATTAATTCGTCGTTTTTCAAAAAAATCGCCCTCTTCACGATTTTGTCCCCAAATTTACCTTCGAGTCCGTCAAGAGTTTTTTCCAAATTTTCATCTCTGTCTTTTTCCTTGGTGTCGTAAAACAAGGACTGCTGTACTATGTCCTCGTCTCTCAAATCAAAAGCTTTAATCCCAAGTCCTCTAAGTGGCAATTTCGTATTTGTTCCTTTAAAAAGCTTATACGCCACCGTGAAAATTTCTTTTGATGACTGGGTCAAAAGCTCCAATTTACACTGGTGCTGACTAGTTTTTAGATCGCATTTTCTTATACTTATTTGTATTCCGCCTGCTTTAAAGCCCTGCTCTCTAAGCCTTTTTGCCACACTTTGAGCTAGGGAATAAAATGTGAGTTTCACATCTTCTACGCTAGATATATCCCTTGCCGTGGTCGTGCTGTTTCCAATGCTTTTTGTCTCTCTTTTCTCATAAGTCGCGCGGACATCGCTTTCGTCTAGCCCGTTTGCGTACTGCCACACCACGCTTCCTTGTTTTCCAAAGTTCTTTGCCATTATGCTAAACTGTGTTTTTGCTATGTCCCCTATGGTAAATATTCCAAATCCTGCAAGTTTTTTTGTGAAATTCGGCCCTACCCCCAGCATTTCTCCACAATTGAGTTGCCAGATTTTCTCTTTAAATTCTGCTTTTTTTATTACAGTCACCGCATCTGGTTTTTTCATATCACTTCCAAGTTTTGCAAAAATTTTATTAAACGATACACCTATAGAAACCGTTAAGTTTAATTCGCTTTTTATCGCCTCTCTTATTTCATTTGCAATTTTCTCGCCGCTTCCAAACAGCATTGTGCTTCCTGTCACGTCAAGCCAGCACTCATCCAAACCGAAGCTTTCCACTTTATCTGTATATCTCTTATAAATTTCTTTGGCTTTTTTAGAGCATTCGACATATTTTTCAAAATGTGGTTTCACAAAAACTATGTCGGGACATTTTCGTCTTGCCTGCCACAGCGCTTCTGCGGTTTTTACACCCATTTGTTTTGCCAAATTATTTTTAGCTAAAACTATGCCGTGGCGTTTTTTCTCGTCTCCGCCTACTGCCATTGGTATATCTCTTAAATGGGGATTGTCTATGCACTCGACCGAGGCGTAAAAATTATTCATATCCACATGAAGTATCACTCTTTCGTTGTCCATATCCTTATCCTCCTTTATTTACTACCTACACTTATTATAGAACATTTGTTCGATTTGTCAAGAGGTAATATTTTCTTTGTCAAAATAAAAAGAAAACAATCTGTAAACAAGCTGTAAAAGAATTTAATAATTATTGCATTAGTTTTTTTAAAGACGTATACTATGTAACATAAACTTTTGAAAGCTGGTGTTTTGCTTGCTAAATAAATTTGCAAGATTCATGTACGGTCGATACGGTACCGACAAACTCAATTTAACTTTACTAATAACGGGCCTTGTGGTTTCGCTGATTGGACAAATATTTATGATTTGGCCTTTAACCTTTGTGTCATTTGCACTATATGGTTATGCTTTATTTAGAACATTTTCCAGAAATATTTACGCAAGACAAAAAGAATATTTCTCTTTCCTAAAAATATTGACACCGATAACAAAATGGTTTAGAATGAGAAAAAAGGTGTTTGCGGAAAGAAAAACCTACAAGTACTTTAAATGCCCTTCGTGCAAGCAAGTTTTGCGCGCGCCTAAAGGCAGAGGAAAAATAGAAGTTACTTGCCAAAAATGCCAAAAACATTTTATTAAAAAAGTTTAAAGGACGGTAGAATTTATGAAAATCGCAATTATCGGAGCATGGCATGTTCACACATCAGAGTACACACAAGCATCTCTTGACAATCCATCAGCAGAAGTTGTAGGCGTTTGGGATAAAAACGCAGACAGAGCAAAAGCTTGTGCAGAAAAACACAGCATACCTGTTATTGCTACTTACGAAGAAATTTTAGCAGACAAAGATATCGACAGCGTTGTTATTTGCACAGAGACAAGTGATCACCCTGAGATTATAAAAAAAGCTGCCGAGGCTGGAAAAAACATTTTCACTGAGAAAGTTTTAGCTTTTACAGAAAAAGAAGCTGCTGACATGGCAGAAGTTATAGATGCAAAAGCAGGCAAATTTACAATCTGCTATCCACACCTTACTTTCCCTCACGTAAGAGCTATTAAAGCTTGTGTAGAGAGTGGCAAACTTGGCAGAATTACTTACGCGAGAGTAAGAAATGTTCACGGCGGTTCTGTTTTAAACTGGCTACCTGAAACATTTTATGATAAAGCAACTTGTGGCGGCGGCGCTATGATGGACCTTGGTGCTCACCCAATGTACACACTTGCTGTACTTTTAGGAGCTCCTGTTAGTGTTACTTCAACATTTACAAAAATCACAGATAGAGCAGTAGAGGACAATGCTGTTTCTGTTATCGAGTTTGAAAACGGCGCAATCGGCGTTTCTGAGACAGGCTTTGTATCAGTTGGCAACCCTTACACTCTAGAAGTAAGCGGAACAGAAGGCGCTATCGTTGCTAGAGGCGAAAATGTTATGTACATGGGCGCTGACAACGAGTGGCAAACTGTTGAGCTTCCTGAAAAAATGGAAAGACCTATCCACCACTGGATAGACGCTGTTGTAAACGACAAAGTTGCTCCATTTACAACAAAAGACGCTATTATGCTAAGCCGTCTAATGGAAGGCGCATACATTGCACACGAAACAGGCAAAAAATATAATTTTTAATTTAACCTAAAACTGAGGGCAGTCGCATTTTGTGACTGCCCTTAAATTATATAATTTTACACACCTTATTAATTATTCATTAAAAACACTTTGCTTTTTCACTAAAAACCGTGTATAATAGATATATTAAACTAAAAGGGGATTTTATTATGTTGCCTGAAGAAATGAAACCTGTTACCCACAAGGAAAAGCGATATGTAATTTACATTGCAATTGCTATAATTTCTACTGTTGCTTTGATATATGTTTTTTTCCAGTTCGATAATTTTGCAAATATGATTGCGACTGTCGCAAGTGCCTTTACTCCGTTTTTCTCTGGTTTAGTCGTCGCATTTATACTTAACACCTTTGTAAATAGCTTTGATGGTTTTCTTTTTAAACCGCTCAATAAAAAGTTTGAAAACGGCAAGGTGTGGAACAAGATTAGAAAACCCGTGTCGCTTTGTTGCGCCTATCTTTTAACCTTTGCGATTATTGCGCTTTTACTGCTATTTATTATACCGGATTTGATAATATCAATAGACACATTTATAGCAAATGCCTCCGAGGTGGCTCCCGTTTATCTTGAAAATATTTTCAACTGGATTGACGGACTTTTTGTAGAGTATAATATAAACTTAGACATGACTACACTTCAAAACGAATTTTTGTCGGCATTTAATTGGAGCGCTATAATCTCTGAATTCTCTCTTGCCGCAACAAGTATTTTAACATCCGTTTTAGCAGTTACTTTAAATATTTTTTCTATATTGTTCACTGTGCTAATGAGTCTTATCTATTCAGCTTATTTTCTATCTGGAAAGAAAAACCTTATTACCATGTTTAAAAAAATGTTATACGCATATATTCCAAAAAAAGCAGCAGATAAAACTTCTCTGTTTTTGACCGTCAGCAACAATATTTTTTCAAGTTTTGTCAGAGGTCAACTTACAGAATGTGTTATTTTGGCATCGCTTTGTTATATAGGAATGACTATAATAGGTCTTGAATATGCACTTTTGATTTCTGCTATTTTAGGATTAACCGCACTTATACCAGTTTTCGGCGCATTTATCGGTGCAGGTCTTGGTGTTTTACTTCTACTTTTGGTAAACCCAATGGACGCAATTTGGTTTTTGATATTTATCCTTATTCTACAACAATTTGAGGGCAATGTTATTTATCCAAAAGTTGTGGGCTCTTCCATAGGACTTCCAGGCCTTTGGACCTTGACCGCTGTTCTTGTGTTTGGCGCTTTATTTGGTGTATTAGGCATACTTTTGGGAACACCTATAACTGCCGTTGTCTACACTTTACTAAGACATACCACAAACAAACGTATTAAGGACAAGGGTATCACTAAAGATGTTTTAGAAGGCGACGAACTAAGAATAATATACAGCGATATTTTAATTCCAGAAGAGCGCGAGACAATTCAAGAAGACAATGGACTTATGAGAAAAGTAAAGAAAGTTTTTAAAAAATAATAACTAAAATCTCTCGTTTTGCCTTGCGTAAACGAGAGATTTTTATTATAATAAAGGGTAGGTGATAATTAAATGACAAATGATTTAAAATCAAATAAATATTTCATATTTAAAATTATAGCAAGCTCTGTAATTTTACTTTTAGCTGTATATTTTTTTCTGCCCTTTTTTATGGGCGGACTTAATGAGGGTACGGCGTTTGCCCATGCAGGTTGTGCTTGGGTTTTATTTTTAATTTGGATTGCCCCTAAACTTATGAAAAAAGGTGGATTTATTAAAGTTATGCTAACGTCTCTTATTACGCTTACTGCTATACTTGCAATGTGGTTTGTATTTTTGAGTTTTAAAATACTCTCTTCTGCCACTGCGTTAAATTTGCCCGAAAACACAACTGTCATGGTTTTGGGTGCAAGGGTAACCGATGACGGCGTAAGCCCCACTCTTAAAAACAGGCTGGACATAGCCTATGAATATCTAAAAGTAAATCCAGATGCAAATGTCGTGGTCACAGGCGGACAAGGCTCCGACGAACCACGCCCCGAAGCCGACGTTCAAAAAGATTATCTCATGGATTTAGGCATCGAAGAGGACAGAATTATAGTGGAAAACAAATCCACCAGCACCAGAGAAAACATGGCATACTCTCTCCCCCTTATAGACGAAAAAGGGCTTGACAATCAAATAATAGTCGCAACTCAGGACTTTCATATGTACAGGGCCATAGAGCTCGCACGGGACAATGGCTATATAGCATACGCCCTGCCCGCAAAAACAGAGATGCTTATCTTTCCTGCGCATTACAGCAGAGAGCTTTTGGCGCTGACTAAATATTATGGCGAAAAAATTTTACTTGGGAAATAGGTGAATTATGAAAATACTAATTAAAAACGGACAAATCGTTAACCCTGCAAAAAGCCAAAATTTCATAGGCGATGTACTCATCGAAAATGAGCGCATTGTAAAAATCGATAAAAACATAAACGACGATGTCGACAAGGTGATAGACGCCACGGGCATGGTAGTAGCCCCAGGACTAGTCGATATGCATGTGCATTTAAGAGACCCTGGTCTTACCCATAAAGAGGATATAATCACAGCTTCAAATGCGGCAGCCGCGGGCGGTGTGACCTCTGTTTTATGTATGCCAAACACCAGCCCATGCATAGACAGCGAGGGCACAATTAATTACATCAAGGAAAAATCAAAAGACACAAACTGCAAAGTATATATAAGTGCCTGCATAACAAAAGGCATGAATGGCAGTGAAATAACTGACATAGAAATGCTCAAAAATGCTGGAGCCATTGCACTTACAGACGATGGAAAACCCGTGTTTGATACAGAGATTTTGCTAAATAGTTTAATAAAAGCTAGGGATTTCGGGCTTAAAGTTGTCTCCCACTGCGAGGACCCTTATCTTGCAAAAGAGTGGTATATGAGCGAGGGTGAAACCTCGAAAAAACTTTCGCTAAAAGGTGTGAACAGAGCCTGTGAAGACAGCTCCACTGCAAAAGAAATTGCTATTGCAATGGCGGTAGATGCACCACTTCATATATGCCATGTAAGCACTAAAGGAAGTGCACAAATAATTGAAGATGCAAGAAAAAATGGTGGTAAAATAACGGCAGAAACCGCGCCACACTACTTACTTTTAACCGACAAAGAGCTTATAAAAAAAGACGCTGACTACAGAATGAACCCTCCACTTAGGGAGGAAGCAGACCAAAAAGCCCTGATAAAGGCAATAAAAGATGGTGTTATTGAAGTCATAGCGACCGATCACGCACCACATTCTGCGGAAGAAAAATCCGACTTTTTAAATGCGCCAAACGGGTGCATAGGCATGGAGACTTCACTCTCCGCCACTTACACAGCACTTGTCGACACAGGTGAGATAACAATAGACAAGCTAATTGAAATCATGAGTGTAAACCCTGCAAGAATTTTAAACATAGACGCAGGCGTTTTGGATATCGGAAAATATGCCGATATAGTAATATTTGACCCTAGAGAAAAATGGACTGTCGACGAGAATAAACTTCACGGCAAAAGCAAAAACGCCATTTTCAAGGGCATGACCTTAAAGTCAAAAGTAAAATGCACATTCTTAAACGGCAAGATCGTTTATGAAGATAAATAATGAAAAGGAAGGTAGAAAATTATGTCAATGGACAAAATGATTAATCTGATTGTAAAAATGCAAAATCCAACAGTAGCAGGGCTTGACCCAAAACTTGAGTTTATTCCAAATTATATAAAAGAAGAGGCTTTCAAAAAGCACGGCAAAAATTTCGAGGGTGCTGCCGCGGCGCTTTTAGAGTATAACAAAGGCCTTATCGATGAGCTTTGCGACATAGTTCCTGCGGTAAAACCTCAGGCTGCTTACTATGAAATGTATGGCTGGCAAGGCGTAAAAGCGCTATACGACACTATTAGCTATGCAAAAGAAAAAGGTATGTTTGTAATGACAGACGGAAAAAGAAACGACATAGGCCCTACAATGACTGCCTATGCCACTGCTCACCTCGGCGTGACCGATGTAGACGGCGAAGAGCTTGAAGCCTTTGGCGCAGATGCGCTTACAGTAAACGGCTACCTTGGCACAGACGGAATTAAACCCCTTACAGAAATATGCCAAAAATACGACAAGGGTATTTTTGTTCTCGTAAAAACTTCTAACCCATCATCGGGCGAGCTACAAGACCACGTTCTTGCAAATGGAAAAACTGTCTACGAAACAATGGCAGACATGTGCGAAATCTGGGGCGAATCCGCACCCGGAAAATTCGGATATTCATCAGTAGGTGCCGTTGTAGGCGCGACCTATCCAAAACAACTTGAGGAGCTAAGAGTAAAAATGCCACGCACCTTCTTCCTTGTTCCAGGTTATGGCGCACAAGGCGGTGGCGCAGACGACATTGCCCCTGCATTTGACAAAAACGGACTTGGAGCGGTCGTAAACTCTTCAAGGGCAATTATGTGTGCATGGCAAAAAGAAAACTGCCCTGAGACAGACTATGCAAAAGCCGCAAGACGCGAAGCCGTTAGAATGAGAGACGAAATTATAGCAAAAATAGGTACGATAGTAGTTAAGAATTGAGGATTGATGTGAACCTTAATTCTCCATTATACATTTTCAATTTTCAATTAGTAAGGAGATTTTATGTGTCAAAAAACATATGATGTAAAAAAATGTAAAATAATATCAAAAAAAGAAATAGCAAAAGATACTTTTGATTTCACCGTTTTTTATCCCGAATTTGCACAAATGGCAAAGGCTGGGCAGTTTGCGCATATATTGGTGCCGTCAAAGACTCTTAGACGACCTATTTCAATTTGTGACATAGACAAAGAAAAAGGAACTTTAAGGTTGGTTTTTCAAATAAGAGGCGAGGGTACAGCCCTTTTATCGCAATGTGAAGAACAAACTTTTTTAGACATAATCGCTCCTTTAGGGAACGGTTTTGGGCTAATAGACAGTTCTAAAAAAGCTCTACTTGTAGGCGGTGGAATAGGTGTTCCTCCCCTGCTTGCTACTGCAAAACACTTTGGTGAAAACGCAACAGTTGTTTTGGGCTTTAGAGACAAGGACAGCGTGATACTAGAGGACGATTTTAAAAAAATCGGAGCAAAAGTTTTAATCACAACAGACGACGGAAGTTATGGACACCACGGTCTTGTGACGGACTTAATTAAAGACCTAGATTACGACATTGCCTACGCCTGTGGGCCTCATCCAATGCTTAAGGCTGTAAAAGACGAGGCGACAAAAAAAGGCGCAATGTGCCAGCTTTCTTTAGAAGAAAGAATGGCTTGTGGTGTAGGCGCATGCCTTGGCTGTGCTTGCAAATTACAAAACGAAAACGGCGAAGAATATTATGGCCATGTTTGCAAAGACGGCCCTGTATTTGATGCAAATAAGATAGTTTTTTAAGGAGGATAAAAAATGGCTAATTTATCGGTAAATGTAGCAGGAGTTGAGTTTAAAAACCCAATCATTCCTGCCTCGGGTACTTTTGGTTTTGGCAAAGAATACGCAAAACTTTATCCCCTTAGCACTCTGGGTGGTATTTCTTGTAAGGGTATTACACTAGAGAAAAGACAGGGAAACCCGCCTCCTAGGGTTACAGAAACTCCAAGTGGCATGCTAAACGCCGTGGGACTTCAAAATCCTGGTGTCGATTACTTTATAGAAAACGAACTTCCTTGGCTAAAAAAGCAAGATACGGTTATAATCGCAAACCTTGCAGGAAGCACAGAAGACGACTACTTTGAAATGGCAAGAAGACTTGATGCAAGCGATGTCGACATGATAGAGCTTAACATTTCATGCCCTAACGTAAAGTCAGGCGGTGTACAGTTTGGTACAACCGTAGAAGGTGTCTCCCAAATAACAAAGGGCGTTAGAAAAAACACAAAGAAACCACTTATGGTAAAACTTTCTCCAAATGTCACCGACATAGCACTCATGGCGCAAACTGCCGAAGAGGCTGGTGCCGATGCCGTGTCTTTGATAAACACGCTAACTGGCATGAGAATAGACATAAACACGGGCAGACCAATAATAAGAAACAACGTTGCAGGTCTTTCAGGCCCTGCGGTCTTACCTGTTGCTATTAGAATGGTATGGCAGGTTGCAAGCAGGGTTAAAATACCTGTTGTGGGCATGGGTGGAATTTCCACTTGGCAAGATGCTATAGAAATGCTACTTGCTGGTGCCACAGCACTACAAATAGGCACGGTTTTGTTCACCGACCCATATGCACCTATAAAAATCCTAGAAGGCATTGACAACTACATGACTAAAAACGGGATAAAATCCCTTAGCGAAATTACAGGAGGCATAAAGCCATGGTAACAAAAATCTATGTGATTAGACACTGTCAAACCGAGGGAAATTTAAAAAACATACTGCAAGGCAGACAGGACACAGACCCCAGCCAGCTAGGGCAATTTCAACTTGGACTGCTTGCAGGCTATATGAAAGACAAAGGGCTTGACAAAATATATTCAAGCCACCTTGGCAGGGCGAAGAAAACCGCCGAGGCCATAAATATGTTTTACGGGCATGATGTCATAGTAGACGAAAGAATAGCCGAAGTAAATCTTGGCGACTTTGAGGGTATGGTGATGACAGACTTGGTCGAAAGTCATCCTGAATTTGCCATAGGTTGGAAAAATGCTCCGCATTTATTAAAAGCGCCAAACGGCGAAACCATGGAAGATGTATATAACAGAATGAGCAAAGCCTTTTTAGACCTAGTCGAGCAAAACAAAGGCAAGACTATCGCTATTATTTCCCATGGCTGCGCAATACAAAACCTTATCTGCTACTGCTATGGCAAGGATATAAGTGAGCTTCCAAGCATTGCACTGGGCATAAACACCGGTGTAAACGAAATTGAAGTGGACGAAAACGGCAAAATGACAGTCTTGCGCCACAACAGCGCAGATCATCTACCCGAAAGCATGAAGAAAAGGGTAGGGAGATTTTTGGTATGATTATACTTTCTGTAGACTTAGGAAAAAGCAGAACTGGCACGGCTATTTGCGATAAAAGCGAAATCATAGCCTCGCCTTTAGAAGTAATAAAAGAACATAATAGAGAAAAACTAATAAGTCGCATAAACGAGCTATGCCTCGAGCGAAAAGCCGAACTAATTGTGCTGGGGCTTCCAAAAAACATGGACGGCTCAGAGGGCGAAAGCGCCAAAAACGCACGAGAGTTTGGCGAAGAGCTAATGGATTTTACAAAACTTCCGCTAGAATTTGTCGACGAAAGAGGCACGACAATTACGGCACATAATTTTTTAAATAATACAAACACTAGAGGAAAAGACAGAAAACAGGTGGTAGACGCAGTTGCAGCCACAATAATATTAGAGGATTTTTTAAGATTTAGGAGAAATCAAAATGGGTAAATTTGACGGAATTTTGTTTTGCAGTGACTATGACGGCACCTTGGCAGATTACAGCGGAAATATACCTCAAAATAATTTAGATGCCATAGAGTATTTTCAAGAAAACGGTGGAATTTTCACGTTGGTAACGGGTAGACCATGTAATCATCTTTTAAAATCTTCTAAAAAAATAAAACCAAAAACTCATGTAATAGCCTGCAATGGCGCGGTTTTGTTCGACTGGAAAAATGAAACTCTTTTAGAAAACATTTTCTTAGACGACTTAAACGATGATGTTTACCACTTTTTTATGGAAGAACTAAGCCAGTGCAAGGCGCTTGGCACTTGCTCTACCGATAATGTTATTTCGACTTATGTGAGAAAAGGCTATGCAAACGACTTTCTTGACGAGAAAACTATAGAAGTAGAGACAATTTCAGACATTATTGACCACGCAAAGGCCATTGATGAACCTATACAAAGAATTTTTATTATGCAAGACGAAAAACATACTGCACAAGTCAGTGAAATTTTAACACAAAAATACGGTGAAAATCATCAAGTGTTAAAAAGCTGGAGCGAAGGTGTAGAAATTTTACCGCTTGGTGCATCTAAAGGTAATATGATAAAACATCTTGTAAAAAACTTTCACCCAGAAGTACATACCATTGCCTGCGCAGGCGATTTTTTTAATGATATATCTATGTTTAAGATTGCGGACTACTCTTTTGTGGATAAAAATTCCCCTGAAGAAGTTAAACGCCATGCCATGCATGGTGACATTGCTTGCATCGACGGTATAATTGCCCATGCAATAAATAAACTCGAGAAACTAGTAGACAATCCACAATAATTAAGGTATACTATTAAAAAAAATGTCTATTATACAAGGAGAACTATCAATTATGAATGAATATATTATCATTTCCGATTCAACAACAGATTTGACCGACCAAATGGCAAAAGACTTGGAGGTATCTATACTCCCTCTATCATTTACCATAGATGGCAAAACTTATAAAAACTACCTTGACGGACGAGAGATGTCAAATGCTGGATTTTACACTAAGTTAAAGCAAGGAAAAATGTCTACAACAAGCCAGCTTAACTCAGAAGATTTCAAAGAAGTATTCGAACCCATTTTAGAAAGTGGCAAAGATATTTTATATATTGGTTTTTCATCGGGACTTAGCGGAACTTATCAAAGTTCAAACATCGCAAAATCTGAGCTTGAAGAAAAATATCCAAATTCAAAAATCTACTGTGTAGACTCAAGATGCGCCTCTATGGGCGAAGGGCTTTTGGTTCACCTTGCAGTAGAGCAAAAAAGAAAAGGACTTAATATAGACGAGCTACAATCTTGGCTTACCACAAATATACCAAAGCTTTGCCATTGGTTTACAGTGGATGATTTACACCATCTAAAAAGAGGTGGCAGGGTATCTGCGGCGGCAGCTCTGGTTGGAACTATGCTTGGAATTAAACCTGTCTTGCATGTCGACGACGAGGGCCATCTAATACCTGTAAGTAAAATTCGCGGCAGACGTGCCTCACTCGACGCACTTGTTGCTCAAATGGAAAAAACAGCAATAGACCCTAAGTCTCAAACTGTTTTTATAAGCCACGGTGACAGCCTTGAAGATGCAAAATATGTTGGAAGCCTTATAAAAAATAAATTAGGCAGTAAAGTTGTCATAAATGAGATAGGCCCCGTAATCGGTGCTCACTCAGGTCCTGGCACAATAGCGCTCTTCTTCTTAGGCGAAAAACGATAACTGGATAGATTTGTACAATTTTAGCGTAGTAAGTTTATATAAACATACTACGCTTTGTTATAATATTATTGTAACAACTAACAATAAATTTCTTAAAAAGGAGAAAATCAATATGAGCAAAGTAGTATCAATTGCCGTTATCGGATACGGCGGAATGGGCGGCTGGCACACTCGCTACCTACAACAAATCCCAGAAGTTAAACTAGCAGGTGTCTACGACATCAAACCAGAGAGAAACGAAGCAGCAGTCGAGGCGGGCATTAAAGCCTATGGCACCCTAGAAGAGCTTTTGGCAGACGAGAGCATAGACGTGGTGACAATAGCCATACCAAACGATATTCACAAAGAAGTTGCTGTAAAAGCAATGGCCGCTGGCAAACACGTTGTTTGTGAAAAACCTGTTACAATGAGCACCGAAGTCTTAGAAGAAATGATAGAGGCCTCAAACAAATACGACAGAATTTTCACTGTCCACCAAAACAGACGTTGGGACGAAGATTATCTTGTTGCAAAGAAAATTTACGAAGCAAATGAAATGGGTAGAATTTTCAATATTGAGTCAAGGGTTCACGGTTCAAGGGGTATTCCTGGCGACTGGAGAAACACAATAGCGCAAGGCGGAGGAATGGTTTTAGACTGGGGTGTTCACCTACTAGACCAAATGAACATGATGATAGGCAAAATGCCTATATCTGTCTATGCTCAACTTTCAAATGTGACTAACGAAGAAGTTGACGATGGTTTCAAGGCTCTATTTACATTCGACGGCGGACTTACTTTCCACGTTGAAGTTGGAACAAGTAACTTTGTAAACATGCCAAGATGGTATATCCAAGGCCTAAACGGAACAGCAGTCATCGAGGACTGGGATATAAACGGAAAATCTGTAATCGCTACAACAACTGCAAAACACGATGCAGTGCCAATTATAACAGCGGCAGGACTTACAAAAACAATGGCACCAAGAACACCTGACACCATAAAAGAAGTCCCACTAGAAAGAATTGACAGCGACATTAAAGATTACTATAGAAACATAGCAAAAACAGTAAACGGCGAAGAAAAACAAATAGTAACTCACGACGAGCAAAGAGAGCTTATGAAACTTATGGAAGCAATCTTTGAATCAGCAGAAAAAAATCAAGTTGTTTATTTTTAATAAAAAGAACTTGTTCTTTTTATTAAAAAATTGAGAATTGATAGTTGAGAATTGAGAATTAATGCGAAAATGCTACGCATTTTTGATTATAAAAACCAACATAAAAAAAGTAGAGGAGGGCTTACATGCCCTCCTTAAATTTTATGCAAATTTCATTTTAATAAATAAAATCAAACCACGCCAAAGGCGTGAACCTTAATTCTCAATTCTCAATTCTCAATTCTGCATTAAAATAGCATTCCTTTCAAATACTGTCCAGTATACGATTTCTCTACTTTTGCCACCTGCTCTGGTGTTCCACTGGCTACTAGCTCTCCACCTTTGTCGCCACCCTCAGGGCCTAGGTCTATTACATAGTCGCCCGTTTTTATAAGGTCGAGGTTATGCTCTATTACTATTACGGTGTTGCCTGTGTCCACTAGCTTTTGCAAAACTTCGATAAGCTTGTGCACGTCGGCTATGTGTAGCCCTGTGGTCGGCTCGTCTAGTATATACACCGTCTTTCCCGTTGCGCGCTTGCTAAGCTCTGTGGCAAGTTTAATCCTCTGTGCCTCACCGCCCGAAAGCGTTGTCGCAGGTTGACCAAGCTTTATATATCCTACACCAACATCATATAAGGTTTTGATTTTTCTAAAAATCTTTGGATGATCTTTAAAAAATTCCATAGCCTCTTCTACCGTCATCTCAAGCACGTCGTGGATATTTTTTCCTTTGTACTTAATTTCAAGTGTCTCTCTGTTGTATCTTTTACCCTTGCAAATATCGCAACTGACGTATACATCTGGCAAGAAATGCATTTCTATCTTCAAAATTCCGTCGCCTTGGCACGCCTCGCATCTTCCGCCCTTTACATTAAACGAAAATCTGCCTGTCTTAAACCCACGCAGTTTTGCGTCTTGTGTGTTTGCGTACAAATCTCTAATATCCGTAAAAACTCCAGTATAAGTCGCGGGGTTAGAGCGCGGTGTTCGCCCTATTGGCGCCTGATTTATCTGTATTACCTTATCTAAATTCTCAAGACCTTTTATAGTCTTGTGCTTGCCGGCTATTGCCTTTGCACCATTTAATTCTACCGACAATTTTTTGTATAAAATCTCGTTTATAAGCGAGGACTTACCCGAGCCCGACACACCAGTTATGCAGGTCATCGTGCCAAGTGGTATATGTGCGTTTACGTTTTTAAGGTTATTATGCGTTGCACCCATTATGCTGAGTTTATTTCCGTTTCCCTTTCTTCTTGTCTTGGGAACTTCAACTTTTTTAACACCGCTTAAATACTGACCAGTGATAGATTTTTCGCATTTTAAAATATCGTCTACCGTGCCACTAAAGACAACATTTCCGCCGTGCACACCGGCACCTGGCCCTATGTCAACAATGTGGTCGGCACTCATCATTGTGTCCTCGTCGTGCTCTACAACTATTACAGTATTGCCCAAATCCCTAAGCCTTTGCAAGGTCGCAAGAAGCTTATGGTTGTCCCTTTGGTGCAGTCCTATGCTAGGCTCGTCTAAGATATAAAGCACACCCATAAGCGAAGAGCCTATATTTGTGGCAAGCCTTATCCTTTGGCTTTCGCCTCCTGAAAGAGTGCCCGATGACCTTGCAAGCGTTAGATATTCAAGTCCAACACTCTTTAAAAACCCTAATCTTTCTTTGACTTCTTTAACAATAGGCGTAGAAATGACCGTGTCTCTATCCGAAAACTCTAGATTTTCCACGTGACTATATGCTTGATTTACCGATAATTTGCACAAGTCACTTATATTCATTCCGCCAACTGTTACGGCAAGGCTTTCTTTCGACAGCCTGTCGCCTTTGCACTCGTCGCAAGGCACAGCGTTCATATAAGACTCAATTTCCTCTTTAATCCAGTTGCTTTGCGTCTCTCTAAATCTTCTTTCAAGGTTATTAATTATCCCCTCAAACGGAGCCTGATATCTTCCCGTGCCGTATTCGTTCTCTCTCTTAAGCGCAATTTTCTCGCCCTTTGTACCGTAAAGCAAAATGTCGATTATATCTTTTGGCAAATCTTTTAAAGGCGTGTCGAGTGAAAATTTGTAGTGCTTTGCAAGGCCTTTCATATACATTGTGGCAATCGTACTGCCCTCCATTGCCCAACCACTGCCCTTTAACCCGCCTTTGCTTATAGACAAATCGGGGTTTGGTATGATTAAGTCGGGGTCAATTTGCATAAAGACACCAAGGCCTGTACACTTTTTGCAAGCACCAAAAGGATTGTTAAACGAGAACATTCTAGGAGAAAGCTCATCTATACTTATGTCATGGTCAGGACAAGAATAACTTTGAGAAAACAGTATGTCTTGTCCGTCTATTACATTAATTAAAATCAGGCCATGCGCAAGCTGCGACGCAGTTTCTAAAGAATCTGCAAGGCGCGAGCGTATGTCTTCTTTAATAACTAGTCTATCTATTACTATTTCTATGTCGTGCTTTTTGTTCTTTTCAAGTTTTGGAACCTCGGTGAGCTCGTACATTATTCCGTCTATCCTAACGCGCACAAATCCACCTTTTTTTGCCGCGTCGAACTCTTTTTGGTGTTCGCCCTTTCTTCCCCTCACTACAGGTGATAACACTTGTATTCTGGTTTTTTCTGGCAAATCCATTACTTTATCCACTATTTGGTCTATGCTTTGCTGGTTTATTTCTTTTCCGCAAATTGGACAATGTGGAACGCCCACCCTTGCGTACATCAGCCTTAAATAGTCATAAATTTCTGTAACTGTACCCACGGTAGAACGTGGGTTTTTTGACGTGGTTTTTTGGTCGATTGAAATAGCAGGCGACAAGCCCTCTATTCCATCTACGTCGGGTTTTTCCATCTGCCCCAAAAATTGTCGTGCGTATGACGAGAGAGACTCTACATACCTTCTTTGTCCCTCTGCATAAATTGTATCAAACGCAAGCGATGATTTTCCCGAGCCCGAAAGCCCCGTTAAAACCACAAGCTTGTCCCTTGGTATGTCTAAATCTATATTCTTCAAATTGTGCTCTCTGGCACCTTTTACCGATATGAACTGTGAACTCATAAATTCTCCTAACTATTTTGTAGCTTTTTAATTTTATCTCTTAAGAATGCAGCGTGCTCAAATTCTAGTAGTTTTGCCGCCGCTTTCATTTCTTTTGTAAGTTTTTCTATCTCCACGCGTTTTTCAAGCGCAGATAGCTTCCTTTTTGGTTTTTTGTCCTCCTTATGTGTAGAAATCTCTAAAATCTCTGCAACTTTTTTCGTTATCGTTTTAGGAGTTATTCCGTTTTCTTCGTTAAACCTTTCTTGTATTCCACGTCTTCTATACGTTTCATTTATTGCAGTTTCCATCGACGGTGTTACCGTTTCGGCATACATTATTACCTTGCCTTCTGAGTTTCTCGCCGCCCTGCCTATGGTTTGAATTAAAGAGCGTGAACTTCTTAAAAATCCTTCTTTATCGGCATCTAAGATAGTCACAAGCGAGACTTCTGGTATGTCTAAACCCTCTCTTAAAAGGTTAATTCCCACAAGCACATCAAACTCACCAAGCCTTAAATCTCTAATTATCTCCATTCTTTCGACCGTATCTATGTCGTGGTGCATATAGCGCACCTTTATTCCATAGTTTTCAAAATACTCGGTCAAATCCTCCGCCATTTTTTTGGTTAAAGTCGTGACTAAAACCCTCTCTTTTTTAGGCGTTCTCATGTTTATTTCAGATATCAAGTCATCAATTTGGCCGTCTGTCGGCCTTACTTCTATCTCTGGGTCTAAAAGCCCTGTCGGCCTTATTACCTGTTCTACTGTTTGCTGAGATTTTGACAGTTCAAAGTCACCAGGCGTTGCGCTTACAAACACTGCCTGATTTATTTTATCGTAAAATTCATCAAAGTTTAAAGGTCTGTTGTCAAGCGCCGACGGCAGTCTAAAACCATACTGAATAAGTGACTCTTTTCTCGCCTTGTCGCCTGCGTACATTCCCCTTACCTGCGGCAAACTTACGTGTGACTCGTCTACAAACAACACAAAATCCTCTGGAAAGTGACTAAATAGCGTGTATGGTGTAGAGCCCGGCGGCCTACCCGCCATAATTCTTGAATAGTTTTCAATACCCTTGCAAAAGCCTATTTCCCTGAGCATTTCCATGTCGTATCTCGTTCTTTGCTCTATTCTTTGGGCTTCTACTAGCTTGCCCTCTTCCTTAAATTTTGCTACAGTTTGCTCCATTTCGTATTCAATTTCTTTAAGCGCAACTTCGGTTTTTTCTCTTGATACAACATAGTGAGATGCTGGGTAAATTGCGGCGTGCTTTAAATTTGCTACTATCTCGCCTGTAAGTGGTATAATTTCGCTGATTTTTTCTATTTCGTCGCCAAAGAACTCTACTCGTATCGCCTTTTCACCAGAACCTGCTGGAAAAATTTCCACCACGTCTCCGCGAACTCTGAATTTATTTCTAATAAAATTTATGTCATTTCTCTCATACTGAATTTCCACAAGCTTTTTAAGCAAATCGTCTCTGTTTTTTTCCATTCCTGGTCTAAGTGAGACCACCATGTTTCTATAGTCAACTGGGTCGCCCAAAGAGTAAATGCACGACACACTTGCAACTATTATTACATCTCGTCTTTCTGACAGGGCTAAAGTGGCGCTGTGGCGAAGCTTGTCTATCTCTTCGTTTATAGCAGAATCTTTTTCTATATAGGTATCGGTATGAGCTATATATGCCTCGGGTTGATAATAGTCGTAGTACGACACAAAGTATTCCACCGCATTGTCGGGAAAAAACTCTTTAAATTCTGAGCATAGCTGAGCCGCCAAAGTTTTGTTATGCGCCAAAACTATGGTAGGTCTTTGCACTTTTTCAATTACATTTGCCATGGTAAAAGTTTTACCCGTTCCCGTTGCTCCGAGCAAAACTTGAAATCTGTCGCCATCTTCTATACCCTTAGAAAGCTTTGCAATAGCCTCGGGCTGATCCCCTGCAGGTTTATATTTTGAGTGTATTTTGAACATTTTACCTCCATGTCTCACACATAAAAAAACTTGTCTTCTATTTCTTTTGCGTCTTGCAAAATTCCTCTTCTAAAATCCTGTATAGTCTTGTTCAAATCCGTCAGCCAGCCACTCTTTTTCATAGATGTATATCCATCGTTGTAAAATATTAAGTGGTCTTCTAGGCTTACATTTATAACTTCAAGACCCATTTGAATTTCTTTCGTTGCCACCAAGTCGCCTTTTGATGGCATCATGTTTCCGCTTGGATGATTGTGGGCAAGTATTATGGTATCTGCCTCACATTCTATGCAAATTCCAATTATATCCCTTATATAAACAGGCACCATGGTCATAGATCCATGACAAATTATGCCGTTATATTTTATCTGTCCACGACTATTTAAAACCATTACAGCAATTGCCTCGTGTGTTATGCCAATAAACTTTGTCTTCATGTTCTCATATGCCGACTCAACATCATAAATTCTTCTTGTCGAGTTATTCAAATCGTCCAAATAATATCTAGAAAAAGACGGTAATAGCCTTATAAACTGTGCGACAGAAGCATCTCCTATTATATTTGTAAGCTCTTTTAGTGGTGCATTGATAACTGCGGAAAACGAGTTGAATCTATCTATTAATTTTTTCGACAAGGGTTTTGCGGTTTCTTTATCATAAAAAGCCAAAAGCAAAATTTCTATTGCCGAAACAGCAGGCAGCTGTTCAATATTTTTAACATCAAACCTGCGTTTATACTCCTCGCAAAGTTTTGCATCATCACTTATTTTATCAAGCATTTTGGCACCTCCAAATTAGCGGTTTTATATACACCCAGTATACCAAACAAATGTTCTATTGTCAATTGATAAGAATATTTATCGATATATTTTTTAAAAACTTCTTGACAAGAGTGTACTGTATGTGTATTATAATAAGTAGTACACACAACACATTCAAGAAAGGAGACCAAAATGGAGTTAAATAAATTTACAAAGGTTCCAATTTACGAGCAAATAGTATATGAGATTGAGCGTGAAATATTAAACGGCAATTTAAAGCCAGGCGACAAAATGCCTTCTGTTCGCAACTTGTCTTTAGAGCTGTCCGTAAATCCAAACACTATACAAAAAGCATATACAGAGCTTGAAAGAGCAGAAATCAGCATATCCGTCCACGGTCAAGGGCGATTTGTTTCTGAGAACGCATATCAGATTATCAGAGGAGGACGTATGGAAATGATTGATGATATTTATAAAACAGTTTTAAAGCTTGAGGCGGCTGGAATTAGCCTTGAAGAAATTGTTGAGCAAATCAAAAAAATGAAGGAGGATGAAAAAAATGTTACAAGTTAATGATGTAGTAAAATATTTTGACAAAAAACTGATTATTGACCACGCAAGTTTCGCACTTTCACCCTCGTCTATTTGCGGATTAATCGGCTCAAACGGCTCGGGTAAATCCACCCTACTTAGACTTATGTCCGGTGTTTACAAAACAAACGATGGCAGAGTTTTAGTAAACGGAGAAAACGTATACGAAAGTGCCGTGTCAAAGGCAGAAGTATTTTACGTAAGCGATGATTTATATTTTCATTCTGGATACACCCTAAGAAAAATGGCAGATTTTTATATGTGCACCTACAAAAATTTTTCTATGGACAAATTTTTAAAACTTAGCGAAGCATTTGGACTGGATACAAACCAAAAGATAAGCACATTTTCTAAAGGAATGAAAAGACAGGGTGCCACACTGCTTGCAGTATCTGCAAACACAAACTACATTTTATTTGACGAAACCTTTGACGGTCTTGATCCTGTTGTTAGAAATAATATTAAAAAATTATTGTACGACCAAATGTGTGACAGAAATTTAAGTGTGCTTTTAACAAGCCACTCTTTAAAAGAAGTCGAAGACAGCTGTGATAGACTTATATTTTTACACGACGGCAGAATTGTAATGAACGAGAGTATAGACGATGCCCAAAGCTCTATGGTAAAACTTCAAGTTGCATTTGATGGCGACTGGGGCAATGAAAGACTTGACTTTATACCTGCTGTAAAATACACAAGAAACGGCTCTGTTGCATCGCTTATTATAGAGGGCGACGGAATTAAAGAAAAAGAAGAGTTAAAAATCATGGGTGCCACACTTTGTGATATTTTACCACTTAGCCTAGAAGAAATATTTATATCTGAAATGGAGCGACGTGGATACTTTATGGGAGAAATTTTCGAAAGGGGTGAAGATAAATGATTAATATGAGATTATTTTTTCAAAATTTTAAAAGGTTAAAAATCAATATTATAGTATCGATTTTAATCTTGACTATACCGGCTATTATGACTTTAAGTCAGTTTAATTCCTCGGTCGACAAAGATTATTATAACGGAGCATTTACTCTTCAAGTTGTGATCTCTCTTATATTTTGTTATATAGGCACTTATCAGTTTACTTTTTCAAACTTTAGTTTTATAACAAAAAGAAACGCAAGCGATGTGTATAACAGCCTTCCTATAAGCAAAACAAGCTTATTTTTAACTCAGGCTATAAGTTCATTTGTAATAAGCATTACCGTAATTTTTCTTGCGACTACCTTAAATGAGTTCGCATATCTCCTTGCAGGATACAACACGCCTATCCCCTATATAGAAATATTTTTTGACAGTATTTTAATCTCACTTTTTGTAAGTGTATGTGCCCTTATCGGCATAAGTCTATCAAGCACAACAATAACTGCTTTCGTATCTACAGTAATGGTGGCATTTTTACCGTATATGCTAATCACATTATTTAGCATAAACATACAAACAGTAGACCCTAGCATTTCTATTAACACTCTTACTTACATAGGTGTTCCCACATCGAATATTGCTATTTTACCACTAAATATGTTCACCTACGCTATGTATCCTGATGTTATTTTAGGAAACGAGGAGTTTATCCGCACTGCTAGACTTACCTTACAGTCGGCAATTGTTACTGTCGTGACAAGTCTTATCTATGGTGCGATTGCTCTTCAACTATTTAAGACAAGACAAAACGAAATTTCGGGCGACTCTTCCATGAGTTCAAAAAACCGCGCTTTCTTTAAAATCGCAATAACCTTACCATTTTTAACGATAATAGGACAACTCGCATTGGAGCAAATCTTACATGGTGATATTTACGCTACTGAGATAATAATAATTCTATCACTTTTTTGTATCGCTTTGTATTTTATATACGAATTTGTGGCGACAAAATCTTTAAAATCCATGATAAAAAGCGCTCCGCTGTTTGGCATAATGATTGCCTTTGTAGGCATTACAACTGTATCTTCTGTACTAATCGGCGAGGCTTCTAAACGCTCTATACCCGAAGCCGAAGATGTGGCAAGCGTTCAAATTGTACCAAATAGGTTTTCAAATATTTATAACAACGGCCTCAATTCGGATTTTTACCACTATGAACTCAGCAGTCGTATAGTCTTTAAAGAGCCTGATTTTATAGAAGATGTAATATCTTTACTCCAAAACGAGAACTATGAATTATATCCATCTTCTTACACGGTTACTATCACCACAAAGGACGGCTCTGTACAAGAACGTACTTTGACTTATACACCATATCAAAACGAACATTTCCAAGGCACTTACAGCCAAATGAGCGAGCAACCCGAATATATAAATTACTTTTTAAACATACCTGTAGAAGATATTGAAATGAGTATATCTCCCATAGTAGGTAACTATCAGTTTACTGACGAGGAATGTTTAGAAGTTTATAATGCAATAAAAACTGACTTTGAAAACGGCTTAGTTGCCACTTCAAGTGACTCTGCACTATTCGGCATGTCGGCGTACTTTTATCTAGACGAATTCCCTGGACACAAATACGGTTCATATTTGCCTATATCGCCAGATGCTCCGACCGCACTTGAAAAATGCCTTGAAATTATCGGGAACTATGAAAATATCTCTAACTTAGATTTTAACAATGATAAAATAACTTTAACTCTCTTTGACAACATTTCTCCATTTGATGACAGTCAACTTTACTATGATTATGATTTAGAATCGTTAAGCGACTCAGAAAAACTCAAGTTATATTTACAATATGATGTTAGTCTGCATTTTCGATTTGAGCCTGCCTTAAATACAATTTATTTAAGAGATACAGTGATAGATGAGAGCAAAAATGATGAAGTTATAGATATTTTTGAGAGGGTAAAAGAGGTAAAACCTACCGATGATTGGAGCTATATTGCACATGTATCACTAGATGATTCCGATAAAACAATCTATCTATTATTCACCGAAGAACTATACCAAGAGCTTAGAAATGTAGACTTTTTAGCACAAAACGAAGAATGAACATAAAAGTTTTACTAAATTTTTTTCAAAAAATTTCAGGTTCTTAGGACTGCGTCCTAAGTCGCTTTTCGCAAAAAGCGAAATCCAATCCTTAGAAACGCATTTTTGAAAGTGAATTTTTGCAGGATGCAAAAAGAGAAAACTTTTTGCACGAAAAAAAGTTTTTTATTCTACATTCTCAATTTTCAATCAAAAAAGCGCTGACCAAAAAAATTTGGCCAGCGTTTTTTTAATGCCCAAACACCAGCGGTGTCGGGTCTATATATGCTCCGTCTTTTCTCACCTCTAAGTGAAGATGGTAACTGTCGGGTTCTAATGGAATATCTGATACTGAACCTATAGTAGTAGCACTAGACACTATGTCACCCACTGCAACAAGTGCTGTGTCTCCTAGCCCACAATAGTAAAAAATATACTCTCCATGCTCTACCGCCACTACATTTCCAAGCAGTAGGTCGTTGTAGGTTTCTACGACTATACCACTATTTGAGGCATACACAGGGTCACCTAAATTTGCGCCTATGTCTATTCCGTTGTGGGTGCGCCAGTCTTTCATAGTTTCGTTATACACTATTTGTCCACCGCTATATGGTGCGCTTATACTACCTGCATTTATAGGGCTTGTAAACTCTTCTTTAAGTGTATATGTCGGTGCGTTTGCTGTTTCTGTTTCGGGCTCTACTGTCTCGTTTTGAGTTTCTTCTACTTCAGGTGTTGGAGCCTCCACAGGTGCCTCTACGGGTTCCTGCGAGGGCTCTGGCTCTTCTACAGCCGGTGCAGGAGTCGCAGTCGCAGTAGGCGATGGCGTCGTGACTGGTTTTTCTGGGTCTTCGTCCTGTGCCGTTATAGATGCAAGGTCACTCATATACGTGCTAACGCCCGTGTAAGTGCCAAACGCAGCAATTCCGACCGCCATAAGGCAAATTGCCAAGGCAAGATACAAACTTCTTTTTTCTTTTAAATTTTTCATGTCAATACCACCCTTTGTTTGGTAAATTTTATTTTCATAGTGGTATTTTTGCCGACTTAGGCCTTTTTATCCATGATATGTTATTTATTTTTTATAATCAGTTTTAAAAAATTTTTTACGCAAAAAAAAACGCCCATTGCGGTCAAGGCGTTTTTTTCATTAGGGGTTTTATTTGAGGAGGGTAGAACATGTACCAAGAAAAGATTGCGGTTTCTTCTCTTGATCACACTTATATTATAACTCTCTTTCAAATTTATATGTTAATATGCTATGAATAAACATTAAACTAATATCGGTTATTTTATTAAGATTTAAAAAGCGACTAATAGTACCTTACAACAGACACAACTTTTCCCAAAACTTTTACATCTTTAGAATAAATTGGTTCAAAATCATCGTTTTCAGGTTGCAGTTTTATCATGTCTTTTTCTTTGTAATATCTCTTTACAGTCGCCTCGTCCTCTATCATTGCAACAACTATTTGAGAGTTTTGCGCAGTGGCGGTTCTTTCAACTATTACATAGTCACCGTCAAGAATACCTGCGTCTTTCATGCTGTATCCTTTTACGCTAAGCGCAAAAAGCTCTTGACCGCTTTTATCGTCATACGGAATATATCCTTGCACGTCTTCAAAGGCGAGTATAGGCGCACCAGCTGTGACCGTTCCCAAAATCGGCACCTGAGCCGAGGTTTTAGTGCCAGTTACCACAACACTCCTATTTTTTCCGTTATCTCTTTGTATATATCCGAGTTTTTCTAAAGTTTTTAAATGATTGTGAACCGTCGATGTGGAAGAAAGCCCTGTTGCAACACAAATTTCTCTCACTGTAGGAGGCACACCACCCATTCCAGCTTCTTTTAAATAATCATAAACCTTTTTTTGGCTCTGTGTTAAAGTTTTCATCTATAAACACTCCATCTTGATAGATTTTATTTTGTAGCACCATTATAGCACAAGATGTAAAAAAAAGCAAACAAATGTTTGGTTTGCATGAAAAAATAAAAGCTACGAAATAAATCGTAGCTTTATGGTGACCCATCGGAGATTTGAACTCCGGACACCCTGATTAAAAGTCAGGTGCTCTGCCAGCTGAGCTAATGAGTCGTTTATTAATTTGTTGTACTGGTTGTTTACAGCTTCGTTAGTATACCAAGTTTCAAGCGATTTGTCAACACTTTCAAAGAAAAAATAATAAGTTTGTCTATTTCTGCATTATTTTACCCCAATTTTGGTATAAAATTCAGTGAATTTCTTCAATTTTTCAATGGCTAATTATTGTTTGACAGCATAAAGCTGATATTGTATAATATTATTTATTATTATTGCATGTTTAAAGGAGAAAAACAATGGTAAAAATTTTAACTGACAGTTCTTGTGATATGGATTTGTCATTTGCATCAAAACTTGGCATAGAAGTCATACCCATACAAGTTCACTTTGAAGACGAAAGCTATACACCTGGAATTGATTTAACAAATACAGAGTTTTACGATAAACTAAGCGTGGCGGAAAAACTGCCCACAACTACTCAGGTAACACCTATTACATTTGAAGAATATTTTTCAAAGCATATAGAAAATGGTGACGACATAGTAGGTATGTTTATTTCAAGAGAGCTTAGCGGAACTTATCAAAACGCCGTGATTACGGCTCAAAAGATAAATCCTGAGCGCATACATATAGTAGATACACTAAACACAACTTTTGGACTTGCACTTTTGCTTATGGAAGCTGTAAAGCTTCGTGACGAGGGAAGAAGCGCACAGGAAATTGCAAGAAAAATCACCGAGCTTGTTCCAAGAGTTGAATTATACGCCGGAATAGACACTCTAAAATTTTTAAAAATGGGCGGTAGGCTTTCGGGCACTGTTGCCTTTATCGGTGGCGTTTTGGGCATTTGCCCTATCATCTCTGTAAAAGAAGGTAAAGTTGTGGTAGTGGGCAAGGTCCGTGGCAAGGTAGCTGCTTTTAAACATATTAAGGAGCTTGTAAAGTCAATAGGAATATCCTCGGATTACAATATCACTTTCGGGCATAGTAATGTGCTGGACACATGTAAATCTTTACAAAAAGAGCTAAAAGAATATACTTCTCATAAAGAAACACATAGATTTGAAATAGGCTCTATCATAGGCACGCACACAGGCCCTGGCGCATACGGAATTGCGTTTATTAGGAAATAGTTGAGCGTTGATAGTGTATAGTGATTGTGAAAGCGATTTGCGTTTTTTACATTTAAAACACGCCAAAGGCGTGAACCTCACTTATTCACTATTAACTATTACTTATTACATAAAAAAAATCCACCCATGAAAATACCGACCTCCCACTCGTTAGATTTTTAGGTCTAACTTTTGGGGGTCGGTACATGAGGGTGGATTTTTTTATGGATATACTCTATAATATGTTCCTTCTGGATCTGTGTAGTCTTCGTATAGTTCTGGTCTCCAGCCTGAGCTTACATATACACTTTCGCCGTCTAAAACCTCAAGCGAAATGAGGTTCATAAAGTCGTCTGCGTAGAAATATTCAAAAATTCCTGCCTCGCTGTAGCCATACTGATTTATCGCCGCCGAGTAGTCTAGTCGTGTGTCGTCGCTTACTGTATATAGGAGATAGTTTAAATAATCAGGGCTTGTGTCACATATTATCATCAGCGCAGATTTTTTGTCCTCTCTTATATATAAACCCGTCGGGAATCCGCTGTAAGACTCAGGAACCGCTTCATAATATTGAAGTTCCTCTTCTAAATTGAAAGCCTCAAAATTAGATAAGAGTTGGTCTATTATTTCCAAATCGTCAACTGGTTCAGGGGTAGGTTCAGGTGTTGGTTCTGGAGTGGGCTCGGGGGTAGGTTCTGGTGTGGGTTCCACTGTTGGTTCGGGTGTTATTTCTGGGCTTGGCTCTGGTTTAGGTTCAGCAGTAGGCTCACTTTCAGACGTCGCACTTTCTTCCATTTGGATATCGTTCGCCTCTTCAAGCTCACCATCTACACCAATTTTATCAAAATCCAATTGTCCCGAATAATTGTCGCCTGTGCCTATATAAGTTCCGTCATTTTTTTGCGCTATCACAAAACCTTGACCTAATGCCACTGTTTTTACATCTTCCCAAAAATCGTATGAAACATCGTATGTCGCATCGTATAATGATATTGTTCCATCATTATATACCGTAACAATAGCGTCGTCATACCCTGTTACATACTCCACTTTTTCTCGGTCGACCGTGGCAAGCCATTTGTCCATTATCTCGACAAATTCTTCTGTTCCAGGGAAAGTTTTAAGCGAAATATCTCCACTGTTTTTATACCCTACTACAAAATAATCTGTGAGGCTTATATCTTTTATATCTTCAAAACTCGACAAATCTATATAAGCCGGAATAGAGCATATAACTTTGCCGTCATTTTTTACGCCGTAAACGGCATTTTTGTCTACATAAATCTTAGAAATATTTGTCCAGTTTTCCACCTCGGCAACCAAGACAGGCGAGTTTGCTGTTGCAATCATGACGCTTCCGTCAGATTTTAAGCCGACTGTTACCCACCAATTTGTGTCTATGTCGATAATATCCGTCCATGCATTTGTGCCCTCCAATTGGCCGTAACTATTATCGCCTACACTCACAACAGTTCCGTCTTTTTTAAGTCCTATAGTGTGGTTATGTGCCGCACTTATTTTTTTTATATCTTTCCAATCACTCACATCACACTGTCCGTAATTGTTACTGCCCGTAGCGACCACAGTGCCGTCAGCGTTTAAAAAAGCGGAGTGTGCCAAGCCAACATCAAATGTATCTCTAGCCTCGTCTGCGCTAGAACCGCCAAAGATAGGAATTTGCCTATAAAGCCCTGTTAGCCACAAGACTAATACCGCCGTGATAACAAACGCCACTGGTATTAAAATCATTACCAATGCATTACTTTTCTTTTTTGCTTTTTTTACTGCAACGGCAGGCGCACTTTGCGCTTGATATTGTGGTTGGTACTGCTGTGGTTGGTATTGTTGTTGATTTTGCTGTGCTTGTATATTTTCCACGGGATAATGATTTACCTGTGTTTGACCTGTGCTTACACTAAAATATGTAATTTCACGAAACTGATTACCGCTTTGGTCGTATACAGTTTGCTCGCTATAATACAAATCTGGATTGCTTGGATACGGTATAAATCCGTTTGGTACCTGATATGACATATTTTCCCTCCTGTCTGCTAACTTACTGGTATACCTATTTCTTCTAAGTTAAGTTGGCCGT
>CAYJIA010000010.1:0-54380 GCA_964370115.1 uncultured Eubacteriales bacterium
AAAATGTCACAGTGTGACATTTTTAGAAAATTGGCGTGAGTGGCTGTGCCACGAGAATATTAGCATATGGAGAAAATATTTGAATTTATGTAATATAATTATTAAAAAATACATTATTCACACTACTATTTATGTTATAATATTTAAAAACAATGTTAGGATTTAATTATAATGGAAAACTTAAATAAACTTGATCTTGCAGCAAAATTATTTCCATCTGTTACAAATAAAGATAACTCATCTGTTTTTAGGCTTTCTGTAGTTTTAAAGGAAGAAATAGACCGAAAAACTCTTCAAGTTGCAGTAAATATGATTTACGAACGATTTTCTATTTTTTTTATGAGACTAAGGACAGGTTTTTTTTGGAATTATTTTGATAAAAATAGACTTTATTTTACAGTTGAAGAAGAGGAAAACTCCCCTTGCTTTACAATAATCTCGCACGAAAACAAAGATTTTATGCTAAAAGTTCTTTATTACGGTAACAGAATTTCTGTTGAGGCCTTTCACTCTATTACAGACGGAAGCGGAGTTGTGGAATTTCTAAAATCACTCACTTTTTACTATCTCACTATAAAACATCATCACAATTTTGATGACGAGGGAAAAATTCTTTTATTTGATGAAATTGATGAAGAAAATTTTGAGGATAGTTTCGATAAATTTTTCTCGAAACCTGCTACAAATATTAAAAAGAATAAAAGCAAAACTTTTCAAAAGAACTCCTATCGTATTAAAGGGAAAAAATTCGATAAAAAAGGAAACAATGTCGTCACTGGCATAGTTTCTATAGAATCAATAAAAAAATACTGCAAAGATAAAAAATGCACTATAACTGGACTGCTGCTTGCAAATTTGTTTTTTGCAATTTACAATGCAAAGCAAAAATTTGAAAACAATAAAAAACCGATAGTTGTTACAGTTCCTGTTAATTTGCGTGCAAAATTTGAATCAAATACCCTTAAAAACTTTTTTGGGGTAGTTAATATTAGTTACGCTGTGAATGATGATACGGACTTTTTTGAGTTAATCGACTCGATTACCGAGCAATTAAATATCTATACGGATAAAGACTATCTCGAAAGTGAATCCAGACAAAATGCAAAAATTTCCGACAATCCTTTCTCAAAACATACCCCTTTATTCATAAAAAACATGGTTTTACCCATTGGATTTACTTTGATGGGAGAGGTAAAAAAGACGATTTCGGTATCAAATATAGGTAAAATTGATTTCCCCAGCGGGCTAACACCGTATATTGAACACACTGAAATGATAATTTACCCAACACTTAAAAGTCCAATTAATTGTAGTGTTTGCTCTTTTAATGACAAGCTAAGTATAAACTTTGTGCGAACCATTAAGGAAGCAGATATAATCAGAGAATTTTTCATCACTCTTAAGGAGAAAATAAATTCCGATATGATAGTCTATTCTAATCAGTGGGAGGAGGACAAGTATGAAAACTTGCAGTATTTGTAATATAAGCGTTTATGACAGCCAAGAGCACTGTCCACTATGTTTTCAAAAATTTGATAATTCTGTAAAAACTGTAGTTTCTTATCCTAAATATGAAGAGATAATAAAAAAAAGAACTCCGCTTAAAAACCTTCCATTGTTTTTATCTGTAAGCGCATCTATTATATGCCTATTAATTAACCTACTAACAGTCGGTCATACATTTTGGGCTTTAATTGTAATTGTTTCACTTCTTTATTTAAACAGTGTATGGTTTTTAGTACATTCAAAGAAGCTCCATTATGGTAAAAAGGTAATTATTAATTATATTTTACTTTCTTTTACACTTGTTGTAATTGATTTTTCAAGTAGCATGAAATTTTGGTCAACCGACTATGTTTTTCCGTTTTTAAGCCTACTTGTGACGATATATTTAATGGTTTTATCCCTTAGAAATCGAACTATGTTTGTGGAATATTTTGGATATATTCTTATTACTATGCTTATAAGTGGCGTCCCCGCAGTCATCTCTTTTATATTTTTGATTTCTGGGTTCCCGTATGCACCTTGGGCATTATTTGCAGTTGCAATAAGCTCTATTATAATTACTTTTGGGCTATATTTATTTGCCGATAAAATGTTAAAGGAAGAACTCAAAAAGAAGTTTCATCGTTAGACAAGGCAAGAGCAGATCCCTTGCCCTACGATGTTAATTTAAAATCACTGGTAAATTTCGGGCGGCCGATGACCGCCCCTTACGGTGAAAACCAAAATTTTGCTGTAGGGTCGAACCTGTGTGTTCGACCGCAATATTTATACAAAATAAAGGGAAGGTGTGAAAACCTTCCCTTACTATTTATAATCTTAATTTCACTTTCAACTATAAACTCTCAACTACTACCCACCAATACTAACTTCTACAGTAACAGTACTCCCATATGAAAGCTCTGCTCCTGCGTAGTGGTTTTCATCTTTATAGTCAATTACTGCACCTGCTGGTACCGAGCCATGAGCTACGTCTTCCTGGACTACAACAAAACCTAAATCTTCAAGCGTCACTAAGACTTCACTAAACTTCTTACCCTTAATAGTAGGTAGGGTTTTTATCTCGGTGCCAAGACTTACGACCAGTAGCACTTCTCCACCCTTTACGACGTCTCCATTCGCAACTGGTTTTTGGCTTACTATTTTACCTGCGGTAATTTCATCGCTGAAAACTTGTTCTTCTATAACTAGCTTAAAATCATAAACTTGATTTCTTGCGACATCGCTTACCCAGTCTTCGTAGTATCCACCAACCATATCTGGGACTATTATTGTCTCATCGGCAGACACAAACATTGCGTCATCAATAGCGTCTGTCACATGGCCTATCGTAAATGTACCTGTGTTTATTATGTAATAAAATACCACAAATAAAACCACTGCTGTAACAGCAAATGATGTGGCCATCCAAAGTCCGGGTGAAGAAACTTTTTGTTTTGCCGAGCTTCTCTTGCCCTGTGGTATGTCTCTTATTGCCCTTACTTCAATTGCCTGCTCTACAATAGGTGCCTCAGATAAAAGTTCCGCCTTAAGCCTTTTAAAGCTACTTGTTCTGTTTCTTTGCTCTACTTGAAGTCCCGTCGCTATTGCTAAAATAGTAGGACGTGGCATAGAATTTAATATTTCTTTTGAAATCATGAGTTTAGCGTTTTGCACCCTGTGTTCTGCCGATGGAGGAAGCTCTCCCGTAAGTGCGAAAATAAGTGATGCGCAAAAACCGTAGACATCGGTAATTTCGTTACATTCCAAAGTTCTAACATGCTGTTCATATGCCGCAGCACCTAGCACTAAATCGGGTTCTATAAGCGCATTTACTCGCCTTACAGGCTCTGTGCAAAACTGAGTGAGTACAATTTTGTCGTCTTCGGTGACGATTATGGTATCTGGTGAAATACCTAAATGTTTTACTCCCTTACCATGCATAGCACTCAAAGAATCTATCATGTCTGAAAACATTTTAACGGCCTTATTCCACTCAAGTTTGCCACCTTTTTTTCTGACATACTCTCTTAAAGTATCGCCTTTTATATATTCATATATTATGTATGCAGTATTGTTTTCCCAAAACATATCGATAACACTAACTATGGCTTGATACGGTTTTAGGCTGATAAGTCCTTTTGCCATAGTTAAAAATAGATTGAAAAATCTATCAAAGACTTCGGCTGCGTTTTCCTTTGGTGTGATAGTCATGGTTTTTTCGTCTCTTGTCGAAAGTCTTCTTGGGAAAAATTCACGTACTACAACTCTTTTTTCCTCAAAAGTGTCAAAACCTGAATAAGTAAATCCCTCACTGTTAGAATCGATATTTTTACCTATCAAATATTTGTTTTGTAGTTTGGTATTGTATTTTAAAGCATGATCAACTTGAGGTGTTGTGTTTGAAAATTTACATAATGGACAAACATCTTCACTCTCTTTTAATTTATTAAAACAACTCATGCAGTACTTTTTATTTGACATCGGAACAATAGTCCTCCTTAGTAAAAATATAAATATTTATCTAAGTTTATCACATTTTTTAACATATAACAATATCTGATAATTAAAAAAGTTGAAATTTTGACAAATTATTTTACTATGAACCTGTGGATTTATATTTTTTTAGCCCGATTTTCCATAAAATCATAGTTGGAATTATAAATAAAAGTGAAAATATTGGAGCCACTGCATTTATAAAAGATGTATTCATGTCAAGCAAGTATAAAAGTGGATAATACTGCACTAGAGAAAGAGGTATTATAAATGTAAAAATCATCAGTATTTCTTTGCCGAAAACCGACAGCGGATATGCACCGAATTCTCGCCCTCCGTCTGTAAAAATATTTAAAAATTCAAGTCCTTCTGTGGTAAAAAAGCAAAGTGCGGAGTAAATTACATAAATGCAGGAAAATAAAATAAAAGTGCAAATTACCATCAAGCATATAACTATTATTTTATCAAATGTAAAATTTATATTTGATAGCATCACGGCTACTATAAACACTACTACCCCCTGCAAAAGTCTGCCCATTTTTGTAAAGTCAAACCTTGATACTACTGTTAAGAATATTGTATTTTTGGGTCTTAGTAAAATTCTGTCAAATTCCCCGTTTGAAATTATGCTTGAAAACATATCAAATCCCCTTGCAAAGCACTGTGCAAGCGACGAGGCGATATTTACAATACCAAAGCATAAAAGTACTTCCTGTAAAGTAAATCCGTTTACCGTGTTAAATCTTGAAAATAGAAAGTAAATCGAAACAAATTCAGTTAATGTGAAAAACATTTGGGAGAAAAACAAAATTATAAACGAGGTCTTGTATTCCATTTGTGACTTTAAGTACATTAAAAGAAATTTAAAGTAAAGTTTCATACATCTATCCTCCTTGCACCACGACTTTTTTTATCGCTTTTTTAATTAAGAACCTACCTAATACTTGTAAAATCACAAGCCATATAACTTGCATAAAGAAAAGAAACAGCCCATAATTTATGTCTATGTCACCCGTGTACACACTCAATGGAAAATTTGCTATAAGTCCAAATGGTGTAAACTGTGCGATTAATCCAAGTGTTTCTGGGAAAAAGGCAAGCGGAATTGACATCCCTGAAAAAAATGTGCCGACCACCACCATGGTCATTTTCATTCCATCCATATTAACCGTAAAAAATCCCGAAACATATACGAGCATATTCAAACTTATTACAAGTAATACAGCAAAACCTAGGCTGGTAATAAACAATATAAAAGCAAAAACCGAGGCAGGTGCGGCTATTGCAAAAGGTTTTGGCAAGAACATAGCAAGTAAAATAACAGGTGCAAACCTAAGTGCCCCGGCGGCAATTCTTATCGCTAAATCTTTTGAAAACCACATGTCATAAATGCTTATTGGCCTTATAAGCTCTGTGGCAACATCTCCGTTTTTTAGGCTATCAATAATTGTATTGTCAAATCTGAAAAAGTTGAGCACTGCAAAAAGTGCTTGTTGTAGCCAAATAAAAGATGTAAGCTGTTCTAGCCCCATGGGAAATGCCTCTGGATTGCTGTTATAAAATGCAAAGTACATGTTTATGTACATAAATCCCCATACAAACTGGGTTGCAAGTCCACCAATGGCAGCTGCTCTGTACTGGAGGGAATTTAAAAATCTAATTCTAAAGAACGAAAAATATTTTTTAACTTCTGTCATTTCCACCCCTCCTTAGCCTATGTCATAATCTTTGTAAAGTTTTACGACAAGTTCTTCTGCAGAAATCTCGGACAAGCTTATGTCTTCTATCTCCAAGTCTTTAGATAATTTTTCGATAAATTTTGACACCTTGATTACGTTTTGATTTACATCAAATTTTAATTTATTGTCCCGTTTTTCTAAAAGTTTCACGCCCTCCATGCCCGAAAATTCGCCTTTTGAGTAGGTAATATTTACGATTTTTTCGTTTGAAACTTCGCTTTTTAATTTTTCTAAGCTGCTATCAAGTAAGATTTTGCCCTTTCCGATTAATACAACACGCTTTGCAAGCGCCTCTATGTCCTGCATATCGTGAGTTGTGAGTATTATGGTGGTTTTCCTTGTCTCGTTTAAGGTTTTTATAAAATCCCTTACGGCAATTTTTGATACCGCGTCAAGTCCTATCGTAGGCTCATCCAAAAATAAAATTTTAGGTCTATGTAAAAATGCGGCAGAAATTTCACAGCGCATCCTCTGCCCAAGACTTAACTGTCTTGTAGGAGTTTTAAGTAAATTTTCAAGATTAAGTAGCTGAGTAAGCTCATCTAATGTATTTTTATATTCATTACTGTCAATATCATATATATCTTTTATAAGCTCAAAAGAATCTA
Organism: uncultured Eubacteriales bacterium; assembly: GCA_964370115.1. Classification (GTDB taxonomy): domain Bacteria; phylum Bacillota; class Clostridia; order Oscillospirales; family Acutalibacteraceae; genus SIG603. Next base: position 6,326 of record CAYJIA010000010.1, read on the forward strand.
TTACAGGCACGTCCCACCACAGCTGAGAGCGCTGACCGAATACTACGCCTATATTTTTTACATATTCTTTTCTGTTTTTCCAAGGAGTAATTCCGTTTATAACACAGGTTCCGCTGTCTGGTGTTAAAATTCCACTCATCACCTTTACCGTACTGCTTTTTCCAGCACCATTTGGCCCTATGTATCCTACGATTTCACCCTCATTAATTTCAAAAGAGATTTTGTCTAGCGCTAAAATTTCCTTGTATTCCTTTTTAACCAAAGATTTCACTGCGTTTTTAAAGCCTTTTTCACGTCTTGCTACTTTGTAGGTTTTACTTATATTTTCTAATTTAATCATTTTTACACTCCTTTCATAAATAGACAATTATAACCCCAAAAACTAGCTGTTCTTGGGGTTATTTGGGGGATAATTTTATCACCTTAGTCTTAATTTGTCAAGAATTATTTTGCAGTAAAACTACAGCACTCTGTTTGACTCATTGAATTTGGACTTTGACAGCATGACTCTACACTTACTGCCTTTGCCTGACAGCAATCTGATACATGATATGCACAGTTTGTTACTTTACAAAAAACTTCTGTATCCTCTGTTGCGTGTTTCGTCACGGCATTTTGGCCTGCCTGTGCTTTTGCATAATAAGAAGAACAACAGGTTTGATCTTTTTTGACCGCCGACGGGCCGTCTATTTTGATGTTTGATAGTGAACATAGGGTATTTTGATTATTTGCACAACTTGTGACTTGACATGTTAATTTTGTCATAAAAAATCAGTCCTTTACAAAAATAATTTTGCAAAAATACATTTTGCATATTAATTATTTTTGACAAAGCACTGAGTTTTATTCATATTAATTTGTATCTATTAGATTATTGTATTCGGTTTGCATAGACTCATAAATTTCAATTACTTGTCGGGAGTTTTTCTCTACAACTTTTGAAATTTCCTCTGTGTTTTGAGCGATGATATCCACAATCTGTATATCGATTAAATTGTCTTTTGCCATGGCATAAAGGATTTCTATGCTCTTGTCCCAAGAATAGGACTCTTTGTAGGTTCTCTTTCCAATTAAAGCACTAGTTATATCTGCAACCACCACTATTTTTTGACTTAGAGTTAAATCCTTTTCAGCTATACTATAAGGATATCCACTTCCGTCTAATTTTTCATGATGTCCAGTGGCAATTTTAATAATATCTTCTTCAAAAATATCTCCTAAAATTGTCTCTGTAAAATTTACATGTCTTTTCATTTCGTTCATTTGTTCACCAGTATATCTACCATTAAACTCTAGCACTTCTTTGTTTATCGCAATTTTTCCTATGTCATGAACCAAAGAACCATAATAAAGATTTTGTTTTTCAAAATCCGACATATTAAGTTTTTCTGAAAGGAACATACAAATAGCCGTTGTGTTTATAGAATGCATCATTGTGACATTACTCTTAAACTCTATGGTTTGAATAATCATTTTAAGATACTCTTTTGCCTCATTTTCTGTTATATGCAAAAAATCTATCTCTTCATAAAACCAAGAGCTTACATTGTCCTGCCAGTTTTCATCAAAACTACCTATAGCTGTTTCAAGAGCTACAATATATTTTTCATCGAAATGATTTACTCGTCTAAGCTTTTGCGCAAGCTTGTCTATTGTTGTTCCCGTTGCAATTGCAATGTCTACCCTATCTGCGGTATAAATAATTTGTGCATATTTTGCGGTAATAGGGTCAACATTTTTTAGTTCTTTATAATCTGTGTGGTGATATAACAAAACTTCTGAAAAATCTGAAAGTGGCGAAAGATATTTTAAAAATAAATATCCATAAACAGAGTGAGCTTCTACATTTTCTGTTTCAAACTCTACCATATTATCAATTTCTTCTGTCTTATACGCACCTACATCGTGAAAAAGCGATAGTAAAAACAAGTTTTTTCTATCAATATTACTTTTATCTGTAAGTTCATCGAGTAATTTATCTGCAATATACGCAACCCTTAGCCCATGGTCAACAAGCCGCGAGTCATAGTATTGTAAAGATTTTGCGCATAAAGAAATTATCTGTTTTGGATTTACTTTATATGGCATAAATATTTAACTCCTAAAATTCACAAATTTATTCGTTACTTTCGTATAGCGCGTTTGCTGCAGCTTCACGAGCAATATCAATAATACTGTAATCTCTGGCCTCGTTCTCATCTTTTGCTGGGATTTGGCTGTACACTTCAAATAGATTTGAACGCGACCACATTCCTGGGTCTATTCTTATAGAATACCCATGTCCGCTTTCGCATATCCAGTCGGTCATCTTTGCCTGTGGCAATCCATAGGCTGCAAGTATGGTCATTATTACGCCTCCGTGAGTAACAAGGGCTACGTCAGTTTCACCCGAGAACATCATGTTAGTCACCAAGGTTTCAAAACCCTTGCACACCCTATGCATAAACACAGAAAAACTTTCGCCGTTTGGAGGCGACACCGCTTGTCCAGAATTAATCCATTCTATAAATCTTGGATCGTTTTCCAAGTCTTTAGCAGTTTTATCTTCCCAGTCGCCAAAATCACATTCTGCCATTTCAAAAATAACAGTTGGATCTGCCTGTGGATATAAAATTTTCAGGCTGTCTACACATCTTGTAGAGGGGCTCGCATAAAAATAATTCGCATATGGAAAATCACTAGCTACTTTTAAATCTATAAGCTCCCTCATCCCCTCATCGCTTAGAGGAGATTCGGTACGCCCTATATATTTTCCAAGTAAATTGCCCTCGCAAGTGCCATGTCTTATAAGATGAATTTTATATGTCTTCATAAGTTTATTTCCTTATTTCACAACGATATTTACAAGTTTTCCCGGGACATAAATTTCTTTAACTATATTTTTACCCTCAATTTCGCTCGACACTTTGTCTAAAATTTTGCTTAAAGCAATTACGCTGTCCTTATCGGCATCGGCTGAAATTTCAAGTTTTGCACGAAGTTTGCCATTTATTTGCACAACAATTTCTATTGTAGATTCTTGGCATTTAGCTTCGTCATATTGTGGCCAAGCTTGCTCTACTACTGCTTTAGTGCCAAGCTTATGAATATCCCAAACCTCTTCTGCAACATGAGGAGCAAATGGGCTTAGTAAAATTGTAAATACTCTAAGCTCTTCTCTAGTTATAGAGCCTTTTTTAACTATATCATTTATAAGTGACATCAAACTTGCAATCGCCGTATTGAATTTTAGGTGTTCGCAGTCAAATGAAACTTTTTTAATTGTTTTGTGGAAAGCGGTTTCAAGCTCTTTTGACATTTTTTCTTCATTTGTCAAAATATCGCCAAGTGCCCAGTAACGCTCTACAAATCTTCTACAACCTTTTATGCCCTCGGCACTCCAAGGCGCTGCTTTTTCAAAGTCACCAATAAACATTTCATAAAGTCTAAATGTATCGGCACCGTATTCGTTAACTATCTCATCAGGGTTTACGACATTGCCTTTAGATTTACTCATTTTTATGCCGCCTTCGCCTAAAATCATACCGTGGCTGGTACGTTTTTGGTACGGCTCTTTTGTAGGCACAACACCTATATCGTATAAGAATTTATGCCAGAAACGGCTATAAAGAAGATGAAGTGTTGTGTGCTCCATACCGCCGTTATACCAGTCAATTGGCGACCAGTACTCTAGGGCTTCTTTAGATGCTAAAGCCTCTGTGTTGTGTGGGTCCATATATCTTAGGAAATACCAAGAAGAACCAGCCCATTGTGGCATGGTGTCAGTTTCTCTTTTTGCAGGCTTTCCACATTTTGGACAAGTAGTATTTACCCACTGTGTAACATTAGCAAGTGGTGACTCGCCTGTTTCTGTAGGTTCATAAGAGTCAACCATAGGTAAAACAAGAGGCAGCTCTTTTTCGTCAAGTGGCACAAATCCACAGCAGTCGCAGTTTACAATTGGAATAGGCTCTCCCCAGTATCTTTGTCTAGCGAAAACCCAGTCACGAAGCTTAAAGTTAACTTTAGCCTCGCCTATACCCTCTTTTTGCACATGCTCTTTAATTTTAATTTTAGCCTCTTCAACAGATAATCCGTTTAATATGTCTGAGTTTACCATAACACCTGTATTACAGTCTGTAAACGCCTCGTTTTGCACGTCTCCGCCTTTTACTACTTCTATTATAGGCAGGTCGAATTTCTTTGCAAATTCCCAGTCCCTTGTGTCATGTGCAGGAACAGCCATAATAGCACCCGTTCCATAAGATACAAGAACATAGTCTGAAATAAAAATAGGTATTTCTTTTCCTGTAAGTGGATTTATCGCGCTTACACCGTCAAGTTTCACACCTGTTTTCTCTTTTACGACTTCTGTTCGCTCAAAGTCAGATTTTTTAGATGCCATTTCCTGATAAGCTTTAATTTCATCTATATTTTTAAGCTCATTTTTCCATTTTGCAAGATATGAATGCTCAGGAGACACAACCATGTAAGTTGCGCCATAAACCGTGTCTGGTCTTGTTGTATATACTTTTAGGATGTCGCCCGCAGTTGTTTTAAAGTCAAGCTCTGCGCCCTCGGAGCGTCCAATCCAGTTTTTTTGTTGAGCCTTAACTCTCTCTGGATAATCAACTTCGTCTAAGTCATCGATTAATCTTTGTGCATACTCGGTGATCTTAAGCATCCACTGTGATTTTTCTTTTCTAACTACTTCGCTAGAGCAACGCTCGCAAAGACCGTTTACCACCTCTTCATTAGCCAAAACGCATTTACATGAAGTACACCAGTTAACAGTCATTTCGTGTTTATAGGCAAGACCTTTTTTGAAAAGTTGTAAGAAAATCCACTGTGTCCATTTGTAATATTCAGGGTCAGTTGTGTTTATTTCACGCTCCCAATCAAAAGACATACCTAGAGACTGAATTTGCTTTTTAAACCTTGCAACATTTTTCTTTGTAACCTCTGCAGGGTGAATTTTATGTTTTATCGCATAGTTCTCTGTTGGAAGTCCAAACGCGTCCCATCCCAGTGGGTATAAAACATTATAGCCCTCAAGTCTTCTTTTTCTTGCGACTACGTCTAAAGCTGTGTATGGTCTTGGGTGTCCTACGTGAAGTCCGTCACCTGATGGGTATGGGAACTCGATAAGCGCATAAAATTTTGGTTTGTCTCCACCATTTTCGGCACGAAACACTTTTAAGTCTTCCCATTTTTGTTGCCATTTTGGCTCAACGGGTTTGTGATTGTACTTTGTTTTCATTAAAAATCTTACTCCTTATATATTAAATCTCTTCTTTAAAGTCAACAGTAATTTCCTTGGCGTCTCCCCAAAGTCTGTCAAGGTCGTAAAAATCTCTCGCTTCATCTGTGAAAACATGAATTACCACAGTGTGATAGTCAAGCAAAATCCAGCCTTGAGAGCGATAACCCTCTACTCTTGCAGGCATAATTCCTTTTTCTTTAAGTTTCATCTCAACGCTGTCTGAAAGCGCCTTTACCTGTGTGCTGCTTGAACCTGTTGCAATTACAAAGTAATCCCCCAGAGTCGAAATTTCTTCTATATCAAGAACCTTTATTTGTTTTCCCAGTTTATCATCAAGTGCGTAAGCTGCGATTTTTGCAATTTGTAATGCTTCCATTGTTATTCTCCTTTAATTTTCTATACTTTTTAATGCTTCATTATAGGCATCTACACTGCCAATAATTATCGGTTTATTTTCGACTAAAAGCTCGGTAATGCTAAAAGATAAGCCCTCTACCATCGCTAAATTCAAGTCTTTGTCGGCTAGTTTTCTCATTAGGTCAACTCCGTCATAGTCACGGTCTTCTGATATGTAATCGGCAATAAATATTACTTTTTCAAGTAGGGACATGTATTTTCTGCCAGAAGTATGGTGTCTTATAGCGTTAAAAATGTCCTCATCGTGGATTTCAAGCTTGTCCCAAACATATACAGCGCCTGCAATTTGATGCCACAACATTTTTGACGAAATTTCAATATCACTAAGTATTATACCAAAATCCTCAATCAATTTCAACTGTTCTTCGGACGTTGCCTCTTTCATTATGTCGTGCAAAAGTCCTGCAAGTTTAGCTTTCTTTTCATCTGCGCCATGCCTCTTCGCAAGATACACAGCAGTTTTTGAAACATTTACAGAGTGCTTATATCTTTTGTCGCTGAGTTTTCCCTTTAAAATTTTCTTATAATCACTAATAGTCATGTGGCGCCCCTTAATAAATATTATTATCCCTTATATAGTCTACAACTTTTTTGTCGACTAAATTTAAATACTTCTCTTCTCTAATCTGCGTTGAAGATATCGGCAAATACTCTATGTCTAAAATTTCAATTTTTGCATAGTCGTATCTTGCTAAAAGCTCATTTTTATACTCTTTCATTTTACAAAGTCCGTCATAACTTCTAGGACTTACACAAATTGTGGCATTTTTAAAAATATAATCATGTTCAAACCAAGTTTCAAGTGTAAAGTACATATCTTCGCCCACAATTAGAAAAATTTCAGCATTCAAATTTTCCTTTAAAATCTCTTTAATTGTATGTGATGTATAGCTTTTTCCCTCTCGCTTAAACTCTAAATCAGAAACTATAAAATTCCCGTTTAATTCGCTTATCGCCAGTTCACACATTTTAAATCTGTCTTTCTCGCTTGCTAGTTGTAACGCTTCTTTATGAGGTGGTTTTTTTGTTGGTATTACAAGTAGTTTATCTAAGTTTAAAGCCTTGTAAAACTCTGTCATTATATGTGTGTGCCCTAAGTGTATAGGGTTAAATGTACCGCCACAAATTCCAATTTTCATAGCATTTACTCCAAGTTAAAATCTTGATTTTTTCTCTTTTGGTAAAATTATTTTTGGTTCTTTTTCATTTTTTCTATAAAGTACAAATTTTGAGCCTATGACTTGTACTACTTCACTGTCTGTTGCCTGTGCAATTTCGTTTGCTGCCTCTTTTGCAGAAATTGGGCAAGTCTCTACTAAAACCTTGCCTTTTATTAGCTCTCGAGTAGTAAGCGCTCCATCGGCTTGAGTAATAATCTCTGGCGACATTCCGCCTTTTCCTACCATAAGTATGGTTTCAAGTGGGTTTGCAAGTGAACGTAAAAACGCTCTTTGTTTGCTGTTTAACATAATTTATATCTCTCTTTCTTTAAGGTAATTTTCTAGTTTTTCTTTAAATAGTCTTAGCGCCTTACCTCTGTGGCTTACTTCGTCTTTTTCGTTTGCGCTCATTTGAGCAAAACTTTTTCCTTTATGTAAGAAAATAGGGTCATATCCAAATCCGCCGTCACCCATAAGTTCAAATGCAATTTCACCATCACAGGTTTCTTCGACTAAAACTTTGTCACCGTTTGGAAAGACACAGGCAATGGCACTGACAAAATAGGCACCTCTATCTTCTTTTTTTATATTTTCAAGCTTTTTTAGTATCGTGGATTTCCTTTGTCCCTCGGGCGCATATCTTGCAGAATAAATTCCAGGTTCTCCGTTTAAGGCATTTACACAAAGACCTGAGTCGTCGGCAATAGCCGGCATACCAGTTTCTTTACATGCAAGTTCAGCCTTTAAAATAGCGTTTTCCATAAAGGTAGTTCCTGTCTCTTCCGCCTCGGTAAGTTCTGCCGTCGTGGCATTTATTCCAAGAGTTTTTAAAATCCTGTCAAACTCTTCGATTTTATGTTTATTATGACTTGCTATTATATAGTTCATGTTTATCTCTCCTTAAAGCTCAAGCTCTTTTGCCGACTCTTCCCAAAACTCTGTCGGTGCCATACCTAGTTCGTATACATGAGGTTTTGTTCTTTGTGTCACTCCCCAAGCGAGTTTCATGGGGTAGTTTTCGCCTGTTTTTAAAGATTTTACCACTGCTTTTGACCAGTGAGCACCCTTGTCATACAAACCGCTTTCGTGCATTTGATTTATGGTATCCTCTATATTATACTCCACTTGCTTAAAACTGTACAGCCATTTGTTTTTCTTACTCTCAAGCATTAAAAAACACGCCTTTGAAAAACCCTCACAATGTGTTCCTACCGCACCTGCATTTAAGATTGTAGTCTTCTTTCCTACAAACTCTCTTTGAAGATGCGTATGTCCACATATTAAGTATGGTGACGGACACGCCCTGTCCCATAAGTTTTTACGGTATTCTATGTCAAAAATTGCCTCTTGAGCCTTTCTTGGAGTACCGTGACAAAACATTATTTCAGGTGCCCCGTTAAACTGGACTATTTTTGAAATAGGTAAACCCTCAAAAAACTCAAAGTCTTTTTCCCTTAAATTTTCAAAATTATAAAGCAATGAACCGCCCTGAGAACCGTAGTTCCAACCAATAGGGTTCTTTTTATACTCTAGCATATAGTCTTCTCTGTTGCCTCTTATGAATTCACATTTTACTTTTTCACTAAGTTTATACAGATAGTCTAGTGTTTTTTGTGGGTAGGCGCAGTCCGTAGTATAGTCACCCAAAAATATATACTGAGATGCTCCCTCTTGTTCTGCGATTTTCACACAGGCTTTAAGCGCTGGTAAATTATTGTGAATATCCGAAAATACCGCTATTTTCATCTATCGTTCCTTTGAAATAATGCTTTTGCAAAGTCTTTTGCTTCAAACACTTGTAAGTCGTCTATTTTCTCGCCTACGCCGATGAATTTAATCGGCAGGCCTAGTTCTTCTCTTATTGTAAGCACCACTCCACCTTTTGCAGTTCCATCAAGTTTTGTAAGTATTATTCCCGTTACCTTTACAGCATTCATAAATTCTTTAGCTTGATTTATGGCATTTTGGCCTGTTGCAGCATCCAAAACTAGCAATACTTCTTTTTCTGCCTCTTCACCAAGTACTTTTTGTGTAACTCTGTCAATTTTTGAAAGCTCCGCCATAAGTCCTGATTTATTGTGCAGTCTACCAGCTGTGTCACAGATTACTACATCTTTTCTATTTGCTTTTGCATAGCTAAGTCCATCAAACACGACAGAACCCGGATCTGTTCCCATTTGTTGTTTTACAAGTGGTACGTCTACCCTGTTCGCCCAAATTTCTATTTGATCTATAGCCGCCGCTCTAAATGTATCGGCAGCTACTAAAACAACACTTTTTTTGTCGTTTTTAAGTAAATTTGCAAGTTTTCCAATACTTGTAGTTTTACCTACTCCATTTACACCTACTACAAGTACTAAGTTAGTATCACGGCTTAAATCAAGACTTACATCGCAGTCAAGCATCTCTGCTACTATCTCTTCAAGTACGCCCATGATTTCATCTGGGTTTGTTATTCCACGTTGTTTTACCGCTGCACGAACCTTGTCGCAAACGGTTTCCGCAGTTCTCATGGACACATCACCCATAATTAATAGCTCTTCAAGCTCTTCAAACAACTCTTCATCTATCTTAGTAAATGAATTAAGCATTTGTGTGATTTGCCCGCTTATATTTTCTCTGGTTTTTTTAAGTCCCGCTTTAATCTTATCAAAAAATCCCATACATTTATCCTTTCAACTATTTAAAACTTATTGACTATTCATGCCAAGTTTTGATTCAACCTCGTGGCTTTTTAACGACAATACTTTAGATATACCATCGTCTTGCATCGTGACACCATAAAGCATGTCGGCACTTTCCATTGTTCCTCGTCTATGAGTAACGACTATAAACTGAGTTTCTTTATTCATTCTTTGTAAATATCCTGCAAAACGCCTTACATTTACGTCGTCAAGGGCTGCCTCAACCTCGTCAAGCATACAAAACGGAGGTGGGCTTACTTTCATAATCGCAAAGTAAATTGATATGGCGACTAGGGCTTTTTCGCCACCAGAAAGTGCTTCTATGTTTGAAACAATTTTACCTGGTGGTTGTACTTTTATGTCTATACCTGAACTTAGGATATCGCTTTCATCAGAGAAAGATAGGCTTGCACTTCCTCCGCCGAATAGCTCTGTAAATATATGCGAGAAATGTTTATTTATTTCTGCAAATCTTATCGCGAATTGTTCTTGCATGTGCTTTGTAAGCTCAGCGATAAGTTTTATAAGCTCTGCCTTAGCTTTTTCGACATCTCCTATTTGCTCATTTAAAAATTCGTAACGCTCGCTGACTTCTTTGTACTCTTCGACAGCAGCCACATTTACGGCACCCAAGGATTTAATCTTGTTTCTAAGCTCTACAAGTCGTCTTTGTGCTTTTTGCAAATCTTCAACTTCTATGCCAATTTCTTCCGCTTCACGCCTTGTGAGCTCATATTCTTCCCAAAGTTTTGAAATAGTAGTATCATATTCCTTTTGAATATTGTCGCATCTTTCTCTAAGCCTTGCTATATCTTTACCAATATTTTCTCTTTTTTGAGACATTTCACGCTCTTGTTGACGAAGTGAACCGGATTTTTGCTCTAGCTCATCCCTTTGTACTAAAACAGAGCTTGCCTCTTCTCTTTTTTCATTTGCTAAAACTCTAAGCTCTTCTGCTTTTTTTACCAACTCTTCACTTTGAGTTTCTAAAATTTTAAGTTTTTCTTTAAGTTCCACAGCTTCAACTCTTAGTTTATCGACAGAATTAATTCCCTCAAGCTTCCTGTTCTCGAGTGCATTTACTGCACTTAAAATAGCTTCTTTATCTTTTTCAGCAGAAAAACCTCTTAGTCGTATTTCTTGTAGCTTTTGAGAAAATTCATCACTTATTCTTTGATTTTCTTCTCTATCGCCACTTAGTTTTTCTGAAATTTGGTTAAAGTCTTCTAACGACTTTTCGTGTTTGTCAATTTTTTCAGAAATTTCTACCATTTCTTTTTCTGCAGAAAGTATTCTTTCGGTTGCGGTGTTATTTTCAAAATTTAAGGATTTTAGCAAAATATTTGTTTGTTCTAATTCTTTTTCAAGTCTAGATATTTCTGCTTGTGCATGTATTTTATCTTCTACAAGCACAGATATTTCTGCCTTGATTGTTTCAATCTCAGCTCTTACATTTGCAATTTCTCTTACAGCCTCATTGTGATTTTTTAAGTATTCTTCACATTGAGCCTTTAATTTAAGCGCATTTTCTTTTATTCTCTCTATTTCAGTCTTACGGCTTAACAGTCCCGAGTTTTTTGCAAGTGAACCACCTGTCAGTGAACCACCTGTGTTTACTACCTGTCCGTCAAGGGTTACTATTCTAAACCTATAACCGCATTTTTTTGCCATATTAACAGCGCAGTTTAAATCCTGTGCAACTACTGTCCTGCCCAAAATAGAATCTCTAACATTATTATAAATACTGTCACAGTTTACAAGTTTTGAGGCAAGACCGACAAAACCCTCACATTTTTCTGCTTGGTTTGTATCTATTTGACTGCCTTTTATAGTGCTAAGAGGTAAAAATGTCGCCCTACCACCGTCTCTTTGCTTTAAAAGATTGATAGCAGATTTTGCGTCTTGATCGGTGTCTACAACTATATTTTGCATTGCACCACCAAGGGCAGTTTCAATTGCCACGGCATAATCACGTTCTGTCTTGATAATTCCAGTAACAGGGCCGTGTACACCCCTTAAAACCCCACGAGAGGCTTCACGCATTGTTGTTTTAACGCTGTGAGTAAAGCCCTCAAAATTTCTTTCAAGGTCTTCAAGCAGTTTAGCACGTCTTAACTGCTCTGAATATTTTAGATTGCTCTCGTCTAATTGCTTTTTAATATCCTCTGCTTTTCTAGTTCTTGTTTCAAGCCTTAGTTCATAGCCTTTTGCAGAGTTATTAAGCGAGTCGATTTTATCTTCAAGTTCGGTTTTGAATTTCTTAGTTTCAAATAAATCGTGTTCAAGTTTTTTGCAGTTTGTGTTAGCGTTTTCTAAATCAGTTTCCAGTGCTTGTAGCCTTTGTTTAATTTCACTTACAGCTGAGCTTGTAGATGAGAACTTCACTCGCTCTTCTGAGAGGTCTGCATTAATTTTTGTTATATTATAAACCGTATCATCAAGCTCTTTTGACACAGAGTCAGAGCCTTTTCTAAGTCCTTCAAGTCTTTCTGAAAGCTCGATATATTCTTTATTATTGTCGTCAATTTCCTTATTTTTGCGTTCTACATCACTGTGTCTTTGCAGGATTTCTATTTCTAAATCATCGCTAAATTTTATTACATTTTCAATTTCGCTTTCTATTCTTCTTACATTGTTTCCTATATGTAAAGTTTCATTTTGCAAAACAGAAATTTGTCCGTCTGTACGCACGGCATCTTCATCAAAACTAGACGCTTCTTGTCTTAAGGTTTCCATGAGGGCGATAAATTGATTGGTTTTATTAAAGTTTTCCTCAATTTGAGTAGCAATGTTTTCTATAGTTTCTTCTATTTCATTGTGCTGATTAGTTGCTACTTCTAGTTTGCTTTCTTCGTCTCTTAAAAGTTTGCCAGAGCTTGTAAGCGTTTTAACCCATATGCCGATTTCAAGCTCTTTTTTCTCTTTATCAAACTCGATAAACTGCTTTGCCTTTTCAGATTGTATTCTAAGTGGCTCAATTCTGTTTTCAAGTTCTGACAAAATGTCACGAAGACGTATAAGGTTGTCCTCGGTTTTTACAAGTCTTCTTTCTGACTCTTCTTTTCTATATCTAAAACGTGAAATTCCTGAAGCCTCTTCAAAAATTTCTCGTCTATCTTCACTTTTAGCCGACACGATACTGTCAATTTTACCTTGACCTATCATAGAGTATCCGTCACGTCCAAGACCCGTGTCCATAAACAGCTCGTTTATATCACGAAGTCTTACTGTTGCTTTATTAATGAGATATTCACTCTCACCAGAGCGGTAATATCTTCTTGTAATAGCTAAATTATCTCCGTCAAAATTTAGGTTTCTTTGTGAGTTGTCTATGTTTAAGGTAACCTCGGCATAGCCTTGTGCCTTTCTTGAAGTTGTGCCCTTAAAGATGACATCTTCCATTTTTGAACAGCGCAAAGCTCTGGTCGACTGCTCGCCCAAAACCCAGCGTAAAGCATCACTTACGTTGCTCTTTCCGCTACCATTAGGGCCTACAACTGCCACCATATGTTCTTCAAATTTTAATACTGTTTTATCGGGAAAAGTTTTAAATCCGTGTATTTCCAGTGATTTTAAAAGCATTTAGCCTAAATCCTTTCTTTTAAAATGTAATCATCTATTCCATTTTTTTGAGATATTTTTACATCATATCCCAAATCTTTAAATTTTTTTAAGTTGATTTTTTTCTGTCCTAAAAACTGAGAAATAAGTTTTGGGTTTACATAAATTTCTGCACTTGTAAGCTTGTTCCTTTTTAAATCATCAAGTATTTTCTCAAAATTAAGCTCACTCTTGCAAAGTTCCATAAATGCAGGATGGTAAGCGCCGTCTACATAATCTTTTTCTAAAATTTCGCTTGCATGAAGCCCCAACCTTATGACTTTAATATTTTCATCGTCAAACATCTTTATGAGTTTTGCACAGAGTTTGACAGCACTTTCGACTGTTTGCGCCTTGTATTCTCCGCTTTCAATAAGCCTGTGAAGCTTTGTGTCTTTTAAAACTACAGTGGGATAAATCCTTACCGTACTAGGTTTTAAAGCTATAATTTCTCTTGCTGTGAATTTATCATTTTCATCAGAGGATGCATAAAGACCAGTCATCATTTGTAGTCCAAGCTCAAACCCAAATTCTTTTATGAGTTTAGAAGCTTTTTTTACATCTTCTGCCGTATGACCCCTGTCATTTTTACACAACACCTTATCTACCATGGACTGTGCGCCAAGTTCGATTGAGGTCACGCCATAAGCCTTTATTAGTTTTAAAATCTCTTCATCTATGCAGTCGGGTCTTGTGGAAATTCGTATCCCTTTAAACCCGTATTTTTTTACAGCCTTATGCCCAGCTTCTAAAAGACTAATCATATAATCTTTATCAATTGCTGTAAAACTTCCGCCAAAAAACGCAATTTCTACATCGCTGAAACTCACTTTTGGGTTTTCGGCAGTCGCTTTACACAGCTCTAGCACGGTTTTATCCGTTGGAAGCTCTGTACTCCCCGTAATTTTATTTTGATTACAGAAACTACACAGGCAAGGACAACCTATATGTGGAACAAATATTGAAATGTTAAAATGTTTAATATCCCATCAACTCCAATGCTACTCTTGCCGCCTGTTGTTCTGCCTCTTTTTTACTTCTTCCGCCACCTTTGCCTATGACATTACTATTTAGCATCACCTCAAAAACAAAGTGCTTATTGTGGTCAGGGCCTGTCGAACTCACAAGATTATAGCTTAGCTTTTCCTCGGGATTTTGCTGAATTATTTCTTGCAAAGCAGTTTTATAGTCTTTAAAATTATTTTTGCTAGCAGATTTCACCACTGGCTCCATATGCTTTAATATAAACTTCTTTGTGACGTCCATTGATTTTGAGTCCAAATAAATTGCCGCTATAACGGACTCAAACATGTCTGCCAAAATACTCGGCCTTTCGGCGCCACCTGTTCTTTGCTCGCCATGGCTAAGCCTCATATATCGCCCTATTTCAAGTTGTCTTGAAACTTGAAATAGCATTTTTTCGCACACGAGCGACGCCCTCATTTTTGTCAGTTGTCCCTCGGGCAAATCTGGAAATTTCTCAAAAAGATATTCACCTACCACAAAGTCAAGTATTGCGTCTCCTAGAAATTCTAAGCGCTCATAGCTTTTTACTTTGTGTTCATTCGCATAAGAAGAATGGGTGATTGCTCTTAATAACAATTCCTTATTTTTAAATGTATATGAAATTTTATCTTCAAAATTTGAAACGTGTTTCATAATCCACCCCAAGATTTTAGTTTTATTTTTGGCTGTGTACAGCCTCATTTATGTCGTGAATAACACCTGAATCTATATATTTTTTCATAAGTAAAAGTGCATTTTTTACGGTAGTCGCCTTTGCGCTTCCGTGAATTTTAAACACAGGTTTAGATGCGCCCATTATAGGTGCTCCACCGTATTCGTTATAGTCGATTTCGCTTTTTAGCGCTCTCATGTCTTTTAAAATTATTGCAGCTGCAATTTTGTTCATAAATCCTTTTGTCAAAACAGATTTTATCTTGCTCATAAGACCAAGGGCTACACCCTCGTAAAGCTTAAGCGCAATGTTGCCTGTAAATCCATCGCAAACAATGACATCGGCAGCGTCTCTTACCATGTCTCTGCCCTCAACGTTTCCTACAAAGTTTATATATTTATTAGCCTTTAACAGCTTAAAAGCTTCTTGATACATCGCCGTACCTTTATGCTCTTCTGTTCCGACGTTTAGTAGGCCTACCCTAGGATTTTCAATGCCCATAACTTTATTCATATAAGCACTTCCCATTACGGCAAACTGCTCTAGCATTTCTGGTCTACACTCTGTGTTAGCCCCTACGTCTGACAGCATAAAAAATCCTTTATTTTTTGGAATAACAGATGCAAAGGTAACCCTTTTTACACCCTTAATTCTCTTTACTATCATTGTAGTTCCAACGACAAGTGCACCGCTGTTTCCAGCGCTTGCAAAGGCGTCTGCCTCTCCTTTTGCAAGGGCTTTCATGCCGACAGCCATAGAGCTTTCAGATTTTGCCTTAAGTAAATCTGTCGGCTCGTCGTGCATTGTGATTTTTTGAGAAGCTTCAATAATTTCAAAGCTTTCTATATCAAGTCCATTGTTTTTTGCGCAGTCTTTAATCTCTTTGCTACTTCCAGACAAGGCTATGTCTATATCGGCACTGTTTTTTGCCAAAATACAACCTTTAATTATTTCTAAAGGAGCATTATCTCCACCAAAAGCGTCAACTATTATCTTCAAAACAATTCTCCTCTACATAATTTTTCAGGTCAACAAGCGCCCTTTGTGACAGCGCATTGTATCTAAGTTTTTTATCTCTTATATGTTCTTCAAGTGCTGGTAAAACGCCAAAATTTGCGCCCATGGGCTGAAAATCTTTTGAAACGCTACTTGATACATGCAAAGACAATGCACCTATCATTGTAGTTTTCGGAAGACATAAAGTATCTAGCCCTTTTAATCTTTTCACAGCATTAATACCTGCGATAAGTCCGCTTGACGCCGATTCCATATAGCCCTCGACTCCTGTAATTTGCCCTGCAAAAAATATATTTTCATTACTTTTTAGCGAGTAATCTGCTTTTAAAAGTGTTGGTGAATTCAAGAAAGTATTTCTATGCATTACGCCGTATCTTAAAAACTCTGCATTTTCAAGGCCTGGAATAAGCCCGAACACTCTTTTTTGTTCAGAAAATTTTAGGTTAGTTTGAAATCCTACAAGATTGTACATAGTTTTTTCTAAATTTTCTGTCCTGAGCTGAACCACCGCCCAAGGACGTCTATCGGTTCTTGGGTCTGTGAGTCCCACAGGTTTTAGCGGACCATATCTTAAAGTGTCCATGCCTCTTTGCGCCATTACTTCAACGGGCATACAGCCCTCGTACACCTTTGGGTTTCTCATATCAAAGTCTTTTACCTGCGCCCTTTGTGCGTTTACTAGCTCGTTATAAAATACCTCATACTCTTCTTTGTTCATCGGACAGTTAATGTAGTCTGCATCGCCTTTTCCGTAACGTGAGGCGAAAAAGCATTTGTTCATGTCGAGAGTTTCTGCACTGACTATTGGTGCCGCTGCGTCAAAGAAACTAAGTGAACCTTCGCAGAGCTTTTCAATTTCAGTCGCGAGAGCATCTGAAGTTAAAGGACCAGTAGCTACAATATTTATGCCGTCATTTGGAATTTCGCCTACTTCTTTATATATAACTTCGATATTTTCATGAGACTTAATTTTTTCACTTACAAGTGCTGAAAATTTATCTCTGTCAACTGCAAGTGCTCCACCTGCTGGCACTCTTGTTTTGTCTGCACATTCTACAAGCAAAGAAGAGAGATTTCTCATCTCTTCTTTCAAAAGTCCAGCAGCACTTTCAAGCCTGTCTGCCTTTAACGAATTTGAGCAGATGAGCTCTGCAAAATTTTCATCTTGGTGAGCGGGAGTGTATTTAATTGGCTTCATTTCATAAAGCTTAACTTTTATTCCTCTTTGCGCAATTTGCCATGCGGCTTCACAGCCTGCAAGACCTGCGCCAAAGACATTTATACTATTCATCTTGTTCCTTATCTTCATAACTACAGCCTTCTGTCACACAGTAAAGACCTTTGTTTTTTCCTTTTTTCTGCATCAAAGTTTTTCCGCAAACATTACATTTTTTATCTGATGGTGGATCCCATGACACAAAGTCACAGTTTGGATACTCACTACAGCCGTAAAACACTCTACCGCGCTTTGATTTTTTCTCTATAATATTGCCGTCACATTTTGGACACTTACTGCCTGTCTCTGTAACAAATTTTTTAATATTTTTGCAATCTGGGTATCCAGGGCAAGCAATAAATTTACCAAAACGACCGAATTTTACTACCATCATGCGTCCGCATTTGTCGCACACTATGTCGGTTTCGTCTTCTTTTAACTTGATTTTAACGCCGTCTAGCTCCTCTTTTGCCTTGGTTACAGTTACTTGGAAATCATCGTAAAAATCGTGTAAGGTTTTTACCCAGTCCTCGTCGCCACTTTGAACCTTGTCAAGTTGAGTCTCAACTCCAGCTGTAAATTTCACATTTACTATTTCGGGGAAACGCTCTTTCATCAGTTTTGTTGTAACTTGTCCAAGTTCAGTTGGTTTAAAAGCTTTTCCTTCTCTTGTGACATATTCACGGCTTGTAATAGTAGAAATTGTCGCCGCATAAGTCGACGGTCTTCCTATTCCGTTTTCTTCTAGCGTCTTGATGAGCGATGCCTCTGTAAATCTTGGAGGTGGCTGTGTAAAGTGTTGGTTACCTAACAAATCTTTGACTTTTAGCGGCATACCTTCTTCAAGTTTTGGTAGGTCTTTTCCTTTTTTCTCTTCTACGTCTTTACTTGCCTCATAAAGCACAGTAAAGCCGTCAAATGCAACATTAAAGCCCGAAGCTTTAAATATATACTCTCCAGCAGTAATAGTTGCTTGACTTGTATTTAAAACACAGTTTGCCATTTGGCAGGCGATAAACCTGTCCCAAATAAGCTTGTATAGTCTATATTGATCTTTTGTAAGCGATTTTTCGGCTATTTGAGGTGTAAGTGATATATTTGTTGGCCTTATCGCCTCATGTCCATCTTGTGCGTTTTTCTTAGTCTTAAAAACTCTAGCCTTTGCAGGTAGATATTTGCTACCCCAAGTTTGTTCTATGAAGTTCACAGCTTCTGCTATTGCATCGGCAGAAATTCTTAGAGAGTCAGTTCTCATATAAGTTATAAGACCCACAGCACCTTGTCCGGCAATCTCAACACCCTCGTAAAGCTCTTGAGCTGTTTTCATTGTTCGTCTTGATTGGAATCCCAGTTTAGTAGATGCTTCTTGTTGTAGCGTTGATGTTATAAAAGGAGGTGAAGGTTGTTTATTTCTTTTTCCTTTTTTTAGCTTCTCTACAATAAATTCTGAACTCTCCAAGTCACTTAGAATTTTATCAGATTGTTCTTTATTTTCAATTTTAATTTCGCCGTCTTTATTTCCGTGGAAACTTGCGTTAAAGACCGAAGTAGAGCCTTTTGCGGTAAGCTTTGCATCTATTGACCAGTACTCTTCTGGAACAAATGCAACTATAGCTTCTTCACGGTCTACAATAATTCTTACTGCAACAGATTGAACTCTACCAGCAGAAAGTCCACGCCTTATAACTTTTGCAAGAAACGGACTTAGCGTATAACCCACTAGTCTATCTAAAATTCTTCTGGCTTGTTGGGCATTAACTAAATCTAAGTCTATTACCCTTGGGTTTTTCATACCCTCGGTAATACCATTTTTTGTAATTTCATTAAATGTTACACGGTCACATTTATCAAGGTCTAACCCTAAAATATGCGATAAGTGCCAAGATATTGCCTCACCCTCTCTATCAGGGTCAGTCGCGAGTAAAATTTCACTTGCCTCTGACGCCGCCTCTTTAAGAGCTTTAACAACCTTTTCTTTTCCCTTAATTATACTATATTTTGGCTTAAAATCATCTTTTACATCTACATTAAGCCTTGACTTTGGTAAGTCTCTAATATGACCTACCGTCGCCATTACATTGTAATCTGATCCCAAATATTTCTTTATTGTTTTCACCTTTGTAGGTGACTCAACTATAACTAATTTTGACATGCTTTATATCCATCGACCGCTAAATACGGTCTCCTTTCGCAAAATTTCCATTATAAATACCAAACTATATTATGATACTATAAATATTCTATATTGTTATTCTTATTTAGAATTATAACCCACTTCAAAATATCATTTCAAAGAGTATCTTTGTCCCGAATAGGTTTTGATATACCCTCCAATCTCTAGTTCTGTGATGACAGACAAAATCTCTGAAGGCCTAAGTCCTGTCATTTCCACAAAATAGGAAATATGTTTTGGCTCGTCTTTTAAATACTGCAAAACCTTTATACCTGAGACCGAAATATCCTCACAAATTTCAAAAAGCTCTTTTTTTATAGGAATTTCATCGACGATACTATCCGATTTCATTTTGTTTATCTTCTTATTTTTAAGTATATGTTTATATTCAGATAAAATATCTTCTGCACATAGAACAGGTTTTGCGCCGTCTTTTAATAGCAAATTTGGACCTTGTGCCATGATATTATTTTCATCTCCTGGGCAGGCAAATACGTCTCTATTTTGCTCTACGGCATGTTTAACCGTAATCATGGTACCACTTTTTTCATTACACTCTACAACTAAAGTCCCTCTTGAAAGCCCCGAAAGAACTCTATTTCTAATCAAAAAAGAACCTTTATTCACCGCGGTATTTATTGGGTACTCACTAATTAAGACACCGCCTTTTTCAACTGCTCTTTCTCTTAACATCTGATTTTCCATTAGATATGGATAATCTATGCCACAGGCTAAGACGAATACAGTGGGACTTGTACCGTTGATTGCACCTCTATGGGCTGCAGAGTCTATACCAAGTGCACCACCACTTATCACCGTCACGCCTGAAAGCGAAAGCTCATATGCAATAGACCTTGTTAACTTTATAGCATTTTCAGTTGGCTTTCTGGTGCCGACTATGGTAATACTAAGTGTTTCATCAAAATTTGGCATTATACCCTTAGCAAATAATGCTGCAGGAGGATTTTCGATATTCATCAAAAGTTCTGGGTAATCTTTGTCATAAGGTGTTACCATATAATGTCCGAGTTTTTCTGCGTATTCAAGTTCGTACTCCGCATTTTGAGGCGTAAAATTTTTAAGCACCGACAACTCTTTTCCATTTATAAAACTCATACTACCCCAAAGTGGCATACCCTCTTTATAAAATTCTTCCAAATCGTTAAATTTTTTATAGATATAAAATGGTTTAGGGCTTCCTGCGCCAAAAGCTCTTTGTAGCCACAGCCAATAAATATTTTTATCCATAAGGAATATTACCTTTCTAAATATTTAATTTTTTGTCATTTCCCACATTATGATAGACGAAGCAACAGAAGCATTTAACGATTCTGCTCTGCCTTTCATAGGTATCGTAAACTGCATATCGCAAGACTCTTTTGCAATATCCGATATACCATTTCCTTCATTTCCAATAATCACAGCAGAATTTTCTGGGAAACTTATATTTGTAATATACTCTACGGCATCCGACACCACAGAGGCAAATATTTTGTATTGAAATTTTTTAAGAAAGCATACAGCGCTTTGTATGTTTTCGTAAAAAATGACTGGCAGTCTAAATACCGCACCCATAGTTCCCCTTAAAACTTTTGGAGAAAACGGGTCACAACAATTTCCGCAAAGTATCACAGCACTTAAAGACATAGCCTCGGCAGTTCTTAAAATAGTGCCCATATTATTAGGGTCTTGAACATTTTCAAGTATTAAAATCTTGCCCGAATTATCCCAAATAATCTTTGGAATTTCACAAACACAGGCAATGCCTTGGGTCGTTTTTGTAGAAGATATTAAAGAAAACACATGCTCATCAAGAAGATAATGACCTTTTGTCTCTTTTTTTATAGCACTTAAATATTCACCGTATTTTCCCTGTGCTTTTTCGGTGTAAAATACTCTTAAAATTTCAACTCCACTAAGCGCAGCATCTTCACAAAGCCTTGCACCCTCTATCAAAAACACATTGTCGGCTTCCTTCGATTTTCCCCTTTGTAAAAGTGACGACGTCTTTTTTATTAGTTCATTTTTCCTACTTTTTATATGTTCCAAATTAAAATACCCTCCGCATAAAATCAGCGCCCGATGTTACTCGGGCGCAAAAATATAGCTTATTATAAAGCGGCTTTTGCTTGTGCTACTAGCGCAGAAAACGCAGCGGCATCAGCAATAGCTATCTCTGACAACATTTTACGGTTGAGAGTAACACCTGCTTTTTTAAGACCATTCATGAATGTTGAATAGTTCATTCCATTTAGTTTGCAAGCTGCAGAAATTCTTGTTATCCAAAGTCTTCTGAAGTCTCTTTTTCTATGTTTACGGCCAATGTAAGCATAGTTGCCTGATTTCATAACAGCTTGTTTAGCCATTTTGAAATGTCTGCTCTTTGAACCCCAGTAGCCTTTAGCCAGCTTTAGTATTTTTTTTCTTCTTTTACGTGTGGCGATAGCGCCTTTAATACGTGCCATTTATATATTCCTCCGTTACTTATTCTAATAATTATGCGTATGGAAGCATTCTTTTAACTGCTGCAACATTTGTTTTATCAGCTGTTGTTGTGCCTCTTGCATGACGTTTACTTTTACTTGTTTTTCCATGACCATTTAATAGGTGTCTTTTATTAGCGTGAGCACGGACAACTTTACCTTTTTTTGTAAGTTTAAAGCGCTTTTTAGCACCGCTATGTGTTTTCATTTTTGGCATTTTTTTATCCTCCTAACATTCACTTTAAAACAACATTTATTTTGCAGGCTTTGGAGCTAAGAACATGAGCATACTTCTACCCTCAAGTTTAGCAGCCTTTTCAACATTTGCAACTTCTGACATCGTTTGGGCAAACGCAGTCATAGTTTTAAGACCTAGCTCTGGATGACCCATTTCACGACCTCTAAAGCGAATAGAAACCTTTACTTTATTGCCATCTTTAATAAACTTTGTCGCTTGATTTGCCTTGGTATTAAAGTCATGTGTGTCAATATTAAGTGACAGACGAATTTCTTTAACCTCGACAACTTTTTGATTTTTTCTGGCTTCTTTTTCACGTTTTGCAATTTCAAACTTATATTTACCATAGTTTATAATCTTGCAAACAGGCGGTGTTGCCTGCGGAGCAATTTTAACTAAGTCTAAGTTTCTTTCAAAAGCAAGGTCCATAGCCTTTTCTAAAGGCATAATTCCAAGCTGTGAGCCGTCATGATCGATAACACGAAGTTCTTTATCTCTAATTTCTTCGTTTATCTGTAGTTCTTTGTTGCTAATGTTAAGCACCTCCATAAATTATGTTGTTATTTCACTCAAAGCAGAAAATTAAAACGGACAGATAAAATCTGCCCGTATATCAACAAAAATCAAGCCTTTTCGGCTTAAATAATATTGACCGGTGTCAGACTATTTCACTGCACGGGTGAGAATCATTTTAGATTCCGCTTTGTTTTACCTAGCTATTATACATCACACAATAGAGATTGTCAAGAAAAAAAAACAAATATTTTCTTAAAAATAATTCTTTACTTTGCTCATTTTTAATGCTATAATGTCTTAACTATAACAGAAAATTCAAAATTTGTCAAGAAAATAGAGGTTTTATAAAAATGATTAAGGCAATAAGGCGAGACCCTCAGCTATTTAAAATGATACTCACAATTGCACTTCCCATAGCGGTACAAAACTTAATTTCAACCCTTACCCAAATGCTCGACACCATAATGCTAGGTGAGCTAGGCGACATTCCACTTACTGCATCATCGCTTGCAAACCAACCATTTTTCATTTTTTCGCTGTTCATTTTCGGTATGAGCGGCGGCGCGTCAATACTCACTGCTCAGTACTGGGGCAAAAAAGAACTTGAGCCAATAAAAATAGTTATTGCAACTATTTTAAGAATAGTCAGTGTTATAGCCGTGTGCCTTACTATTTTTATTTTTATATTTCCATCGCAAATCATGTCATTATTCTCATCAGACGCTGCAGTAATTTCCGCTGGACGTGATTACTTGTTGATAGTGGCACCAATTTATGTTTTCTTTGGTTTTTCATGCATATTAACTTCACTTTTCAGAAGCATAGAGCTTGTAAAAATAGCAGTAATTGCAAACCTTTCTACGCTTATAGTCAACGCTAGTTTAAACTACATATTAATCTTTGGTATGTTTGGAGCCCCTGCCCTTGGCTTAAAAGGCGCCGCATATGCAACGCTTATAGCTAGGTTTATTGAAATGACTGTAGTACTTATTTATGTATTTAAAATCGAAAAAAGACTAAATTTTTCACTAAAATGCATATTTAAAAAAGATAAACTATTAAATGCAGATTTAAAAAAATACTGCACTCCTGTTGTTATTAACGAAATTGTTTGGGCAATAGGCATAACACTTCAAACCGCACTTTTCGGACATATGAGCACCACCGCCGTATCAGCAAATACAATAATCGCAGTGGTACAAAACCTTGCAACACTTGTAATTTTCGGAATAGCAAACGCTACGGGTGTTATAATCGGAAAAACTATTGGTGAGGGAAAAATTGAACTTGCTAAAAGACGAGGTAGAACTTTAGAAATTTGTGCACTTATTTTAGGCGTCGTCGCCGGAGGAATTATACTTTTGGCAAGAGACTTTATGGTAGATTTTTACAATGTCGAAGAGGCAACAAAAATTCTAGCAAAAGAAATGCTACTTGTCGCCTCTGTTGTAATATTCTTTGTGTCGACAACCGCGGTATCCATAGTCGGAATACTCCGAGGTGGTGGAGACGCAAAATATTCTTTGATAATAGAACTGATTGCCCTATGGGGATTTTCAGTACCACTTGGATACATGGCAGGACTAGTCTTTAACTGGCCTGTTATTATAGTATTTATACTCTTCAAGTCCGATGAGCTTGTAAAAGCGATACTGTGTTGGATAAGACTTGCAGGAGATAAATGGATAAGGTCGGTAACTAGATAAAAACAAGACTTTGTCTTATTTTCATAGTGAAGAGTAAAGAGTGAAAAGTTGTGGTTCACGCCTTTGGCGTGTTATAATCTTAAAATGCTTTGCATTTTTTACCATCACTCTTCACTCTTTACTTTTTTACTAATTAATAATTTCTAGTTTCGCAAAATTTGCTCCTAGGTGTTTTGTTCCTGCCTCAAAGGCTATTTCTAGTAAGGTGTCATTTCCCATTGGTCTTGATGAGAGCACTATACCCTCGCCAAATGTTTTATGCCTTACCCTATCATCTACTTTAAAACTTTGTTTTGGAGTAGTATTTTTTTGCGGAATTTTAAAGCCACCTGCATTTGATACCGAGTTATTTGCAACTGGTCTAACAGCAGTTTGCATTGCACTTGCAAATTTATTTGTAGCACTGCGCTCTACAAGCTCGTCTGGAATTTCTTGAACAAAGCGAGAGACCCTATTTCTTGTAGTAGAGCCAAAGACCATCCTGCTTTCTGCGTGGTAGATTTGCAGTTCTTCCTTTGCCCTTGTTATCGCAACATAGGCAAGTCGTCTCTCCTCTTCAACTTCACTCTCCACATAAACCGAAGACATTCCTGGGAAAATATTTTCTTCAAGGCCCGGCAAAAATACAACTGGAAATTCCAGTCCTTTTGCCGAGTGCACTGTCATTAAAACGACAGTGTCGGAACTGCGGTCAAAGTTGTCTATATCACTAATAAGCGCAATCTCTTCAAGGAAAGTCGACAGAGATGCAGTACCCTCTTCACTCTCTTGTTCATACCTTTGAATATTAGATGCAAGCTCCTTTATATTCTCAATCCTATCGTCTGCCCTGTCTGGGTCATTTTCTTTAAGATAAGAAATATATCCCGTATCCTCTAAAATCTTTATATACAAATCATTTAATGAATGTTTTCCACTGTCATAAAAATCTATAAAACCCTGAATCATTTTACCAAATGGAATTAGATTTTTTGAAGCCCTTGATAAAAGCGGATATTCTTTACAGTTTTGTATTGTCTCGAGTGCCGTAATTGATAGAGTGTCAGATATCTGTATAATATTGTCTATAGTTTTATCGCCTATACCCCTTCTTGGTTGGTTTATAATTCTTCTAAGTCTAAGCGCATCGTTTGGATTGTTTATTACTTGCAAATAAGCAAGCATATCTTTAATCTCTGCTCTATCATAGAACCTTGTTCCGCCTAAAAGTCTATGCGGTATTCCTTGTTTTGCAAACATACGCTCAAGGCTAAGTGACTGGGCGTTCATCCTGTAAAGCACGGCAAAGTCTGAATATTTTCTGCCATTTGCTACCATTTTTAGAATTTCACCGGCTATTTTATCCGCTTCGTCCATTTCATTTTGCGCCGTATGTACTACAATGTTTTCACCGTCTCCGTTTTTTGTCCAAAGTGTCTTGCCTTTTCTGCCTTTATTGTTCTCTATAACATTGTTAGCAGCAGTCAAAATATTTTGAGTAGAGCGATAGTTTTGCTCTAGTCTAATTGTTTGTGCACTCGGAAAATGTGTCTCAAAATTCATTATATTCTCGATTGTCGCGCCCCTGAATTTATAAATACTTTGGTCATCATCACCTACAACGCATAAATTACCTTTTTTCTGCGCTAGAAGTTTTACAAACATATACTGAGCGTGGTTTGTGTCTTGGTATTCATCGACCATCATATATTTAAAACGCTCTTGATAGTAATCTAAGACATCTTCGCATTTCAAAAATAATTTTACGGTGTTTACTATCAAATCGTCAAAGTCCATTGCATTGTTTTCTTTTAACTTTCTTTGATACAAGCTATACGCCTTACCTATATTTTTAAGCCTGTAGTCTTCGCCTACTTGCGATAAAAACTCCGTCGGCTCTACAAGTGAGTCCTTAGAGCGTGAAATCTCACTTAAAACTGCCCTTATCGGGAAATTTTTCTCCGATATATCAAGCTCTTTTAAGCAAAGTTTCATTAGTCTTTTGCTGTCGTCGGTATCGTAGATTGTGAAGTGTTTATCATATCCTAGCCTGTCTGCATCTCTTCTTAAAATCCTTGCACAACTAGAGTGAAAAGTAGATGCCCATATGTCAAGACCATCGCTTCCTAGCATGTTTACAAGTCTTTCTTTAAGCTCTGACGCCGCCTTGTTTGTAAATGTAATGGCCATTACTCGCCAAGGTCTACAAGCCGACACCGAAAGTCTTTGGCATAAATCTTCTGCGACCTCTCCGCCTACTTTTAAGTAGTCTTGCATAAGCTTTACATCATTGTCGTCTACACTGTCTTGGACAAATGTGCTTTCGTATGCATTGCCAAACTTAATTATATTCGCAATTCTATTTATAACCACCGTGGTTTTACCACTTCCCGCGCCTGCTAAAATTAACAAAGCGCCGTTTACTTTAAAAACAGCCTCTCTTTGCTTTTTGTTCATTCTATTAAAATATTTCGACATAAAGTCTTGTCTTAATTTCAAAAATTCTTCTTTACTTATACTAAACATATTTTTCCCTTTCCATATTCATCTGAACTCGTAAACTACATTTTACAATATTTTGAAGTATTTATCAATTAAATTTTGCAAACTTTGGTTCATAAAAAAGAATTTTTGCATATAATGAATTATCCGATTTGAAAGGTAAGTGAAATTATGTGTGGTTTTGCGGGATTTGCGAATTTTTTACATAGAGAAGAAAACGATAGGAACTACCGTGGCGATTTAGGGCGAAAAATGAGTGCCCGACTCTCTCATAGAGGGCCTGACGACAGTGGCGTTTATGTATCGGACAACTGTGTTTTGTCCCACGCAAGGCTTGCCGTTATCGACCCATCTATGGGTGTGCAGCCTATGAGTGCCGTATGGGAGGGCATAACTTATACAATTGCATATAACGGAGAGATATACAATACTGAGGAAATCAAGAAAACCTTATTAAAAAAAGGTCATGAATTTCACACAAAATGTGACACCGAGGTTTTACTTAAAGCCTATATAGAATTTAGAGAAGAAACACCGAAGTATTTAAACGGAATTTACGCCTTTGCCATAGAAGACAATCTTAACCACAGCATATTCTTATGCAGAGACCGTTTTGGTGTAAAACCCTTGTTTTATACTTTTGTCGGAGAGAGTTTAGTTTTCGCCTCAGAGATTAAGGCGCTTTTTGAGTTTCCAGAAGTGAAGCCTGTAATTGATAAAAACAGTCTGTGTGAAATATTCGGAATAGGCCCTGCTAGGACACAAGGAGTTGGCGTTTTTAAAGATATACACGAGTTAAAACCTGCAAGCTTTGCAGTGTTTAATAAATATGGGTTTAGACTTGAGAAGTATTATAATATTAACTGTTACGAACACAGTGACACCTATGAAAACTCGGTCGCTCATGTAAGGGAGTTACTTTACGATATAGCCGACAGACAGCTAGTTGCAGATGTTCCAGTATGCACATTTTTATCAGGAGGGCTAGACTCCAGTATAATAACTGCACTGGCGGCAAAGAAATTTAAAGAAAAAAACAAGCCTTTTTACACTTATTCTTTTGACTTTGAAGGCAACAATACACATTTTAACGCCACGGATTATCAACCCACAGCAGATGAACCTTGGGCAAAAGAGGTCAGTCGCATTTTAGGGACCGAGCACAGCACCTTAGTCTGTGAGACCTCAAAACTTTATTCAAAACTTTTCGATGCGGTAATAGCTAAGGATTTACCCGGAATGGCAGACATTGACAGCTCTCTTTTGCACTTTTGCAAAGAGGTAAAGAAAAACCATGTTGTCGCTCTTTGCGGAGAGTGTGCCGATGAAATTTTCGGTGGATACCCGTGGTTTAGAGGAGATTTGGGAGACACTTTCCCATGGTCAAAAAATCTGGATTATAGATTGTCACTTATAAATCCAGACATATTGCCTCATAGCGATTTAAAAAATTATGTAAACTTAAGGTTTGAAAACACCATAAACGAAACTCCAATTTATTCGGGTGACAGCGAAAAAATGATAAAAGAAAGGCAAATGTCTTATCTTAATATATCTTGGTTTATGCAAACTTTGCTTGATAGAAAAGACAGGTGTAGCATGTATAGCGGACTTGAAGTTAGAGTCCCCTATGCCGACCATAGACTACTTGAATATGCATACAATCTTCCTTACGACTACAAATGCAGAAGTGGCGTGCAAAAAGCTATTTTGCGAGATGCCGCAAGAGGAATTTTACCTGACTTTATAATTGATAGAAAGAAAAGTCCTTTCCCAAAAACCCATAACCCACTTTACGAAAACATGCTAAAAGAAAAACTGGAGCATATCTTAAAAGATCCACTCCAGCCAATCTTAAAATTATTATCAAAAGAAACAGTTGTGAGCTTACTTGGACAAAAATTTGATTACGGTAAACCTTGGTTTGGGCAACTCATGGCAGGACCACAGCTTATTGCATACTTAATCCAAATAAATTATTGGCTGATAAAATATAATATCTATCTTGATATTTAATAAAAAGGGTTATCCTCTTCACCTATCCTTGTTATATCTGTTTCAGTGCTTACATTTACATTCATGACATGTATTGTTTTTTCAAAATTTTCAGAATTTTCTCGCCAATACTGACTGTCATTTATATAAATATTATAGCCTAAACTTAAAATATCAATGTCATTTTCATGTGAATTTTTAATGCACTGCTCTGCTAATTTATTTATTTCTTCGCTTATGAGATTTTCTATCTCGTAATAATTTGCATCTTCATCTAAAAGCGGAACTGCCACTATGGCGGCTTCTGCTTTTATTTTTAGAGAGAATTTTGGAGCACCTTCTATTAGCTCATACTCAAGCATTGCATCTTTAATATCTACCTGTGTACTTATTTTATTATCATTTTTATCATGCACTACAACTGTTCCGTTTTCGTACTGCCCCATAGCCATTAAAAAGCCATGTGTCTCTTCTTCTGAGAGTTCATATACAAGTTTATAATCTTTTAAAACAACGCTTTTTGTGCATAGTATTTCATCTTTTTCCGTTTTTTCTATCAATGGCAAAATAGAGCTTGTGCCCTGGCCATTTGTTTCGGAAATTAACTCTAATACAGTAGAAGTTACAGTCTTGCCTGTGTTCTCGCTATTTTCGGTATATGATTGTATCGTGTCAGTGGGAATTAATTTTCCGTCAATTTCTGTGTTTAAAATTTCCGATGCACTACCTTTTGAAACATATAAATTAACCGTTGGCCTTGACCTAAAGTATCTAATAAAAAAGTCTATCACTTTATCTACACCGTCTTTTGCAACCTCTTCTCCTATTACCACAAAGCTTGTCTTTGAGTACATTTGCTCTTTACCTGTAATGAGCGATAATTTATTTAGCGCATCATAGACAGTGTCTCCTTTTGACTTTACTATTTTTTCATCGTCTTCTTCATCAAGTGTCGAGTATCTTACGGTTATTTCATATTCATCAGCGACTAAATCAATTCCGATTGCTTTAATCATATTTTTTTGATAAAGTTCTGTGGTGCAAGCTGTAAATGTTAGCACTAATAAAAGCATAAGTCCGATACTAAAAATATACTTCACGCTTTTTTCCTCCTAAATGAAATGAGTAAAACAAGTGGCAGTAACACACCAAAAAGAACAATAAATATTCCAGTTAAAACTGGAGTAACGAGAAAATGTTTAATCTCCATATTAAATGTTAAAATCGCAGTAGCGAAAAGAACTATAACAGCAAAAATAATCTGAATAACACCATTATATTTGTTTTTTACCGATAATTTAATACACTCGCCCGCACTTATAAAATCGCTTGCAATTTTCACAACTAATATCATAAACCACGCCAATACAAATACTATATCAAGCCTTTGTATCGGCAAAATTTGAGAGACTGTTGATAAAGTGTACACGGGAAAGAGCTGTGTGCCTGCAAAAAGCCCTAGACAGTTTACGATTAAAAATAAAACCGAAATAACAAGCACTCCCGAAAGCGAATTTGTTAAAATTGATTTTTTAACAGTTTTTCCTTTAACATGAGAGAGTAAAAACAGTGTTTGAGGCAAGAAACTGCTCCTAACAAAAAACATAGGTACAGAACCTAACATATCATGATACCCATCATACAGTAATACCTGTCTATGCTCCCAGGAGATTAAATCTATTAGACCAATAAATACAAGCAGGGCACCTACTATTGCACAAACTAAAACTATTAAGGATACTCTTGCTACTGATTCTATTCCTTTATAAGAACCGTATGCAGCCACAATTAACACCATTACTGCAATTAACAGTGGCGAAACACTCGGAAACACCGTGCTAACTAGTAAATCTATCATAAGACTTAACATCAATACATCGCAAAGCAGAAAATACATAATAAATAATGCAAAAATTATTGGCGCTATATTTTTTGTATATCTTCTAATAAGTGAGGGCGCATTAAAGTCATCGAATTTATCGTGAAGGAAAAACACTGGTAAGGATAAAATAATCGACAAAATTGCAGATAAAACCACAGATAACATACCGTCAGTGAAATTGTCGTTTAATGCACTACTGTTTAGCGTAGACACATACGAAACTGACGATAGAAACATTATAATAAAAAATTGATTTACAGTTATTTTTTTCAAGTCTCACCCTCCATTCCGGGCATATTTTGTACTTTGTTTCTGTTTTTGCCGATGACTTTCCAAGGCATACGAAAAATCACATCTCTAAATACAGTTTTTGAAAACGGAGTAATCGGCGCTGTAATCGGAACACCAAAACTCTCTTGCCCACATAAATTAAACAATAAAAACATAACAGAAACCACAACACCCCAAGGACCTAGCACACCACCTATTACAAGTAAAATTAATCTCAAAAGTGAAGTTTGCTCATAAAGTTTTGGCACAGCGTAATCAGAAATCGCAGCGGCAGCTATTATTATTATAGACGGCGCTCCTATAAGTCCTGCAGACACTGCCATGTCTCCAACAACCAACGCACCGACTATACTTACAGATTGGCTTAAAACTTTTGGCGCTCGCAGTCCTGCCTCTCTCATAATCTCATATAGTAAATTTACAAGAAGCAGTTCCCAAAAAATATTAAAGGGCGTAGTAGCCTCTGCCTGTGCAATTTTTAACAGCAAGGCATCGTGGACAAGCTCGGGTCTATGAGTGACTACCGCAAGATAAAGTGCGGGTAGTAGTGTGGAGATTAAAAATGCTATATACTTAATCACCCTTGTAACAGTTGCGTAAATAGCTTTGTTTGCATAGTCGTCCATGGTTTGGAAGTTCTCAGAAAACAGGTGTGGAACTATCAAAACACTTGGAGTACCGTCCACGATTATCGCCACTCTGCCCTCTTCAATTTTCCCACACACTGTGTCGGGTCGTTCTGTAAGTCCTACATTATTAAAAAATCCACCCTTGTTATTTTTTAAATATCCTCTGATATACCCTGCAGCCATTACGGTTTCTAAGTCTATGTTTTCAATTTCAAGTTTAATTCTGCCAAGTATTTTTTTCGACACTCTATTTTCTAGATAGCACAGTAGTATTGGTGTATTGCTCTCTTTTCCAACATACATTCGCTCAAATTTTAAATTTGTGCTTTTCATTCTTTTTCTTATGAGCGACATGTTTATTTGTACCGACTCAATAAACCCCTCTTTAGAGCCTCTTAGCATGGTTTCGTTGTTCGGCTCTGCTATGCCACGCAGTTTGAATCCTTGGACACTAAAGCCTACTGCGAAATCATATCCATCAATGACTAAAACCGCAAATCCGAGCATCATCTTTTGTGCTATATCGTCCGTATCATAAATATCGGCCTGATCAACCGCAGCGAGCACCTCAGTTTTTACAAACTTCATAATATTGTTAGTTTCATCTTTAGGTACAACCGAAGACATAATTGGGTTTAGCACTCCTATAGATGTGTAGTCTTTATTAATTTGACCCTCAAGTGATAAAAGCACTGCCGAAGCACCTGCAATTTGCAAATTTAGTTTTGTATAATCTACGGCCTTATCAAAAAGCATGTCCATGACTGTTATCGAGTCTGTCAATTTATTTGTGAGTTTTGGCATTTTTTGTCACCTTTCTTAAAAGATAAATTTATTTTCCCCGTTTATCATAGTCTTATACTTTTTGGAAAAACTTTATATATAACTTTTTGGAGGTGCAAAGATTTGCTTATTTCACTTATTAGAACTTTACTTATTTATATTATAATAATAACGGCTGTAAGACTTATGGGAAAAAGACAGATAAGCCAGCTTCAAACCACTGAGCTCGTAGTTACCTTACTAATCTCCGATTTAGCTGTAATCCCTATGCAAGACAGCGGACAGCCACTTGCAAGCGGACTTATTCCTATATTTTTTCTTATTGGATTTGAAATTATACTCACTATATTCATGTTAAAAAGCAGTAAATTTAGAAGACTGTTATGCGGTAGACCTATAGTTGTAATAAGTGACGGCGTTATACTTCAAAAAGAAATGAAGGAACTTAGGATGAGCACAGAAGATTTATTTGAAGAACTAAGGCAAAAAGATGTTTTTTCTATAAACGAAGTTAAATTTGCTATAGTAGAAACAAATGGAATTTTAAGTGTGATAAAAAAAGACCAATACTCAGAGGTAGTCAAAGGTGATTTAGAGATTAAAAGTAATAGCTCTAACTTAGAAGTTGTCGTTATAAGTGACGGCGAAATCTGCAAAAGCTCTTTAGCCGTATGCAAGACAAATTTATCAAAACTTATCTCTATTTTAAATACAGAAAAAAGAAATATAGAAGATATTTACATTATGACTTTAGACACAATCGGAAACTACAATATTATTGTAAAGGAGGGTGTTAGTTGAATAGGCTTGTAATAAGTATAATTTTAATTATATTCTCAGTATCTATCCCTGTTTACTCTGTAATCACCACAAATGATATATTGTATACAATCACAAGTGATGTCGAAAACATTGAAAAAAACTTAGAGGACGACAAATTTTCTACCGCGTATGAAAACGCCGTAAAGCTTGATGAAAGCTGGGATGATTTTTATAAAATTATGAGCTCGTATATAGTTCATGATAATCTAGAGCGCATAGAAATGTCGATATCTTCGCTTCAAACTTATATAAAACTTGAAAACTATGAGATGGCGTATTTAGTCTGCAAGGAGATAAAAATTTCTGCAGAGCATATACTTTTATCACAACTACCAATGTTTTGGAATATTTTTTAAGGCTATTTGCTTTTTTTCTATTTATTTGGTAAAATGAATTATCAGTAAACGGAGGTAGAAAAAACTTGAGTGCTTACAGAATTTTGCGAGTCGAGGAGAAAGACTTTGAAGAATGTTCAATGGTTATACGAAGGGCATTTGAAAAAAATGCGATAGAATATGGGTTCACACCGGAAAACTATCCATCTTCTGGCGCTTTTATAACGACGAAAAAACTAATTGAAAATAAAAATAAGGGCATACGAATGTATGCCGCTTATATAGACGATGAAGTTGTGGCCTATGTCCAACTTGAAAAATCAGAAAACAATGTATATAATTTTCAAAAATTTGCAGTATTGCCTGAGCATCAACAAACGGGTATTGGTAGGGCTCTGATTGATTTTTGCAAAAACAAGGCTCATGCGCTGGGCGCTGACACTCTTAAACTTATTATGGTGGATAAAAATGAAAGGCTTAAGTATTTTTATAAAAGTTGCGGATTTGTTGTCATCGATAAAATAACCGATAACACTCACCCCTTTTTGCAGGCAGTCATGGAGCTTAAACTATAAAACAACACTATCACACACTGCTAATTGTTCTTCTATCCAACAGCTCATATAAGATATTACATCTTGTATGAGTTCTTTTTTTTGCACCTTTACACTAAAAAGTGCGGTCATATATTCAAAGAAGTAATAAAAATATGAATAATATGCGTAAAATTGTAGCCTGTTATCATCTAACTTATAGTCAACACCATGTTTTTTTAGACATTTGTTAAAATAGTCTTTTGCCCATGGCTTGTGAATAGACACAAACCATGCGTCTCTTTCAGGAGGTGCAAGCTTTGGTGCGTCCCAATCAATAATATAACGCTTATCTCCATTTACTAGAAAATTTCCGCCTGCGTCTCCATGGGTGATGTAGAAGTTGTTTGTATTACCTTTACATCTGTTGCTTAGTTCTCTAAGTCTTTTTTCTCTAAATAAAATCAAATCCCATTTACACATAATAGCATCGTACAAGTAATTAAAATCTTTATCGCTAGAATTTTTTAGAATTTCAAATGCTCTATAGACGTCCTCAATCACACTTACATCGAAGTTTTCTGAGTTTATACATCCATCAAATTTTGGCAGTGAATAAATTTTTGTAATCATATCATATTCAAAAAATTTAGTGTCGTCATTTTCGATATTTTCTCCATCTATCCACTCAAAAACACCCAGTACCCCGTTTTCAAAATTAGTATACAAAGCCCCATTTTTTGCCTTTATTATT
The DNA here is from genome assembly GCA_964370115.1 of uncultured Eubacteriales bacterium. Taxonomy (GTDB): domain Bacteria; phylum Bacillota; class Clostridia; order Oscillospirales; family Acutalibacteraceae; genus SIG603. Next base: position 40,961 of record CAYJIA010000010.1, read on the forward strand.
TTAGGTGTGAAGTCTATACCCATACTCGAAAAATAATCCATAACCGCAAAACTCTTTGCATATTCGTCTTGTACATTTGAGTAATTAAACTTTAGAAAATATTTATTCTCATTTGTAATAACAGCCCAAGTTTCACCGTAAAAACCACGTTTTGCTTTTTTAATTTTTATAACTTCAAGCCCGTAATTTTCAATTACAAAGTTCTTTAAATTTTCTATATAATCTTCGTCTCTTAAAACCTTACTATACATCTTACACCTCTTAAATTTCAATGATTTTTGTTGCTATATTTTCTGTAAACACCCTATCATGCTCGACAAAAACCATGGTTGGATTGTATTTTTTTAACAAATCTTCAATTTGCATTCTTGATAAAATATCAATATAATTTAGTGGTTCATCCCAAATATATAGGTGTGCTTTTGTGCTAAGCGAATGTGCTATTAGCACTTTCTTTTTTTCTCCGGCACTAAAGCTCTCTAAGTTCATGTCGAACAATGCACGTGAAAAATCTAGCTTTCTAAGTATTGTTCTAAATAAACTAACGTCTATATTATTACTTTCCTCATAATCGCTTAAACTGCCACTTAAATGCCCTGTGTCTTGATTTACCGTTGAAATAACAAGACCTTTTGCAACAAAAATCTCACCGCTATAGGATATATCCTCACCGCAAATAAGCTTTATAATGCTTGATTTTCCACTGCCGTTTTTGCCATTTATTGCGATTAAATCACCTTGACTTATTGTAAAATTAAGATTGCTAAAAACTGTTTTTTCACCGAAACTTATGGATAAATCCTTAGCCTCTACCAGTCTTTTAGAATGGAATTTTTGAGGAAAAATTTTCAAGTCAAATGATGTTTCAATATCCTTTAACAACCCTTCTTTTTCTTCAATAGCCGAGTTTTGCCTCTCCTCAATCGCTTTTACCCTCTTCATTCCAGCCTTTGCCTTAGCTCCAAGATATGAGCGCATACCCATGTTTTTCTCTGTTTTTTTCGGGTCAAAACCTATTTTTTTGCCCTCTGCCTTGTCTGCCCACTTCTCTTTTTCTTTAGCACTTTCACGAAGCCTTGAAATTTCTTTTTTTAGTTTTTCGTTTTGTGATAATTCAAAACTATCTTTTTTAACCTTGTTTTCATACCAAACTGAGAAATTTCCTCTTGTAATCTCAATGCTATTTTTATTGATAGACAAAATATGATCGGTACATTCATCTAAAAACGCCCTGTCATGCGAAACCAAAATAAAACCTTTCTTCGTGTTTAAATATTTTGCGACTATCTCCCTAGCCTTTACATCAAGATGGTTTGTGGGTTCGTCAATAAGCAAAAAACTGTTTTCTTTTATAAATAAACTTGCCAAAAGCACCTTTGTTTGTTCTCCGTTTGACAAGGTATTAAACTCCCTATATAATACGTCGGCGTCAACATCTAAGAGTGAGAGTTCTCTAAAAATTTGCCAATCATCTCCAACTATATCTATGGTCATCTGCTCTTTGTCCTCGATATCATATGGAAAGTATTCAAATTTCATATTTGAATTTATATTCCCCTTGTAACTGTATTTACCCAAAAGCAAATTCAAAAATGTCGTCTTTCCCCTGCCATTTCTTCCACAAAAACCGAGTTTCCAGTTTGTATCTATTGAAAAAGAAGCATTTTGAAATACATTTTCATACGAGCCGTCGTAACTAAAACTTAAATTATTAACATTAATCTGTGACACTTAAAGCCCTCCATAAAATAAAAATTACCGCTCTTTGCAGTAAAAAGCGGTAATCAGCTAAGGCTATAGCATAAAAAAGCAAAGCATAATAGCAAACACCAAAATTCCACAACAAAAAGCAACAAGATTTTAAGAATCTTGTTTAAAACTAATTTGTTTTGAAAAAATGATTATTTTACTAACATGCTCTGCCTCCTAATTTCAATTTCAAGCTAATATTATCATAAAAATATTTAATATGCAAGATGTATTTTATTTTTTTGTAAAAGTCTCAGCATTAGATTAAATCTCTATGCCAGTCTAAGGCTTTTTTAATATACTCATGCCAGAAATTATGGTCATGTACCCCTTTCCCCTCTACATATTCATGAGGGAACTCTATTTCGTTTAAATATTTTACATAGTCGCGATTTTGCTCTATCAAAAAGTCTTCAGTGCCACAGGCTATGTAGTAATTTGGCAAAGTTTTATTGCTTTTTATGAGCTCTTTTGCCAAGAATTTTGGGTCTACATCACTTCCTAAAATTTCATCAGGCTTTCCAAATGTATGAACACAATACTCATAGCTTAATCCGGGTCTTTCGTCTGACGGTTTAATTTTTGATAAATTATCAGTAATATATGCCGCAGAAAGTGCTATTATTGTTCCAAATACATCTGAGTATTTAAGACCATTTCTAGCGGCGCCATATCCCCCCATTGAAAGCCCACCTATAAGCGTATCCTCTCTCTTGTCGGACAAATTAAACGCCTCTCTCGTAAATTCTATAAGCTCTTTTCCTAAAAATTCACCATATAACGCGCCGCGTACTTTGTCATCAAGATAAAAGCCGTTTTCACCATTTGGCATCACTATAGCCATACCATACTCTTGAGCCAGTGCTGGAATGTGAACTATGTCCATCCAGTCACTGTGAAAAGAAGTAAGCCCGTGAAGAAGATATAAAGTTTTAAACGGTTGCTTGACCTTAGGTAATTCATCTCGTGTTTCTATAGGCAAGCATACAGTAATTGGGACTATTCTGTTAAATGATTTTGAAAAAAACTCTACTTTAAATATTGCCATAATTTTCTCTCCATTATTTAATTCTCTTTTTTAATACCAACATAATTAGCACGCCTACAATAGAGCATGCCGATGCAATTGCAAATGCAGGGAACATTTTATCCATATCTCCTGCTGCTAAGTCTAAAAATAATCCTGCAATTGACGAGGATATAATCGCTGCACCACCAAAACCTATTAGCACCATGCCGTAGTTTGTTGCGACATTTTTGGGTCCAAAGGCTTCTGCAGTAAGTGATGGAAAGACAGATAAAAATCCACCATAGAAAAATCCAATGAATGCAATTACAACAAAAATTAGCACCCCACTTACAAAGTTGACGAGAAGCGACATAGATGCAGCGCCTATCATTAATATTATAAGTGTGTTAATTCTGCCGAGCTTATCTGAAATCATTCCCCAAAGCATACGACCTGCGGCATTTGATAAAGATATAGCTAAAACACCAATAGTCGCCGTTTCTACAAGCCCACGTCCTATTGCAATGGGTTTAGCAAAACCTATCATCATAAGCCCACCCATGCAGGCTAGCATCATTGAAATTGTAATCATATAAAATTCTGGTTTTTTAAGCACTTGGAATGCATTTAGGTCTTTACTGCTTGCAGAATTTTTCGCTGCCACTGTATCTACTGGAGTATATAAAAACAGTGAACCTACCGTACAAACAACTAGAAAGATTATCGCAATTACAAAAAATGCTGTAAGCTCGCCTTGTCCTTGGCCACCATTTTGTGCGATAATTGTTTCTACAAGAGGAGTAAAAATAACTCCACCCAGTCCAAGTCCAGCTACCACAAGGCCAGTTACCAAGCCTTTTTTATCTGGAAATAATCTTTGAACACAGGCAATAGACGGAGAATACACAAAACCCATTCCTATACCGCCTAAAAAGCCATAGCTAATCCAAAGCAGTTGTGGGAACTCTTTTGTTGTCATCGATGCCAGAAAAAAACCTGCTGATATTATAAATCCACCTATCATAACAACAAATTTTATAGGAATTTTCCTAGCGAGTATGCCACCTGTAATACTACCAATTGATAAAACAGCTAGCAAAATTGAATATGGCAAACTAGCATGTGCGTTGTTGCCATCGAATAAAGACTGGGCAATTCCCGTTTGGAAAACACTCCAAATATATGAAATGCCGACACAAAGCTGAATTGCAATTACCGCAATAAGTGTTAAAATCCTGTTTGGTTTATTTTTAATCATTTTGCCCTCCAAATTAATTTAATATTTAACTATTATACAATTAAACAAATAAAATTACAAGCTTTTAGATAATTTATGTGTAAAATTAATAAGTATTGCAAAAGTTTCAAATTAGTGCTATTATTAATTTCATTCAGTTTTATTATGGGGGAATTATTTATGGTAAATAACTTAACGGTCGGTACGCCTTTTAAGGTGTTGTTAAAATTTATGATACCTATCTATTTAGGGGGACTACTTCAACAGCTTTACAGTGTAGCAGATATGGCAATAATCGGGCAGTTTATAGGTCTTGATGCCTTAGCAGGCGTTGGTGCTGTTTCTTCTTTGAATTTTCTTATCTTAGGTTTTGTTTTTGGAACCTCTACAGGTCTTGGAATTCCAATTTCAAAGGCATTTGGCGCAAACGATACTGGTAAGATTAAAAAATATTTTGCGACTTCGCTTTGTATAGCCGTGGTGACTGGTTTAATCTTAACCATAGTATTACTTGTTTTTACAGAGCAAATACTTTCTGTTTTGCAAATACCAGACAACGCCTATCCACATTCTAAAGATTATATCTTCACTTTTTTTGCCGGCCTTATCGGTATGTTTATATATAATCTACTTGCATCTGTTTTAAGAGCAGTCGGAAACAGCAAAACTCCACTTTACTTTTTGTTTTTATCCTCGGCACTTAATGTAGTGCTAGATTTAATCTTTGTTTTAGTATTTCATATGGGAGTGTTTGGAACTTCGCTTGCAACTGTAATTTCACAGTCTTTTTCAGCACTATTATGTATTTTACTTATTTTAAAGAAATACGAAATTCTAAAAATTACATTAAAAGATTTAAGAGTAAAGCAAAAAGATGTTACACATTTAATTTTTGTTTCATTTCCAATGGGTCTACAATTTTCAATCACCGCAATTGGCTCGGTAGTCTTGCAATCAGCAGTTAATTCCTTGGGAACTGTCGCAATTGCAGCCGTTGCCGCTGGCTCTAGAGTTCACGCCGTTATTTTAAAAGGATTCGAGGCAATAGGCGTTTCTATGGCATCATTTTGTGGACAAAACCTAGGCGCTAAAAAACTTGAGAGAATATCTGTCGGTGTAAGACACAGCTTTTTTATAGGACTCGTCTACTGGATAGCAAGCTTTATACTACTTGCTACTTGCAGTAGATACTTTGCAATGTTGTTTATAAGTCCAACCGAAACCGCAACAATAGATGCCACTTATACTTATCTTTTCGTAAGTGCCGTGGGTTATATCTTCCTACTTTTACTACATATTTTTAGAAATACAGTGCAAGCCTTAGGTTACACTACACTCGCAATGCTAACAGGTGTGTTTGAGCTTGTGGCAAGGGTAGTAGTATCGATAACTTTAGTCGCAAATTTCGGATTTATGGGAGCGGTGTTTGCAAACCCGATAGCTTGGATAAGTGCAATTTCCTTCTTGATACCAGTTTATATTTATATTATGAGAAAATTCAAACGAGATCTTAAGAAGCAAAGTTAACAAGTTAGAATATAAAAAATTCACCCGCTAAAATTGCGGGTGAATTTTTTAATTATATTCTTTAACTTTTTCTAAAGCCGACTCTATTACCTTATCCATGTCGTAATATTTATAATTTCCGAGTCTACCACCGAAAATTACATTTTCTTTAGTTTTTGAAAGCTTTTCATATTTTTCGTACAAATTGCCGTTTTGCTCATTGTTTACTGGGTAATACGGTTCTTTTTCTGTTGTCCATTCGTCGCTATACTCATAACTAACAACAGTTTTATCACTTTTTGTAAACTCAAAGTGCTTATGCTCTATAATCCTTGTGTATGAAGGAGAAGAATCTGTATAGTTTACAACAGCATTTCCTTGGAAATTTTCTTCCTCTAACACTTTCGTGTCAAATTTAACACTCCTGTATTCTAACGGACCATAACAATAATCAAAGTACTCATCAATTTGACCTGTATATACTACAGTTTCGGCTAAAGCATCAAAGTATTCTCTATTTTCAAGATAATTTTCACCAGTCCTGACTTCAACACCCTCAAGCATTTTTTCACAAATTTGTGTGTAACCGCCCATTGGAATGCCTTGATATATGTCGTTAAAATAATTGTTGTCATAGGTAAATCTTACAGGTAAGCGTCTAATGATAAAAGCAGGTAGCTCAGTGCACTCTCTTCCCCATTGTTTTTGGGTATAACATTTTATAAGTTTTTCATAAATATCTTTACCTACAAGAGAAATTGCTTGCTCTTCCAAATTTTTAGGCTTGCCTACAAGTTCTGATTTTTGCTCTTCTATCTTTGCCTTCGCTTCACTAGGAGTTATTACGCCCCACATTTTATTAAAAGTATTCATATTAAATGGTAGGTTGTAAATTTCTCCATTATAATTTGCTATAGGTGCATTAATATAATTGTTAAAGCTTGCAAATTGATTTACATAGTCCCATACCTCTTTGTTTGATGTATGAAAAATATGTGCTCCGTAAACGTGAACATTTATTCCCTCTACTTCTTTTGTATAGATGTTGCCACCTATATGCTCTCTTTTATCGATTACTATGCAGGTTTTTCCACGTTTTTTCATTTCATGTGCAAACACACAGCCATAAAGGCCTGCTCCGACTATTAAATAATCATACTGTTTCATGTGCTACCTCTGTTTTCTTTTTATGTTTTATGAATTTACTGCTACAAATAACAGTAACAAGCCCTGCAAGTAAAATTATATAGAAACTAATGCCCCTAGTTAAAACCATCGCCGCCACCGCGTACGAGGCTGTAAATATTGCGCCTAAAGTTTGCATAAATATAATTTCTGTAATCCCTTGCGCTCCAGGCACCGGCAACATATCGACAGACACGTACATAGCCGCTTGAATTAGGAAAATAGACCACAAATCACCTTGCCCTAATGGAAGACCCATATAAATTAGCACAGGCATAAGCATGAGCATTGAGCGCTGAATTAGTGTAAGTATTGTTAAAAATACCACTTGTAGTTTGTTTTTAAATAAATACTCTACAGCCTCTTTGTACTGCTCTAAAAATTCATCTATATGTTGTTCTCTTTCCTCACTTGGCTTGAATATTTTAATTTTCTCAAGTAGTGTTGCACCTTTTTTTATCACCCATTTTGTCGGTTTTTGTAAAAACATAAAACACAAAATAGTTATAAGTGTTACAACATTTAAAAATAGTCCTAAATAGTACACCCAAATATAGCTACCAAACAATTCTTTTATATTGGGCAACCAAAAAATCATTAATGCCACACCAAAACCTACCATGACAAGTTTATAATAAAATGCCATTGCCAAAAGTGCAACTGTGCCTTTTGACGATTTATAGCCGTCTTTTACCATGTAATAAAGTTGAGCAGGTTGGCCACCTGTTGCAGATGGTGTTATTGATGAGTAGAAATAACCTATTAGTGCATATTTCACGCAGGCTGTTATAGGAAGCTTTCTATCTCTTTCTTTTAGCATTATTGCAAGGATAACACTCTCTATCCCGACAAAAAATACTGCGGCTGCAACACAGGCGCCTATGAATAGTGGAGAGGTTTTAAATAGACCGTCTAGCATAGCATTCATGTCGTTTCCGAAAAATAGTGCATACGCTGTAAGTCCTGCAATAAGCAGGAAAAACAGTATATTTACTAGCATTTTGTGCTTTTTATAAAAATTCATTAAATTTATCACCCATCAATTATTTATGCGAACATATATTTTCTTTTTGCATATCTGTAAAAGAACACATATACAGGACCACTTATAGGGTCAGGCAGAACTCTCGCAAAGTTTAGAGAGAAAAATTTCACTTGATTATAAAAAACCTTGTCTTTAGATTTTACTTCTTGCCAGAGTTCTTTTCTTTCACCCAAATAATTTTCATCACCAGCCAAGTCGCAAAGTATTCCTGTGATACAAACCAAAATTGCGTTAAATCTAGTCAAATATTTTGCAAGTTTAGGTTGAGTTTCTCTAATTTTTTCCATGTCGTGTAGGTTTAAGACTATTCTTGTAACCAAAAATTGTTGGTCAATACGTTTTACCATTGAATTTTCATTTACAGATTGGTCTTCACGTCCTATGTAATATTGATAAAAATCAAGGTCTAGGTACTTCAGTTTTTTAACTAAAGGAAGTGGCTGTGTCGAGTAAATGTTATCCACATAGAAAGTATGTTCTGGAAGTTTTAGTCCGCACTCTTTTAAGATATCAAGTTTATATGTAAGTGAGTGCATCATAAAGTACTGTGATACTTTAAAGCGACCTAAATCTGCCCAAGTGGCAAATTTATCTACTGGCAAGACGTTTTTATAGTCTATCACATTCTTTAAGCCCTCATTTAGGCGGTTATAGACATAGTTTGTGATAAATAAATCGACATTTTCATTGTTGTCTACTGATTTTTTTATCTCGCTTAAAAACGCACTATATGCATCTTGGTCTACCCAGTCGTCAGAGTCGACAACTTTATAATAAACACCAGTAGCATTTTCAAGCCCTGCATTAACGCCAGAGCCATGGCCACCGTTTTTTTTGTGGATTACTTTTACTATATTTGGATAAGAAAGCGCATAGCCGTCTGCAATTTGTGCCGTGTCATCGCTTGACCCGTCATTTACAATAATGATTTCAACATCGTCACCACCTGGTAAAAGCGAGTCTATGCATCTTCTTAAATAATCTTGTGAATTGTAGCTTGGAACAGCAAATGTAATGTATTTCATAATATTTCTCCTTAATTTCAGTAAGTATTACTTATCTTACTCCCTAATTGTACAACAACAAGTTTAAGTTGCTACTAATTTCAAATTAAGAAACATTAAAGAAATTTAAAAGAAAAATGAAAGAAATTTATCCCCTTGGCAATTTTACAACTGCCTCAAATACTTCATTTTCAAAATTTATCTCAAATTTACCTTTTAATATTTTTACAAGTTCAAAAACTATCGATAGACCAAGCCCCGATGAATCCTTTTTGCCGTTATTGTCGGCTATATACATCCTTTTTGTAAGCATAGATATTTTATCGCTAATTTTTTCATCGGTAAAATTTTTTATACTTATGGAAATTTCATCGTTTTTCATATCGGTTTTAATAGAAATTTCTCCGTTTTTGCGCCCGTATTTCACTGCATTGCTTATCAAATTATCTATTATCCTGTGGAATTTTTCCGCATCTATATATGAAATTAATTCTTCATTTGAATACTGACAATCAATGTTCTCAACCCTCATCTCGAGCACTTGACCCAAGACTATATTTACATCGAGCTTTTGTAAATTTGTCGGAACATCGCCGCTGATTAACCTGCTGTAAAGGAACAAATCATTTATAAGTTTTTCAAGCCTTACACCATTTTCTCGTGCTATATTTATATATGAGTATAGCTCTTCATTTTCTGTCAATTTACTTTTGGCTATGTCTAAATATCCGTTAATTGACGTAAGTGGTGTTCTTAAATCATGTGACAAATTCGTTATAAGTAACCTTTGGCTAATCTCATCTTCACGCTCTTTTGTAATCCTGTTATGAATATTATCACCCATTAAATTTATACTTTGCGCAAGACTTGCAAGCTCGTTTTTACCCACTATAGGAATTTTATGCAAAATATCACTCTTAGAAATCTTTTTAATTCCCTTTTCGATTGTTTTAATATAGGATAATTCCTCAAATATCAAAAACAATGCAATCGCCGAGAAAATCAGCACGGTAATAACACCTGAAATTACATAATATACATTGGCTGTAAATTCAATATTGTGCGAGTTTATTACCAAAAAACCATCTACATCAAAAAAATTTATATCAAAAACTTGTTGATCATCTAAAAGTTTTGAAGCGTAAGAGTTTTCGTATTCATCATAAAGTTCGTTTTCCTCATAACTAAAGAAATACACTGTATACGCAGAGTCTTCGCTGACAAATTCGCTATTTCTTGCTTGAACCAACGTTAAATTTTCTGTCTCTACAATTTCTTTTATCTCACTTGCAAGAGAATTTATTTCATCTCTTTTTGTATCGTGAAACTTAGAGTTTTGAAATGCAGCTATATACTCGGAAAAGTTGAGCAACAAGAAAAACACTAACAAACTTATTATTATAGCGATAATCATACGCAAGAGTATGGACATATTAAGTGAATGTGCTATGTTTTTAATCGACACGATACCCACTCCCCCATACAGTTTTTATATATTTTGGATTTGAAATGTCGTCCTCTAATTTGCTTCGTAAATTTCTAATATGCACCGATACGGTACTCTCAGCGTTTAAAACACTCTCTTCACCCCAAACATTTTGATATATTTGGTCAAGGCTAAATACTCGTTTCCTATTTTTCAAAAATAATTCAAGTATTGAAAATTCAATTTTTGTAAGTTTAACTTGCTCACCATTTTTCAGTAGAGTTTTCGCTGATAAATTCACTATCAAGTCATCAAGAATAATCTCATCGTCATTACTTAGAGGTTCCCCATACACTCTATATCGCCTTATATTCGCCTTTACCCTAGAAATTAAATCAATAGGATTAAACGGCTTTGTTATATAGTCATCTGCACCCGATGAAAATCCCGTAAACTTGTCCATATCTTCAGATTTTGCCGTAAGAAATATTATAGGCATATTAAATTTCTCTCGCATTTTAAGACAAGTATCAACTCCGTTTAGCCTTGGCATCATAGAGTCAAGTAGGACTAAGTCAAAGCTGTCGTCAATTTTTTCTAATGCCTCAACACCATCCTCGGCTTCAATAATTTCATAGTTATCATTTTGCAAAAATATTTTAACAAGATTTCTAATATCAAACTCGTCATCAACCAGTAAAATTTTCATTTTCACATTACCTCAATCATATAAATTTACTCAAAACATTATAACACATATGATATAAAAAAGTAAAATTTTATTTCATATTTGCATCTGTTCACAAATTGTATCATAGCTTTATTTTATTTGACTTTTTTACCAATTCACTATGGACTTTTACTTATTTCTATGTTATATTTTTAGTGAAACGTATTTGTCAGTTTTTGTCGGAATTGGAGGATGTGAAATGAAGTTGATTTCTAAGTTATCAAAACCTACTAAAGTATCGCATGTGATATCAGCAGTTTTGATTGCTCTTTTCATCTTTTTCAGTATGGATTTATACCAAAAAAACATAGAAAGAGATCTTCAATCTTCAATTGACACTACATTAAACGAAATTTCAAAACAACAAAAATTCGGCTTAGACAATTTTATTGAATATAATATTGTTCAACTCGAAAACATCTCCACTTATGTTGCAACAAACTTTGAAGGTAATGACTTTGTAAGCAATCAGTCCGAAATTTCAAATTATATTAACTCCCTTAAAGATAAACTTCCCTATGAACATGTATTTTTGTGGCTTGGTGACAAGCAGTATATAGATTCAGTTGGCCTTCACACGCTTGAAAGCGATTTAGCCTTACCAGATGAAAAAAATTATGTTTCAAATGCACTTTTCTCTCCGTTTACTGACGATAATTGCACGTTATTTACAACTCCAATTTACGATGAAAAAAATAATATTACCGCACATGTCATCATAGAAATTTCAAGTGAAAGCATCAGTGCTTTACTTCTTTCTTCATTTGTAGACACTGGAATAACTGCAATTTTTGACGACACCGGCGGAGTTGTTGCCACAACCGATAATGACGACGGCATTTTGCCTGGCACAAACATATATAATTTATTCCCACAAATCACTTTTGAAGATGGAATAAACGAAAGTAATATTTTATATATTTTAAAATCTGGTGAAGATGAAAGTATTATGTCCTATTCTATGGACAATATTGAAAGATATTTCAAATACCTACCTTTAAATTTTACAGACTGGGCCTTAATCGTTTCTGTTCCAGAATCTGCAATTTCAGCAAATGCAAACTCTATTCTATTTAACACTACACTTTTCACTGTAGAAATTTTAATAATTTTACTCATTACTTGGTTTAGAATTTTAACATTGAATAGTAAATACAATAAAAAACTTTCTAAAGCTGCATATTACGATGAACTTACAGGCCTTATGAATGAGAAAAAATTCAAAATGGAGATGGAAAAAGCATTAAAACGCAACCGCAACACAAACTACTCCATTTTAAAACTCGATATTATTAATTTTAAGGTTGCAAATAAAATACTAGGTTATATTATAGGTGACCAAATAATAAAAACTGTAGCGAGCACTAAGATTACTGCAAATGAAAATGTCTTTTTGACCAGAGTTTCAGCAGATGAATTCTTATTGTTTGGCCCTCAAAAAGAATTAATTGACTTGCAAAAAATTAAGAGTATTTATGAAACCGATGTAAATAATAAAATCTATGATTTATGCGGTCGTAAATTTAAGTTTAGATACAGTAGATATCAAATTCCTTATGGTGATATAAATATTGACGAAATTGTTGATACTATCACAATAACTCATAGTTTCTGCAAAGCTAAAAACTATGATGGAATATTCGATTATAACGAGGACATAAGAAACAAACTACTTCGCACGGCTTATATATGTGAAATTATGGAAGAAGCACTTAATAACAATGAATACAAAGTCTTCTTACAGCCAAAAAATGACCTTAAAGACAACAGTGTTTGTGGCGCAGAGGCGCTTGTTAGATGGCAAAGGCCAAGTGGAGAGTTTATTTATCCAAATGAATTTATCCCTGTTTTTGAGCAAGAAGGATTTATCATTGAGCTTGACAAATACATGCTTCGTGGCGTGTGTAATATTTTAAAAAGATTTAAAGAAAACGGACGAAAGCTTGTTCCAATTTCAGTTAACTTTTCAAGGTTACATATGCTTGATGAAAGATTTATAAGTGACCTTACCGAAATTGTTGACGAATACGACCTCCCCCATAATCTGATTGAAATTGAAATGACCGAAACTTCTATGATAGACAATGCAGAAAACTTCAAGAAATTATTCCAAGAATTACATAACATAGGGTTTTCACTTTCGATGGACGACTTTGGTGCAGGGTATTCTTCCCTTGCCCTACTGTCGGAGCTAAGCTTTGATACGCTTAAAATAGACAAGAGCCTACTCGACGAAGTCGCCACCTCAAGCAAACGTGCAGTAGTTATTGAAACCATGCTTAGCATGGCTAAATCTCTTTCGCTAAAAACAGTTTGTGAGGGTGTTGAGACTAAAGAGCAAGTTGAGTTTTTGAAAAATGCAGATTGCGATGTCGCACAAGGCTATTATTTTGCAAAACCAATGCCAAATGAAGAGTTTGAAAAACTTTTATAATAAAAAACAAATACAAAAAATTGAGTGGAAATTTTCACTCGATTTTTTACAATAATAAAATTCTTCACAAAAAAACTCCCCACATATTTTTGTAG
>CAYJIA010000011.1:0-50392 GCA_964370115.1 uncultured Eubacteriales bacterium
GTGAAAATCCTTTGGATTTTTTTGATTGTATATCGCTACAAATATCAATTTACATCGTAGGGCAAGGGCTTAGCTCTTGCCTTGGGTTTTGTGGCAACTTTGCGGGCAAACACATAGGTTTGCCCCTACATTATGTTAACGAATTTTGCGGAAATCTCACTGGCGACCCGTTCCCTACACCACAAAATTCAAATTAACGGTTGTAGGGGCGGTCATTGGCCGCCCGAAATTTACCGCAAATTTAAGTTTTAGACAAACAATTATAAAAAAAATCGGGCGGAAATTAATCCGTCCGATTTTTGTTTTAACAAATATTATTTGCTTTTTAGAGCTGCTTGAGCTGCTGCTAGTCTAGCGATTGGCACACGGAAAGGTGAGCATGATACGTAGTCTAGGCCTGCATTGTGGCAGAACTCAATTGTTGTTGGGTCGCCGCCGTGCTCTCCGCAGATACCGAAGTGCATGTTTGGTCTTGTTTGTTTACCTAGTTTAACAGCTAGTTCTACAAGTTTACCAACGCCATTTTTGTCTATACGAGCAAATGGATCGTTTTCGTAGATTTTTGTTTCGTAGTATGAGTTTAGGAACTTACCAGCGTCATCACGGCTGAAGCCGAATGTCATTTGTGTAAGGTCGTTAGTACCGAATGAGAAGAACTCTGCTTCTGTAGCGATTTCATCGGCTGTTAGAGCAGCTCTTGGAATCTCGATCATTGTACCAACTTCGTACTCTAGCTCTACGCCAGCGTCAGCGATAGCTTTGTCAGCAGTAGCAACAACTACATCTTTAACAAATTTAAGCTCGCGAACTTCACCAACTAGTGGAATCATGATTTGTGGTACCACTTTGTTTTCTGGTTGAGCTTTGTTTACGTTGATAGCCGCTTTGATAACAGCTCTTGTTTGCATTGCTGCAATTTCAGGATATGTTACAGTTAGACGGCAACCACGGTGACCCATCATTGGGTTGAACTCGTGAAGTGATTCGATGATATCTTTGATTTCCTCAACTGATTTGCCTTGAGTTTTTGCAAGTAGCTCGATGTCAGCTTCTGCTGTAGGAACGAACTCATGTAGTGGTGGATCTAGGAAACGGATAGTAACCGGATATCCTTTCATTACTGAGTATAGCTCTTCAAAGTCGCTTTGTTGCATTGGCTCGATTTTAGCAAGTGCAGCTTCTCTTTGCTCTTTAGTGTCTGAGCAGATCATTTCACGGATAGCCGCGATTCTGTCAGCTTCGAAGAACATGTGCTCTGTACGGCAAAGGCCGATACCTTGTGCACCAAAGTTGATAGCTTGTTTAGCATCGTTTGGTGTGTCAGCATTTGTTCTAACTTTTAGAGTTCTGAATTTATCAGCAAGAGTCATAATTCTGTCAAAGTCGCCGCCGATTGAAGCAGGAACTGTTGGAATAGCCTCGCCGTAGATGTTACCAGTTGTGCCGTCAAGTGACATGAAGTCGCCTTCAACATATGTTTTGCCACCTAGTGTGCATTTTTTGCCAGCTTCATCAATTTTTAGCTCTGTGCAACCAGATACACAGCATGTACCCATACCACGAGCAACAACAGCTGCGTGAGATGTCATACCGCCTCTAGCTGTAAGAATACCTTGAGCATAGTGCATGCCTTCGATATCTTCAGGAGAAGTCTCTAGTCTAACAAGAATAACTGACTCGCCTTTTTCGCCTAGTTCAACAGCATCTTCAGCTGTGAATACGATTTTACCACAAGCAGCACCTGGTGATGCAGCAAGAGCAGAACCGATTGGAGCAGCAGCTTTTAGAGCTTTTGCATCAAATTGTGGGTGAAGTAGAGCGTCAAGTTGTTTTGGATCTATCATAAGTACAGCTTCTTCTTCTGTTTTCATGCCTTCGTCGATTAGGTCGCAAGCAATTTTTAAAGCAGCAGCAGCTGTTCTTTTACCATTTCTTGTTTGAAGCATGTAAAGTTTTTTATCTTCGATAGTAAACTCCATGTCTTGCATGTCGTGGTAGTGGTTTTCTAGTTTTTGACAAGTAGCTACGAACTCTTCGTAAACTTCTGGCATAATACCTTTAAGCTCGATGATAGGTCTTGGAGTTCTAACACCAGCAACAACGTCTTCACCTTGTGCATTGATTAGGAATTCGCCCATAAGCTCTTTAGCACCAGTAGCTGGGTCACGGCTAAATGCAACGCCAGTACCAGAATCGTCGTTTTTATTACCGAATGCCATCATTTGTACGTTAACCGCAGTACCCCATGAGTAAGGGATTTCGTTTTGCATTCTGTAGAAGTTTGCTCTTGGGTTGTCCCATGATCTGAAAACAGCTTTGATAGCACCCATAAGTTGCTCTTTTGGATCTGTTGGGAAATCTGTACCAAGTTTGTTTTTGTACTCGCCTTTGAATTGCTCAGCAAGTGTTTTTAGGTCCTCAGCAGTAAGATCTGTATCTTCTGTGATGCCTTTTGCTTCTTTCATTTCGTCGATTAGCTCTTCGAAATATTTTTTGCCGACTTCCATAACAACGTCAGAATACATTTGGATAAATCTTCTGTAGCAGTCATAAGCCCATCTTGCGTTGCCTGTTGTTTTAACCATAGTTTCAACAACTTCATCATTTAGACCTAGGTTTAAGATAGTGTCCATCATACCAGGCATAGAAGCTCTAGCGCCTGAACGAACTGAAACTAGTAGTGGATTTTCTTTGTCTCCAAATTTTTTACCTACTGTTTCTTCCATTTTTCTGATGTTTTCCATGATTTCATCTTGGATTGAATCATTGATTTTTTTTCCATCCTCATAGTATTGAGTACAAGCCTCAGTAGAAACTGTAAAGCCTTGTGGGATTGGAAGGCCAAGCTTTGTCATCTCAGCTAGGTTTGCACCTTTACCGCCAAGAAGCTCTTTTAAACTTCCGTCGCCTTCGCTAAACTGGTAAACGAATTGTTGGTTCATTGGTAACTCCTCCTAAAATTTTTAAACCGGATTTTTGAATTGAAATATCCGGTTATTATTAGATTTATACGCGGACTTTCATCTGCGCTAAATAATTATACCAAATATGTTTTAGAATTTCCATACCTTTTTTAACAAAATTAAGATGAATTTACAATTTCTACATACTTTATTACTACAAAAGCGAAAAAAGGTAAATTTTTAACACATTTGCCTTGAAAAAAGACTAATTTTCTGCAATAATAAAGATACAAAATAAAATTTTAACTTCGGTGGGGCAAGTGTTTGTCCTGCCTTATACGCTTTTGTTAAAAAAATCGGAGGATGTAATGTTTTTTAAAAAGAAAATTCCACAGTCGGTGGACTTTATAGTAGTAGGTCTTGGAAATCCAGGGAAAAAATACGAGAACACAAGGCATAATGCCGGATTTATTGCGCTTGATGTGATGGCAGAAAAGCTAGGCGTTAGTATAAATAGAATAAAATATAAGGGTCTTTGCCATATAGCAAAAATAGGCGACAAAAAAGTTTTACTGCTAAAACCGTCTACATTTATGAATTTAAGCGGACAATCAGTTGTTGAGGCTATGAATTTTTACAAAATTCCACCAGAGCGCTGTATTATAATTTATGATGACATATCACTCGATGTGGGTAAGATGAGAATTAGAAGAAGCGGAAGCCACGGCGGTCAAAACGGGATGAAAAATATTATCTACTTGAGTGGTCGTGATAATTTCCCTAGAATAAAAATAGGAATAGGAAAAAAACCACACCCCGACTACGACTTAGCAGACTGGGTGTTGTCGGGCTTTACCAAAGACGACACACCAAAAATGAAAGAAGTGTTTGACAATGCGTTTGAGGCAGTAAAACTTATGGTAGAAGAAAACACCGACAAGGCTATGAATATGTATAATTCATAAGGAGGTAATTTTGAAATTTATTACAGAAACACTCATGCACTATAATGAGTTTAAAGAACTTTCGCTTGCGATAGACGGCAGACAGACGCCCTGCGTGGCGACAGGTCTTTCTGCGGTTCACAAGGCGGTGGTTTCTTTCGCGCTGTCAAAAAAGCATGGAAAAAAACTGCTGATTTTGACGGCGAACGAAGGAGAGGGCAACAAGTTTTTTGAGGACATCGGCGCAATGGGACTTAGATGTGCAATGTATCCGACAAGGGATTTTAACTTTTTAGACGGCGCAGGTGTGTCACACGAGTACGAAAGGGCAAGGCTTGATACCCTAAAAAAAATAAGTGACAATGAATGTGACTGCGTTATAGCGTGTATAGACGCGGCACTTCAGCTTACCATGCCCAAAAATGAACTAAAAAGAAGGGAGCTCGTCCTAAAATCAGGCGACACAATTAAGATAGAGGAGCTTTTAAAAGCTCTTGTAAACTGTGGTTATCAACGCGCAGAGCAAACCGAGGGAATAGGTCAGTTTAGTCATCGCGGTGGCATAGTAGATTTTTTTCCACCAGGTGAAAGTCTTCCTAAACGCATAGAGTTTTGGGGAGATGAAATAGACACGATTTCTTATTTCGATATAGAGACACAAAGAAGAGGCGACAGCGTGGAAAGCGCAGAGATTTTACCTGCGCTTGAAGTTTTGCCAAAAAGCAATAAAATTCTAATTAAAAAAATAGAAGAGCTGTCAAAATCTTTAAGGGGCAAGAGTGCGCCTATTGCAAAAGAGTTTTTAAGCGCGGAAATTTCAAAGCTTGAAAGCGGAGTGCATATTTCCTCTATGGATAAATTTATATCCTTAGTTTACGACGAAAAAGCGACGCTTTTTGACTATTTCGACCCTGAAACTTCGCTTATTGTATTCTCAGAAGGCAGTGCGTTAAAAGAACGCGAGAGGACTTTTTCTTTCTCGCTAAACGAAGAAGTTAAGGATTTATTTTCAAAAGGAATCTTGTGCAAAGGGCTTGACACATTTGCAATGGACTGGATTTATGCACTTAGCATGGCAGAGAAAATTCCGTCGGTGCATATGGACGTATTTGCAAGGGGTAGCTACGAGATACCCACAAAATCCCTTTTTAATATGACTATGCGTCAACTTGCTGTATGGGGCGGAAGCTTTGAACTTTTAAAAGAAGATTTGCAGTCGGCACTTCACAAAAAGCAACGCTGCGCCGTGCTTTCAGGCACCGAAAAATCTGCAAAAACTTTGGCGGAAGACTTGCAAAAGGCAGGATTTCCAGCACAGTACTTTGACGATGTAAGCACGATTAACAAAGGGACAGTGGCGGTCTTGCCAAAAACACTTTCGGCAGGTCTTGAAGTTCCGGGTGCGGATTTTACACTGATAAGTCACGGCAGGGTGAGCTCGGGACTTAGCGCAAAGAAAAAGAAAAAAGATAAAAACAGTAAAGAAATTTACAGCTTGTCAGAGCTTAATGCCGGCGACTATGTAGTTCACAGTACACACGGTGTCGGTGTTTTTGACGGCATACACAAAATAGATTTAAAAGGAATACAAAAAGACTATATTAAAATAAGATACGCCAAAAACGACACTCTTTATGTGCCCGTAACCCAGCTTGACATGGTGGCAAAATATATAGGCCCTAAAGAGGACAGTGCAGTGAAAATTCACCGCCTTGGCGGTGCAGAGTGGCAAAAAGCAAAGGCGAGAGTTAAAAGCGCAGTAAAAGATATAGCCAAAGAGCTTATTGTCTTATACGCAAAAAGGCTAAAGGCTAAGGGTTATGCGTTTCCTGAAGACGGCGAATGGCAAAGAGATTTTGAGGGGCATTTTGAATATGACGAAACAGAAGATCAATTGCGTTGTATAAACGAAATCAAAAACGATATGGAAGCCGTCACGCCTATGGATAGGTTGTTATGTGGAGACGTTGGTTTTGGTAAGACAGAAGTGGCGCTTAGAGCGGCATTTAAGTGTATAACCGCCGGCAAACAGTGCGCAATTTTAGTCCCGACTACTATACTTGCGTGGCAACATTTTCAAACCGCAATAAAACGTCTTGAGAGTTTTCCGACAAGAATAGAACTCTTGTCACGATTTAGAACTCCAAAACAACAAGAGAAAATAATAAAAGACTTAAAAAGAGGTTATGTCGACATGATAATCGGCACACATAGGCTGGTATCAAAAGACGTTCAGTTTAAGGATTTAGGACTCGTCATAATCGATGAAGAACAGCGCTTTGGTGTGGCACAAAAAGAGAAGTTAAAAGCCCTTTGTAAGACGGCGGATATCCTCACCCTGTCGGCGACACCGATACCAAGAACTTTAAATATGGCATTGTCTGGCGTTCGTGATATGTCGGTAATCGAAGAGGCGCCACACGATAGGCACCCAGTGCAAACCTATGTTATGGAATATGACCTAGGTATTATTTGTGATGCAATAAGAAAAGAGCTAAGACGTGGAGGTCAGGTATATTATCTTCATAACGACGTTGCAAGCATTAAAGGCGTTGCCGCAAGGATACAGGCACAAATTCCCGAGGTGAGAATAGGCATAGGGCATGGAAAAATGGACGAAAAAGAACTTTCAGAAGTCTGGCGTCAGCTTATGGAGCACGAAATTGATATGCTTATTTGCACGACTATTATAGAAACCGGCGTCGATGTGCCGAATGCAAATACTCTAATAATTGACAATGCCGATAGAATGGGTCTGTCTCAACTTCACCAGCTAAGGGGACGTGTGGGAAGAAGTAACAGGCGTGCCTATGCGTATCTTACCTATACACAAAATAAAATACTAACAGAAATTGCCCAAAAAAGGCTTTCGGCTATCAGAGAGTTTACCGAGTTTGGAAGTGGTTTTAAAATAGCGCTAAGAGACTTGGAGATAAGAGGTGCTGGAAATATTTTGGGAGGAGAGCAACACGGGCACATGGAAAGTGTCGGATATGACATGTATCTAAAACTGTTAAATGAGGCAGTCGCCTTGATGAAGGGCGAAGAGCCACCTATGCCTGAAAGAGAGTGTATAGTCGATATGCAGGTGCAGGCGCATATTCCAGAAAGCTATGTGTCGGCGACAAGGCAAAGGCTTGAAATTTATAGAAGAATTGCAGACATTAAAGATATAGAGGATTCGATAGATGTTGTCGACGAATTAATCGACCGTTTTGGTGAGCCGCCACAGGCGGTTAAAGGCCTCATAGATATAGCGCTTTTGAGAAACAGGGCAGCCGCACTTAATATTAAAGAGGTAAAACAGCAGGCGACGCATGTTAATTTGTTCCTTGATAAGGTTGACATGGAGGCAATTTCAAAACTAATTTCGTGCATGAAGGGCAGAGTGTTATTAAAAGCAAGTACTAGTCCATATATAAGTATAAGTCTAAATAACCAAGACCCACTTGCGGTTTTAGAGGATGCATTGACATATATGTCGAAATAAGTATTGAAATTATTTGAAAAATAAAGTATAATACAAGTTGATTATATTTAAAAATTGAAAAGGAAAAAACGAATGAAATTTATGAAAAAAATAGCTGTGGCTATATCTTGTGTTTTTATGATAGTTGCCACTACTGCGTGTCAAAATGCAGACTTAACATGGGCGGCGAAACAAAATGATATTACAATGAGTATAGGAGCATATACCTACTATCAAGTAGTGGCATATGACGAGGCGGCAGCACTGGTGCCTAGCGACATAGAAGTTTTAAGCGCAGAAATAGACGGCAAACCTGCTACACAGTGGATAGAAGAGCGAACAATGGAGTATGTCGAGCGCTATTTTTGGATTGAAGAAAAAGTTTTAGAAAATGGCTTTGAACTTACAGAGGAAGAAGTAGAATCTGCAAAGTCTATAAGTTCTCAAAACTGGGAGTACTACAGTCAAACGATGGATAGCCTTGGCATTTCGGAAGAATCTTTTAATAATGTAAGTGCCCAGTACGATATTAAATCTAAAAAAGTATTTGATTTTTATTATGGTGATGGTGGCGAGTATGAAATTCCAAAAGAAGAGCTTATCGAGTACTATATAAATGGAAAATACAGCTATGCCTATACATATGTGCCACTGACTGCTACAAATGAAGACGGACAGATTAGAGAAGTTACAGAAGATGAAGAGCAAGAAATAGTAGAGATGCTAGAGCGCTATAAGACACAAATTGAAACAGGTTATACATCTGTAGACGTTGTGTCACAAGAGATAGCAATGCTAAAAGAATACACAGAGCCACTTTATGTTGCAGATATAACAGATTTAAAATACGAGTACTATCCGACAAATTTTGTCGAAACTCTTGATAAAATGGAAAAAGGTGAGGTTGAAGTTTTTGAATCTGAAGGCAACATGATGCTTTTGCAAAAATTCAATATAGAAGCCGATGCCGAAATGATGTATCAAACCGCGCATGTAAGACTTGGTGTTATGATAGAGCTTAAAGGTGAAGAGTTTGAAGAATTGGCATTTGATTTGGCAAAAGAAAGCGCAGACTCCATAGAGTTAAACCAAGCGGGTATAGACAGTGTTAAAATCGAAAATGTAGTAACAGACAGCAATAAGTTTGGAACTGCACAATAAATATTGGTAACAATGGTAGGAATTGGTGGATAATATTGTATTATTTAGTGAAAGTATACAAAGAAGAAAAAAATTATGAAAACCGTGAACCTTTTAAGGGTTTAAAGTATCTTAGAAAGTGAGGACGTAAAAATGGCAATGAATCATGCAAAGATTGCAAAGCTAGTTGAAAAAGTAAAAGATAATGATAGCCAAGCGTTTACCTCACTATATGAGATGACGTACCAACGAATGTACTTCTTGGCGTATTCGATACTAAAGAATGAGCAAGACGCACAAGACGTGGTGCAAGAAACATATATTAAAATACTAAAGCATATTAAATCACTAAAAGACGGAAAAGCTTTTGTGAAGTGGGCTGAAAAAGTTGTTTATACAATATCCATTAGGGAGATTTCAAAAAGGAAGTCAGAATCTATGGACGACGAGGTCATGAACAGTATTCCAGACGATGAAAGTTCAAACCCACTCTCAAAAACAGTTGCAAAAAATGATGTAGATATTTTAACCGAACATATTTACAGGCTTGACCCTGTGCTTAGAAGTACTTTGATTTTTAAATATTTTGATGGTTATAAAATTACCACTATTTCAAAAATCATGGAGTGCCCAGAGGGTACAGTGAAAAGTAGGCTTAGTATTGCAAAGAAAAAACTAAGAGAATCATTAACTAAATCAGGAAGGAGAGATGTATATGTCGGGTTTTTTATTTAATAAATTGCCTATAAAAAAAGCGCTTAATAAAGCGGCAATGGCGAATAAAATGACTAAGACGGCAGCATATTCTTCCTTGGTAGCAGCGATGGTGGCGACAGGTATGGACACCTCTGCGGCACTTGCCTTTGTTCCACAAGTGGCGGCAAGCGCCACAAACGCAAGCGTTTTACCTACAGCAGGTGCAATTACCGCAACGGCAGCGACTGTCAGTGCGGCGGCGGTATCTGTGGCAGCAGTGAGTTCGGCTCCTATGTTCACAGACACAGAGGTACTTGCTAAGGCAGGAGAATACTACAAAGATGAGGTTAAAATAGAAACCACTGTATCTGCTGCTTTAAACGAAATAGACGAAGTCTATATCGTTGATGAAAATAATAATAAAATCTATGCCGAAAAAGGCGAAGAAAACAGTGATAGATATGCAGTAAGTGTAGATGAAAATGGCATTTACACTCTGGAAGCGACAACAAAAAATAACGCGACTGCATCGACAGATGTAACAGTCGAGTGCATTGATAATACACAACCTTCGATAGATTCATTTAACTACGACGATGAAGGCGCAAGGCTTAATATAGCCGTAAGTGATGATCTTTCAGGAGTAGATTTTGAGTCTGTGTACGCAGTATCGGGAAGTGGAGAGAAAATACTCCCAGAAACTATTGATACATCGACAGGTGAAATTGAATTTAACATGACGCATGGCGCATATATGCTTTATATAACTGATAATGCAGGAACCCAAGGTGTTTATGAAATAAACATCGCTAAAAAATGAGTACGACTACATGTAATATATCCCCAAGAGAAAACGTCCTTTACCCGAGGGCGTTTTCGGCGTTGAAAAATAAATGCTAAAAGAAGGCTATAAGTATGAAAAAACATATAACTTGTGCGTTTTCGGGACATAGAAAAATTAAGTCAGCAAATATAGAGGGTATAAAAATTAGCTTAGAGCGGGAAATTTTATACCTATATAATATTGGTTACAGAAATTTTATGACAGGTGGGGCGTTGGGGTTTGACACTCTGTCGGCAAAAGTTATTTTAGACATGAAAAAAAGCCGTAGTGATATACGGCTAATACTAGCACTGCCTTGCTTTGAGCAGACAAATGGCTGGAGTATTGAGGATAAATTTATCCATGAAATGATAAAATGTGATAGCGATGACTATATATACGTTTCAGGGCATTACAAAAATACGTGCATGAGAAAAAGAAACATGTACATGGTAGACCATAGCAGTGTTTTGGTTTGTTATCAAGTTTATAAGCGAGGTGGAACGGTTTCCACTGTTAAATATGCAAAAGAGAGGGAAATACCTATAATAAACATAGCAGATTAAATGTCTTTTGGGGTTTCAATTTGTTTTCCGATGAGGTCGACGACATTTTTAAAACCATCACGATCTTTTAATTTGCTTGCTAGAGAGGTGGGAATGGCAATAACGCTGTTTCTACCCTCTTTTTCTATAAAACTTCTTATTGCAGGCGGAAAAGAACCAGCCCAAATAGGAAAGACTAAAATAATGTCGTCAGCCTTGTCGACGGGGCTATACTCTATTTCAATAAGTTGTTTTTTAGAGGACATAAATCCACCTCTTAAAAAGTTTTTAGCACCTGCCCAGTCCTTGCCGTCGGTGATTTTGTGAGCAGTGGTGTTATGTTTTGAGGCAAGCTCGTTTGCGATAGTTTCGCTTCTGCCTGTCCTTGTGAAATAATAAATTTGCATAATGATTTCCTCCGTATTTAAAGATGATTACATTATAGCATTAAATGAGCTGGAATAAACTAAAAAATTGTTAATTTTATGAATAATTAATAATTAGTGAGTGATGTTAATTAATTAAAAACATAGACAAACAATATTTTGTGTGCTATAATGTTATGACTTATTAATTTATGGAGTTGATTTTTTTGGAGCTTACAGCATTCAATATAATTAAAGAGGCTATAGAGGCCGAACTTTTAAAACAGGATTTTTCGGGCGCTAAGGATTATCAGGACGATAACGGCAAAGCGGTTGCGTTTTTTACAGAACACGCGGCGTATAGCCTAATATATGATGAGACAAAGTCGAGTTTTGTTCTTCGTTCTGCGACAGTTACCGACGGAGAGCCAAACGAATGGAAAAACCTTTCACAGTGGCTTTTTGATTTGTCAGAGGGCACAAAGGCGGATGCACAAACCATTGCAAACGATTTTTGTGAAGTTATAGAGGGTCCTAAAAGGATAGCTGCTATACAAAACATGAAAAAGAAAAAGAAAAAAGATGAAGAGGGTAACATTGACCCACAGTTTTTATTCAATAGATTTGCAAATGTATTCCCAGAGCTTAAAGATAAAATGAACGAAGATAGGATTACTTATGGTCAAGTAAGATTTGCCGTTCTAGCAAAATCTTATATTGCACCAACTTGTGAAGAAACCGCGCTTAAATCGCCAAACTCTGAGGAGTTTAAGAAGATGGTTAACATATTTAACGATATGTACAAAGACGGCGACATACAGGTAAGGGCAATACTCACCCATGGTATATTTAATTCTATAAACGATCAGGCTATGGAAAAGATATCACCACTGTTTTCAGAAGAGCTTGCAAAGATTTATAAATGCTCAAGAAAACTAAAAGACAAGAAGATAAAACCTGAAAAAGTGAAAAAGCAAAAAAAAGTTGTTGCTGCAGCGCTTGATAACGCAAACAAAAACCACAGATAAACGTAAAAAAATATTGAAAAATAGCCTTTTGGGGTGTTGACATATAGCATTTTGTATGTTATACTGTTTCTACCTCAGAACAGAGGGCTATTTTTTTTATGTCCATTTTTTTGAGGGAGGCTGGGGTTAAACCCAAATTTTTTCCGTAAAACGGAGGTGCCGTTATGAGAGTCAAAATAACACTAGCTTGCCAGGAGTGCAAACAAAGAAACTACAACACAATGAAGAACAAGAAGAATGATCCCGACAGACTTGAGATGAATAAGTACTGCAGATTCTGCAGAAAACACACAGCTCACAGAGAAACAAAATAAGATAGGGAGGAAGAAATTATGTCTGATACTACAAAAAAACCAAACGCATTTGCGGGTTTTCTTAAAAGAACAGGTAAATTTTTCCGAGATTGCAAAGGCGAAATTAAAAAAATAGTTTGGCCTACAGTAAAAACTGTATTCAAAAATATGGGTGTTGTTCTAGTAACAATAGCTATATTAGGAACATTTATTTTCCTACTTGATTCAGCTTTTATGCAACTTCTAAGTCTTATTATGGATGTTGCTAACTAATTCTTCAACATATCCTATTTATGAACGGAGGAATTATATATGGCAGATGAGGCTAAATGGTATGTCATACATACCTACTCGGGATACGAAAACAAAGTTGCCTCGAACCTTGAAAAGGTGGTTGAAAACCGCCAGCTTCAAGATTTAATAAAGGAAATTAAGGTGCCTACTGAGATTGTCGTCGAGATTAAAGAAGACGGCAAAACAAAAGAAGTAGAGCGCAAAATTTATCCGGGTTATGTCATAATAAAAATGATAGTAACCGATGAATCTTGGTATGCCGTGCGAAACATTCGTGGGTGTACAGGGTTTGTGGGAACAACTACAGATCCAATTCCGCTAACTGATGATGAGGTAGCAAGACTTGGCGTAGAAACTAAGAAAATCGAAGTTTCATACGATGTAGGCGACAGTGTCCAAATTGTCGACGGTCCGCTTAGCGGATTCTTAGGTACAGTAGACGAAATTGATATTGATAATAACAATGTAAGACTAACTGTGTCTATGTTTGGACGTGAAACACCGGTAGATTTGGAACTTAACCAAATTGAATCGGAAAATTAAGGTTTTGATAATCAGCGGATAAACCGCTTTTTATGAGGGGCAATGCCCCAGTGGGAGGAAATGCAAAATTTCTGTGTTTCCGCCATCAACCACGAATTTTGGAGGTGCAAAGAGATGGCTCAAAAGGTTACGGGCTTTATTAAGCTCCAAATACCAGCCGGTAAAGCAACCCCGGCACCGCCTGTAGGTCCTGCACTTGGACAACACGGCGTTAACATCATGTCGTTCACTAAAGAATTTAATGAGCGCACAAAAAATGACATAGGACTAATAATCCCTGTCGTTATCACGGTTTATGCAGACCGTTCGTTCACTTTTGTAACAAAAACTCCACCAGCAGCTGTTCTTATTAAGAAAGCTTGCGGTATCGAGAGTGGTTCGGGTGTACCGAACAAAACAAAAGTAGCAAAGATTACCCGCGAACAAGTAACGAAAATCGCCGAGCAGAAAATGCCTGACTTAAACGCAGGTTCTATTGAAACAGCTATTAGCATGATTTCAGGAACAGCAAGAAGTATGGGTATTGAAGTCGTAGATTAATTACCCGGGTGGGAGGAAAACTTCCGATATTTACCACTCTAGGAGGAAAAAATCAATGAAACACGGTAAAAAGTATGTTGATAATGCAAAGCTAATAGACAGAGCTAAGCTATATGATGCTGATGAAGCTTTGGATCTTTGCATAAAAACAGGTACAGCTAAATTTGACGAGACAGTTGAAGTTCACGTTAAACTTGGCGTTGACGGTCGTCATGCAGACCAACAAGTGCGTGGTGCTATAGTTTTACCACATGGTACAGGTAAATCTATAAAAATTCTTGCAATTTGTAAAGAAGATAAAATTGAAGCTGCTAAAGCTGCTGGTGCAGACTTTGTAGGTTCAGAAGAAATGGTTCAAAAAATCCAAACAGAAAACTGGATGGACTTTGACGTGCTTATAACAACTCCTGATATGATGGGACAAGTTGGCCGTCTAGGTAAAATTTTAGGACCTCGTGGCTTAATGCCTAACCCAAAAGCTGGTACTGTTTCTCCTGACATAGGAAAAGCTGTTGCCGAAGCTAAAGCGGGTAAAATAGAGTACCGTTTAGACAAAACAAATATTATCCACTGCCCAATCGGCAAGGTTTCTTTTGGAACAGAAAAGCTTCAAGAGAACTTTAACACACTGCTTGATGCTGTTGTTAAAGCTAAACCATCTGCTGCAAAAGGTCAGTATATAAGATCTTGTGTTGTTAGCCCAACAATGGGACCTGGTGTTAAAATCAACCCAAGTAAAGTTGGCGCTTAATTCTCACTTGACAAGTTAACTTGTTTGGTGTATAATTAAATAGCTGTTTAAAGACAGCAGGTGCAAGTTTATACTTGCGTAAAGGTTTAGTCCACCTGCCGAGAAGAGCAAAAAAGCAAAGTTTAAACTAATTTTGTAATTTTGACCTTTTTCGGAAACGGAAAAGGTCTTTTAATTTTTAAAAGACCCAAAGTATTAAGAAAGGCGAGGTGAATATTTTGCCAAGTAAAAGTGTTTTAGAGGCAAAACAACAAGTTGTTGCAGAGCTTAAAGCGAAACTTGAAAGCAGTGTTTCAGCTGTTTTAGTTGACTATAAAGGTATCAATGCAGAAAACGACACAAAGCTTAGAAAAGAGCTTCGTGAAGCAGGTGTTGAGTACACAGTAGTTAAAAATACTCTTTTAAAACTTGCAATAGCTGAAACAGATTTAGAGGCTTGGAACCCTGTTTTAGAGGGAACTACAGCTATGGCTATTTCAACTGACGATGCGATTGCTCCTGCAAGAATTCTAAGCAAATATGCTAAAGAGTCTAACGGCGCGTTCTCAATCAAAGTTGGTAGTATGGATGGTAAGGCTATGACTGCCCAAGAGGTTAATGCAATTGCTGACCTACCAAGCAAAGAAGGTCTTATTCAAATGCTTCTTAGTGTTCTTGTATCCGGTCCACGTGGCCTTGCAATCTCACTTAATGAAATTGCTAAGTCTAAAGAAGACGTAGCATAAACAAAAAAATAATTTAAAATTTATAGGAGGATATTACAATGGCTGATATCGCAAAATTTATTGAAGACATTAAAGCTCTTACAGTTTTAGAGCTAAACGAACTAGTAAAAGCAATCGAAGAGGAATTTGGTGTTTCTGCAGCAGCTCCTGTTATGGTAGCTGGTGGCGCACCTGCAGCAGCAGCTGAAGAGAAAACAGAATTTGACGTTGTTCTTAAAGAAGCTGGCGGCAACAAAATCGCTGTTATCAAAGCAGTTAGAGAAGCAACAGGTCTTGGTCTTAAAGAGGCTAAAGCTATCGTTGACGAAGCTCCAAAAACTCTTAAAGAAGCAATCTCAAAAGACGACGCAGAAGCTCTTAAAGCAAAACTTGAAGAAGCTGGCGCAGTTGTTGAAGTTAAATAATTTAACATTTGCTATTAAAAAAGCTGACCATTTCGGTCAGCTTTTTTTTGTTGCTAATTTTTCTTTTAAATAATAGGGAAGGAGGTCTGCGCTTGTCTTGATTTTCTGAAGGTTTGAGTTTCACTATTACATCAAATTGTTTCGTGGGTCCTTTGAAAATCGTTCACACGCTGTATCATCTTTCCAAAATAACGCACCTACTGCTAACATTTCTGCAATTAAAAGCACTACTGCGATGACATCGACAATCCTTCTTAGGTTAAGTATCCACTGCATGGTCAAAATCTCGGTGGAGCTATAAGTACTTATTAATGCAAAATATACCACCCATAAAAGTATCTCAAGTCCAAGTATAATTAAAACAGTGGCGAGGCGTTTTTTACGCTTTAAAATCTTCATGGAAACTCTCCTTTCAAATATATACGTTTTATATATTTACAGTATAACACAGCGTTTGTTGTGAATATATTTATTTTGGAAATAAATTGCAAAAATACCCGAAAATTAAAGGTCACGGCTTGCCGTGACCTTGTTATGGTTAATTTGATAATTTTAATGTAATACTGTCCCTACTAGGTATCAGCTGTCTCATCTTTACGCCTGCTGATTTCAACATTCTTTTTGATGCCTTAACTAAATCTGTGTCGGCGTATTTGTCGGAGAGGTAGATTACTTCCTTTATGCCCGACTGGATTATTGCCTTTGCACATTCGTTACAGGGGAAAAGTGCTGTGTAAACTTTTGTGCCCTCTAAATTTCTGCCGTGCGCGTTTAAAATCGCATTTAGCTCTGCATGGACGACATAAGGGTATTTTGTGTCTATATCCTTGCCGTCTCTGCCCCAAGGGAACTCGTCGTCGTCACAGCCTATAGGGAAACCGTTATAGCCCGTAGAAACGATTACGTTTTTACTGTCGACAATACACGAACCGACAGGTGTGCTTGGGTCCTTGCTCCTGTGAGACGCCAAGACAGCTATACCCATGAAATATTCGTCCCAAGAAATATAATCTTGTCTTTTCATATCTTTATTTCTCCATTACATATTGTAAAGGGCTTCTTCGGATAAAATCTCTACATTGTTTTTTAGCAGTACTTGGGCAGCTCTGTCGCCCTCTTCGGCACGGATTATAACATAAGCCTTGCCTTTGTCACGGCTTACAAATGCATATACATACTCGACGCTCACCTTTTCGTCTGCTAGAACTCTGATAGCTCTTGCAAACTCGCCTGTGATGTCTCCTATGCCAACTGCAATTACCTTTGATAAAGAAACAGTCATTCCAGCCTCTTTAAGAATTGCAGAAGCCTCTTCTGGTTTGTCGACTATTATTCTCAAAATTCCGAAATCGCTTGTGTCTGCAACAGAAATCGCCCTTATGTCAATTTTATTTTCCGCAAGGACCTCTGTAATATCTGCTAGTCTACCTGGTTTGTTTTCGATAAATACCGAAAGTTGTTTTATTTGCATAAAGTCACGCCTTTCTTTTTTTAGTGAAAAGTGAAGAGTTGTGGAGGAAAATGCTGAGTCTTCAATTCTCGATTATTTCCTATTATCAATAACACGTTTTGCTTTGCCTTCTGAGCGGGGGATGGTTTTGGGCTCTACTAGTCTAACTCTTGCCACGATATTAAGTGTAGATTGAAGTGCGCCTGATATCTTTTTCTCTATCTCTTCGATATTTTTTACCGTGTCAGAGAAAATCGTATCGTTTATCTCAATTTGAACTTCAAGCTTGTCTAAATTGTTAACTCTATCCACAACAAGTTGGTAGTTCGGGTCCATTCCAAGCTCTAGAAGAACAGATTCAATCTGTGATGGGAATATGTTTATACCTCTTATGATAAGCATATCATCGGTTCTTCCTCTTGGTTTATCCATTCTCACAAGGGTTCTGCCACATTCGCATTTTTCGTGATTTAACCTGCAAATGTCTCTTGTTCTGTATCTTATAAGCGGGAGTGCCTCTTTTCCTATACAGGTGAAAACTAGCTCGCCAAATTCACCCTCTGGCATAGTTTCTCCAGTATCGGGGTCGATTATTTCAGGATAGAAATAGTCTTCGCTTACGTGCATTCCAGCCTGTGCAGTGCACTCGCAAGACACACCAGGGCCTGTGATTTCTGAAAGTCCATAAATATCATAAGCTTTAATATCCAAAAGCTTTTCTATCTCTTTTCGCATTTCCTGTGTCCAAGGCTCGGCGCCGAATATTCCAGCCCTAAGCTTTAGGCTTTTTGGATCAATTCCTTTTTCTTTTAAAGTTTCACCTATGTACATGGCATAAGACGGGGTGCAGCAAAGTATGTCTGACTCGTAGTCCTCCATAATTTGTATTTGTCTGTCTGTATTGCCAGAGGAAACGGGAATTGCAGTGGCGCCAAGTTTTTCTGCACCATAGTGAAGTCCGAGACCTCCTGTGAAAAGTCCGTAACCGTAAGCGACCTGAACAAAGTCCTTTTTGTGGCCACCAATGGCGACAATGTTTCGTGCAACACAGTCTGCCCAAACGTCAATATCGTTTTGAGTATAGGCTACAACCGTTTGTTTTCCAGTAGTTCCAGAAGATGCATGAACCCTCACAATTTCGTCACGCCCTACGGCTAAAAGACCAAAAGGATAGGTGTCTCTAAGGTCATTTTTTTCTGTAAATGGAAGTTTTACTATGTCGTCTATGCTTTTGATATCATTTGGTGAAATTCCCATTTCATCAAATTTTTCCTTATAAAAAGGAATTTTCTCATAGCAAGTTTTTACCATGTTGATAAGTTTTTCAGACTGAATTTTCTTTAGCTCCTCACGGCTAGCACACTCAATTTCTTGTTGGTAATACAATATAAACACTCCTTTTTTATTAATTGATAATGTAAAATGGAGAATTAAGGTTCACGCCTTGGGCGTGTTGTAATTTTCAATTCTCAATTCTCAATTCTCAATTCAAATGTGCCTCACACATTGTTAAATCCTAATTCAAATGCTGTTTTATTCAATTCTATGAATTTAGCAGGGACTGTTTGCTCTAGGGATTTTGTCCATGCATCTTTTGGAAGATGGAGTTTTGCCGCCATTGCGCCCATTAGCACTACGTTTACGGCTTTTTGTGAACCTGCTTTAATAGCAAGGTCAAGTGCGTCGACAGTGTCTACATTGACGCCTTTTTCGCGGATTTTTTCTATTATGTCCTTAGGATATTCCATAGTGCCTGTGATAACGGGCATTGGGTCCATTTTTTGAGTGTTTGTTATAAGGTAGCCACCTTCTTTTAGATATGGCAAGTATCTCGCCGCTTCTAGTTGCTCAAAGGCAAGTATAATATCTGCCTGTGCCTCTTCGATTATGGGAGAGGCAACTTTTGTGCCGTATCTTACATAAGTGATAACAGAACCGCCTCTTTGGCTCATTCCGTGCACTTCACTTACTTTTACATCGTAACCTTCGTTCATCATGGCAGAACCTAAAATTTTACTCGCAAGCAAAGTTCCTTGTCCTCCAACGCCTACTATAAGTACGCTTTTTACATCGTTTTGCATATTGTTCTCCTCCCTCAATTAATTGCTTTTTTAGGGCATAGACCTTTACATACTTTACAGCCTACGCATTGAGCCTTGTCGATTACAGCCTTGCCGTCGTTCATGCTAATTGCAGGGCAACCAATGCCAAGGCATATTTTACAGCCTATGCAGTCGCTGTTTACTTCTAGTGGTTCTTCGTGTTTTACATATTTTAGTAGTGCGCAAGGTCTACGGCTGATGATTACAGATGGCTCGTCTGCCGCTAGTTCTTCTTTAATGACTTTCATAGTCTCTTTTAAATCATATGGGTCTATGACTTTTACCCTGTTTATGCCTATTGCGGTACAAAGTTTTTCTAGGTCTACAGATGCAGAAGGCTCGCCTTTTATGTTAAAGCCTGTTGTTGGGTTTTGTTGGTGACCTGTCATGCCTGTAATGGAGTTGTCCAAAATCATAGTGACAGAGTTACTTCTATTGTAGGCTATGTCGATAAGGCTGTTAACGCCTGTGTGCATAAAGGTAGAGTCTCCTATTACAGCAACGGATTTGTTATCGTTTCCTGTAGCCTTGTTATAGCCGTGAAGTGAAGATATAGATGCACCCATGCAGATACATAAATCCATAGCGCCAAGTGGGGCAGAAGCACCTAGTGTGTAACAGCCAATGTCGCCACTTACATATACATTTTCTTTTTTAAGTGCATAGAAAACACCTCTATGTGGACAACCACAGCACATAACAGGAGGTCTTACTGGTATAGTCTCGTCAAAGCTTAAGCCTTTTACTTCTTCGCCTTTTAATAGCTTTGCCATTATTTTTTGGTTGAACTCACCGCATTTAGGGAATAAATCTTTTCCTATTACGTTTATTCCGATTTTTTTGCAGAAAGTTTCGATAATGTCGTCAAGCTCTTCAATTACGTAAATTTTGTCAAGTCCCTTGCAAAAATCTGAAATTAATTCTTCTGATAAAGGGTTAATCATGCCAAGTTTTAGGTAATTACATTCATCACCCATTACTTCTTTTACATATTGATACACAGAGCCAGCTGTAATTACGCCGACTTTTGAGCCGTTGTCTTCTATAACATTAATGTCACTATTTTTTGACCATTCTTTTAGGTCTAAAGTTCTTTTTTCTACCATTTCGTGTTTTGGTCTTGCAAACGCAGGTAGCATAACATTTTTTGCCGCATTTTTTACATAAGGTTTGTTTTCAAGCTCTACTCTGTCGCCTAAAGTAACTATACTTCTAGAGTGAGAAATTCTTGTTGTAAGTCTTAGTATTACAGGCGTATCAAATTTTTCTGAAATCTCAAAAGCAAGCTTTGTAAAGTCCTTACATTCCTGAGAATCCGCAGGCTCTAGCATTGGAAGCTTTGCAGCTATTGCGTAGTTCCTTGTGTCTTGCTCATTTTGAGAAGAGTGCATACTTGGGTCGTCGGCAACGGCTATAACCATGCCTCCGTTTACACCTATGTAGCTCATTGTAAAAATCGGATCTGCCGCCACGTTAAAACCAACGTGTTTCATTGCGCAAAAAGACCTAGCGCCTCCGATACAGGCACCTGCTGCAACCTCGGCTGCCACTTTCTCGTTTGGTGCCCATTCGCTGTACATTTCATCATATTTTGCCGCTGCCTCGGTTATTTCTGTGCTAGGTGTTCCGGGGTAACTTGATATCACCTTAACACCTGCTTCAAAAAGTCCTCTTGCGACGGCTTCGTTTCCTAACATTAACTCTTTCAAGATAATTTCCTCCTCAATTCTCAATTTTCAATTCTAAATTCTCAATTATTCTCTATTGTCTATTACTCTTTTTGCCTTGCCCTGAAAACGCTCTAGGTTTTTAGGTTCTACAAGGCTTACTTTTGTTTCAAGTCCCAACACGCTTCTTAGTCTGTCGTGGATTTGTTTTGTCAACCCTTCAAGCTCTCTGAAGTTTTCTAAAAGCGAAGAATCTATAAGTTCAACTTTTACCTCAAGCCTGTCTAGATAATTTTTGCGTGTTACAACAAGTTGATAGTGTGGGCTGATTTGCTTAAACTCTGAAAGCACTGTTGCCACTTGTGATGGGAATACATTGACGCCTTTAATGATAAGCATGTCGTCTGTTCTTCCTGTGATTTTATTCATCCTAACGCCAGTTCTGCCACATTTACATGGTTCGTAGTTTAGGCTTGCTATGTCTTTTGTTCTGTATCTTAAAACAGGAGCACCCTCGCGTAAAAGCGTTGTAACAACAAGCTCTCCTGTGTCGCCTTTGTCTTTTACTTTGCCTGTGTCTGTGTCTATGATTTCGGGCAAGAAAGCGTCCTCGTTAAAGTGGAGTCCGTCTCTGTAAATACATTCGCCCGACACACCAGGGCCTGAAAGCTCTGTCATACCGTAGTTGTCGCTTACGAATATTCCAAGACCTTTTTCAATTTCGTTTCGCATTTCGCTGCTGCAACTTTCGCTTCCTAAAATACCAAGCCTTAGCTTATGGTATTCTGAAAGTGGAATGTCGCCCTCTTTTACAGCCTCTGCAAGATAAATTGCATAACTTGGAGTGGCAACAAGTCCTGTGACACCAAAGTCACGAAACATCATAAGTTGTTTTTCTGTGTTTCCCGACGAGGCAGGAATTACCGTGGCTCCAACTTTTTCAAGTCCATAGTGAAGTCCTAAGGCACCTGTAAAAAGTCCATAGCCAAAGGAAATTTGAATTATATCCTCAGCTGTGACGCCACCTGCAACGCAAATTCTTGCAACCTGTGTCGCCCACATGTCAAGGTCGTTTTTTGTGTAAAGTCCAACAGTAGGCTTGCCCGTTGTGCCAGAGGATGCGTGAATACGCACTATGTCTTTCATTGGTCTTGCCATCATATTAAACGGATAGTTATCCCTTATGTCATCTTTTGTGGTAAATGGGATATACTGAATATCGGACAGGGTTTTGATTTTATCGCCCGAGGTGATACCTGCTTTTGTCAGTTTGTCGTTGTAAAACTTAATGTTATTAATGCAGTAATCGACCATTTTTTTAAGTCTTTCGAGCTGTAATTTTTCAAGCTCTTTTCTTGGCATTGTTTCTATATCTTTTTGAAAAAATAAGTTTTCCATTTTTAGCACCAACTTTCAACTTTTCACTTTAAAGTGATAAATTTCATTGTACACTATTTATGTCAGTTTTGCAAGTGGAATTGTGAAAGCAGTGCGATGTATAGAAAAACTTTTAATAAAAAATCCGAAGGATTTTCACAACAATTATTAATTATTAATTATTAACTATTAATTAATGACATAAGCTGTGGTAAAGTTTTTTCAAAGCATACGCCAAAAAGTGGGTTTTCATCTCTTTTTAGCTCTATGGTTTTTGCAATTGTGTCGCTGACATATTTTGTCGCTATATCTTGTGCCTCATCTATGCCGTAGCCGTTTAATACAGCACCTAAAAGTGCACTCGCAAATAAATCACCAGTGCCTGGATAACCGCCTTTATGCCTTTTAAATAAGCTGTAGTGAACCTTGCCAGTTTTTTTGCAAAGACATGCAGAGCCTAGCTTGTCATTATCAAAGTTAACGCCCGTGATTACCACGTATTTTGGTCCAAATTCAGACAGCTTTTGTAGCATGTTTTCGATATATTCTTTGCGGTGATTATTTTCGATATATTTTTCGCCTGTAAGGTAAGATGCCTCGGTTAAATTTGGAACTATTATGTCTGCTTCTTTGCAAAGTTCTTTCATGCCCTCGACCATTTTTTCGTCATACATCTTATAAAGTTTTCCGTCGTCTGCCATTACTGGGTCTACCATAATCAGGGTGTCGTCGTTTTTTATGGTTTTAAATATTTCTTTTACTATGGAAATTTGCGAGATACTGCCCAAAAATCCTGTGTAAATAGAGTTGAAATTTGCCCCTACTTCTTTCCAGTGCTTTGCCATTGGAAGCATTTCTTCTGTAAAATCATTATAGGTAAAACCGTTAAAGCCACCGTGGGTAGAAAGCATAGCCGTGGGTATTACAGAAGTCTCGACTCCCATGGCACTTAAAACAGGCAGGCAAACGGTGAGGGCGCATTTGCCAAAACCAGATATATCGTGAACTGCGGCGCAAGTTAGTATTTCATTTTTAAGCATATTAAAAAATCTCCTTTAAAAGTATACCTTAAATTTTATTACAGCTTTAAGAGAATGTCAAATAAATCATTTACAATAACTTATTTACGTGGTAAAATAAGGTTTATTAATATCTTTAAGGTGGTGTCGGTATGAACGATAAAAAGAGGAAACTGGTTATACGTGTTGGGGCAATAATCCTTGCAGGGCTTATGCTTTTATCCGTATTTTCCGCTATTTTACCAGCTATACTTTAAAAAAATTGAGAGGACGTAAACTTTGATGAACAATAAAAATTACTATATAACCACGGCTATCGCTTACACAAGTGGTAAACCACATATCGGAAACGTGTATGAAATTATTTTGACCGACTGTATCGCAAGATTTAAAAGGGCACAGGGATACAATGTGTTTTTCCAAACAGGAACAGACGAGCACGGACAAAAAAATGAGGAAAAAGCAAAAGAAAACGGCGTAGAGCCTCAAGAATTTGTCGACAAAATCGCAGGTATAATCAAAGATAACTTCGACGTGGTAAACACTTCTTATGATAAATTTATAAGGACAACAGACGTATACCACAAAGAGCAAGTTCAAAAAATATTTAAAAAACTTTACGACAAGGGCGACATTTACAAAGGTCACTACGAGGGTCTTTACTGCGGTCCTTGCGAGTCTTTCTTTACAGAAAGCCAGTTAAAAGACGGCAAATGCCCAGACTGTGGCAGAGATGTAAACCCTGCAAAAGAAGAGGCATATTTCTTTAAAATGAGCAAATACGCCGATAGACTAATAAAGCATATGAACGACAACCCAGATTTCATTTTACCTGTATCAAGAAAAAATGAGATGATGAACAATTTCCTTTTACCAGGACTTCAAGACCTATGCGTTTCAAGGACTTCGTTTAGCTGGGGTGTGGGTGTAGACTTTGACCCAAAACACGTGGTTTATGTGTGGCTTGATGCACTTACAAACTATATCACGGGCATAGGCTATGACTGCGACGGAAATTCTACAGAGCAGTTTAAAGAGCTATGGCCTGCAAATTTACACGTAATAGGCAAAGACATAGTGCGTTTTCACACACTTTACTGGCCTATATTCTTAATGGCTTTAGATTTACCTTTACCAAAACAAATTTTTGGTCACCCTTGGCTTTTACAAGACGGTGGAAAAATGAGCAAGTCTAAGGGAAACACCATATATGCCGACGATTTATGCGAGCTTTACGGCGTAGATGCGACAAGATATTTTGTGCTACACGAAATTCCTTTTGACAACGACGGCACTATCACTTGGGACTTAATGACTGAGCGCACAAATTCAGACCTTGCAAACACTTTAGGAAACCTTGTAAACCGTACAATTTCAATGTGCAATAAATACTTTGACGGCGTCGTGACAGATGCAGGCGTGGTAGGAGATGTAGACGCCGACTTAAAGGCTGTTGTCACATCTGCAAAAGACAAAGTGGCGGATAAAATGGACAGGCTAAAAATAGCCGATGCCGTGGACGAAGTCATAAATATATATAGAAGACTTAATAAATATATAGACGAGACCACTCCGTGGATACTTGCAAAAGATGAAAAAGACCACCCAAGACTTCAAACTGTCCTTTATAATCTAGTAGAGGGTATTTCAATTGCAACTACACTGTTATACCCATACTTGCCACAAACAGCCGAGAGCATTTTTGCGCAAATTGGTACTACTATGAGAAGTTTAGAGGACTGCACCACATTTGGACTTTATAAAAATGGCGACAAAGTAACAGAAAAACCTGAAATTTTATTTGCGAGAATAGATGCAAAAGAAATGGAAGAAAAAATCACCACTCTCATGGAAAAATATGTGGTGGAAGAGCCAAAGAAAAAAATCGAGGGCATAGAAAGAATTTCTATAGACGAATTTTTCAAAGTTGATATAAGAGTCGGTGAAGTTGTGGACTGTGAAAATGTAAAAAGAGCGAAAAAACTTTTGAAATT
Source organism: uncultured Eubacteriales bacterium (assembly GCA_964370115.1). Classification (GTDB taxonomy): domain Bacteria; phylum Bacillota; class Clostridia; order Oscillospirales; family Acutalibacteraceae; genus SIG603. Next base: position 25,073 of record CAYJIA010000011.1, read on the forward strand.
TACAATAAACGATGGCGACAAACAAAGAACCATAGTATCAGGCATTGCTCAGTGGTATAAACCAGAGGACGTTATAGGCAAACATATCTTGTTTGTAGAAAATTTACACCCTGTGACACTTTGCAAGGTTGAAAGCCACGGTATGCTTTTATCGGCGGACATAAGCGAAGATGAAATTAAACTTATTTTTGTAGACGGAGTACCGGCAGGAGCAAGACTAAGATGATATTTGACTCTCACGCACACTATGACGATGAGGCTTTTGATGAAGACAGAGAAGAGCTTTTGTCAAAAATTTTACCAGAAAAAAATGTTTGTGGCATAATGAACGTGAGTTCAGAATATGACACGATAGAAAAAACACTTAACTTATGTGAAAAATATGAGTTTATCTATGGCGCAGCGGGGATACACCCTAGCTGTGCCAAAGACTTGCCTGAAAACTACCTAGACACCATAAAATCTGCCTTAAAACATGAAAAAATGCTCGCAGTAGGTGAGATAGGTTTAGATTATTATCACCTACAGTACTGCGACAAGGACACACAGAAAAAAGTTTTTCACGAGCAGTTAAGGCTTGCAAGTGACTTGGATTTGCCAGTGATTTTACACGACAGAGACGCACATGGCGATATGTTAGAGATTTTAAAAGAGTATAAACTAAGGGGAGTAATGCACTGTTACTCTGGTAGCCTAGAAATGGCAAAACAGCTTGTGAAAATGGGATATCACCTAGGAATAGGCGGAGTATTGACCTTTAAAAACGCTAAGAATATAGTTGAAGTGGCAAGAGAAATCCCAATGGATAAACTGCTACTTGAAACCGACTGCCCATACCTTTCGCCCGTGCCATTTAGAGGCAAAAGAAACGACTCATCACTTATCAGCTTTATAGCAAGAGAACTGGCTAGGATTAAAAACATGAGCGAAGAGGAAGTCCTTGCAGCGTCAAGGGAAAATGTTTTTAGGGTGTTTGGGATTAGTTGAAAATTGAGAATTGAGAATTGAGAATGGAGAATTGAGAATTGTTGTGAAAATCCTTCGGATTTTTTTATTATAAACCGTAGGGCAAGGGCTCTGCTCTTGCCTAAATAATAATCACAGCAAACGGAGAAATATTATGAAAGTATTAGTAACTTGTTTTGAGCCTTTTGGTGGGGAGAGCGTTAATCCCTCGCATTTAGCGGTGAATTTACTTGCCGATGAAATAGGCGGTGCAAAAATAATAAAGGCACAGCTTCCTGTGGTTTTTGGGAAGGCTTTTTCAAAAATTGAAGAGCTTACAATAGAGCATAACCCAGACATAATTTTATCTATAGGACAGGCAGGGGGTAGGGCGCAGATTTCTATTGAAAGAGTCGCTATAAACTTAAGAGAGGCGTCAATTCCCGATAACGACGGTAACAGCCCTATAGACGAAAGCATAGAAAAAGACGGGCAAAATGCCTACTTTGCGACACTTCCAATAAAAGCTATGGTGAATGCGATAAGAGAACAAGGCATACCCTGTGCACTCTCGTATACCGCAGGGACTTACGTATGTAACGACGTGATGTATGGAGTGCTCCATATGTGCGATGTAAAATATCCACATATAAAAGCAGGATTTATCCATATACCATATGCATTCGAGCAAATAGCAAAAAAAGCAGGAAATATCCCAGCTATGACAGTTGAACTGATGTCAAAAGCAATAAAAACCGCCATAGAAACAGCGGTTTTAGGAGAAGATGAGATTGTTGGAATGGGATATACTAGCTGATAATTAATAATTAATAAGTAATAATTATTAATTAAGGTTCACGCCTACGGCGTGTTTAAAATATAAGAAAATGCAAAGCATTTTCCACTACAATTATTAACTATTAACTTTTAATTATTAATTAAAAAAAAGAGCCTCACGGCTCTTTTTTTTCTATCATTGTATATAGTGGTGTTGCTATGAATAGCGATGAGTAACAGCCTGATACAACGCCTATCATCATAGGAAGTGCAAAGTTTGCTACTGTATCAATTGCATATATTGTCGATACTATATAAATTATCGCTAAAACCAAAAGTGTTGTAAGCGATGTGAATACCGAGCGTGAGAAAATTTGATTAAGTCCTGTGTTTACCACAGTTTCAATCGAAGTACCACTTGGCATGGATAATTTGTTTTCTCGAACTCTGTCATAGATAACTATTGTGTCATTTAGTGAGTATCCAACAATTGTAAGTATTACGGCTATGAAAATGTCGTTTATGCTCATTCCAAAAACTATAAACACAAAGTATACTATCAAAACATCGTGGACTAGCGCTATTACAGCGGTGACACCTGCCGTTATACCGCCGATTTTTCTAAATCTAAATGCGATAAATAATAATAGCAGTACGATGGTAATTCCAAAACAAACAAGGGATTTTTGGAAGAATTGTGCACCCATTTGTGGGTCTACTGTATTAGAGCTTGCAACTTCAAATGTCCTGTCTGCATAGTTTTCACTAAGTGCCGTTGCTATGTTTTCTTGCTCGTCTAAAGACAAGGACTCGTTACCTGCAAAGTTTACAGTGACTTGGTGAGTGTCAGTGCTTAGTACATAGTTTGTGGTAACTGAGGCGCTTCTTCCGCTTGAGTTTTCGACGATATCCGCGACTTGTGATTGGTCTACCTCGCCGTCCACATTGTATTTAATTACCGCGCCGCCTGCAAATTGTATGTCGAGATTAGCGCCAAAGATTACATTAACAATTATGCCCAAGGCGATAAGAGCAGAAGAAAGTATAAAGAAAATTTTTCGTTTTCCGTAAAAATCAATGTCCTCTTTTTTTGGTTTAAGCGATGCATAAAGCCATTTTTTTCTAAGAGATTTAAAGCCTGACAAAGATTTTAACATAATTCTTGATGCGCATACACCCATGATGAAGTTTGCAATTACGCCGACTAGTAGGGTATAGCCAAATGAGTAAATCGCACCAGTTGTGGACTCGCCAAATATTTGAGATAAAATATTGCCAGGACCAAACACGCCTATTAGCATAAGGGCTACGATAATGATAGTGATATTGCCGTCTACTATTGCGGAGAAGCTGTTTTGACAGCCTTTATAGATAGAGCCGTCAAGTGTCTTACCACTTAGAAGCTCTTCTTTAATTCTACTTGCAGTGATAATGTTTGCGTCTACACCGATACCTATAGATAAAACCATACCAGCAATACCCGGTAAAGTCATGGTAAAGCTGTTCATAAATGGAAGATATCCAGATACTGCTGCAAAGCTTATCGCCAGCTGTCCGCTAAGGCATAAAACAGCCACAAAGCCTGGAAGCCTAAACATTAGTATCATAAAGATAGCAACGGCTATAAAGGCTATTATGCCGGCTAAAGTCATGGCATCAAGAGATGAAAGACCCAAAATTGGGTTAACTGTACTGTAGTTTGTGACATCCATTGCAAATGGTAGTGCGCCACCCTCTATTTGAGAGGCAAGAGCTGTGACTTCTTCAAGAGTGAAATTGCCAGATATAACGGCACTTCCGCCCGCGATTTCGCCTTGAACTTGTGCCGCGGAAATCCTTACATCGTCCATCCAAATCGAGATTATCTCGCCTACCATAGAGCCGGTGGCAACTCTGAACTTCTCTGCACCCTCATCTGTAAACTCTAGTGCTACAACATACTCTGAGGCACCACTTTCTGTTGGTTGCACCATTGGAGATGCACTCTCTACATCGGCACCTGTAAGAAGTATAGTTTCTGCTGTTTCGCCAGACGGTACCTTATACACTTCTTCGCCGTTTGAGTCAAGCTCTGCGGTTTCGTATTCGTCGCCCGGCCTAAATGTCAATAGGGAAGTGGCAGAAAGTTCTTTTATTGCCTCTTCGGGATTAAAGTCTGCTTCGTCACTCTTCCATGGAAATCTCACGATTATCCTGTTGTTGGAGTCGTCTGTATAGAGCTCGTAGTCGGTTATGCCTGAGCTTACCATTCTAAGCTCTATTCTGGTCTTAGCAGCCGACAACTCTTCGCTGCTTGCTGTTATACCCTCGGCAGGGCTAAAGGTCGCCTCAACGCCGCCTTTGATGTCTATTCCCCAGCGTATGTCAGACGCACCTTTTATATAGGTAGTCACGTTGTCACCGTTTTGGGAATACACTCCGAAAATTGCGGTATAAGCAAGGGTAAGAATTAAGATTAAGACCACAAAAAATATGCCTTTTGCGGGTTTTTTCATAAATGTTCACCTCTTAATTTTTTAAAAAAGTAGGGGCGGTCCTATGTGACCGCCCGAAATCTTAGATTTACCACTATTTCGGGCGAACACACAGGTTCGCCCCTACAAATGTTTAAATTATTTTGTTTCTTATTCTGAAACTTCTTCTTCAGTTTCTTCGCTAGCTTCCTCAGCTTCAATTAAAGCGCGGATAGATAGAGAAACTCTTTTGCTGTCAAAGTCGATGTCTGTGATAGCAGCAGTAACAACTTCGCCAACTTTTAATACATCGTTTGGTTTTTCAATTCTCTTGTCAGAGATTTGAGAAATGTGGATTAGACCGTCAATACCAGGGATGATTTTTGCAAATGCGCCGAAAGTAGTCATGCTAACTATAGTTACATCGCAAACTGTTCCTACTGGATATTTATCTTTTAGGATTTCCCAAGGATTGTCTTCTGATTTTTTGTATCCTAGAGAAATTCTTTTTGTCTCTTTGTTAAGCTCTTTGATGTAAACTGAAACTGTGTCGCCTACAGCTACAACTTCGCTTGGGTGCTTAATTCTGTTCCATGAAAGCTCAGAAATATGAACCATGCCGTCTACAGCGCCTAAATCAACGAAAGCACCAAAGCTTGTTAGTGATTTAACTGTACCTGTAAATTCTTGGCCTTCTTCAATTTCATTCCAGAATTTTTCTTGGTTTGCTTTTCTCTCTTCACGTAGAACAGAGCGGATAGAACCAACAGCACGGCGTCTTTGACGGTTAACTTCAATAATTCTAAAGCTAACTTCTGTGCCTTTTAGGTCTTCTAGAGAATCGCCTCTGTTTGCAGTTGCTTGTGATGCTGGAATAAATACTCTAACACCGCTTGAAACAACGATAACGCCGCCTTTTACAACTTCTGTAACTTTAGCTGTAAGAACTTCTTCGCTCTCAGCAGCTGCCGCTAGGTCTTCCCAACCTTTAATAGCGTCAATACGTCTTTTTGAAAGCATAATTGTGCCTTCTTGGTCGTTAGTTTTCATTATTAATAGCTCAATCTCATCACCGATTTTTACAAGGTCTTCAACTTTTGCGTTTGGATCTTGTGAAAGCTCGGCTATAGGAATAAAACCTGCTTGTTTCCTTCCGACGTCAACATACACTTCGTTTGGTGATATACCCACTACAACGCCGCGCACCTTTTCATCTGTATTTAAGCTTTTAAGGGATTCTTCAAGCATCTCCTCAAAATTTTCTTTAGTTTCAATCATGTCTGTCATGGTAACTAGTACCTCCTTTATAATGCTTGCCGGAGTAGATGCGCCGGCAGTTATACCAATGCTAAGGTTTGGTTGGATTTTCGGAATCTCGTCTTTAGTCGTAATCAAATAGGTTTTGCAGTATTCGCTGCACACATCAAAAAGCTTTTTGGTATTAGAGCTTTCTTTGCCACCTATAATTATCATCATGTCCGATTGCCTAGCCAAACTTCTTGCCTCTGCCTGTCTTTCTACAGTAGCTTTACATATTGTATCAAAAGTCGAGGCATTTGTACATAGTTTTTTTATAGTTTTTAAACATTTTTCCCATTCTTTTGTGTTAAAAGTGGTTTGTGCGTAGATATGCACATTTTTTTTACACAATTCAGGGCTGTGTTTTAGTGTTTTTTCCAGTTCTTCATTATCTTTAAATACATAGTATTCGCTTTTACAGCAACCAACTATGCCAATAATTTCGGGATGATGTCTGTCGCCCAAAATAAAAGTGCAGGAATTTTCTGTTGGAACAGCCTTTACAAGGTTTTGGATTTTTGTCACAAATGGGCAAGTTGCATCGACATATGAAATATTATTTTTCTCGATTTCGTCTATAATATGCGGTGCCACACCGTGGGCGCGAATTACAAGTGTTGCGCCTTTTGGCAAATCTTTAATATCGTCTAAAACCTTTACACCTTTTTTTGAAAGTTCTTCTATAACCTGAGGGTTGTGTGTCACAGGCCCTAGGGTGAACACTTCTTTATTTTGGTTTACCAGTTGATAAACTGTGTTTATCGCACGTTCTACTCCAAAGCAAAAACCTGCGGATTTTGCAAGAATTATACTCATTATTTCACCTTTTCAAGCTCTATCAAAGCCTCTTGTCTAAGCTCTGATATTTTGCTCATGATAAGTTTTGAGGCTTTTCGGTAATCGGCACTTTTTGGCTGATTTATTTCTAGTTCGGAAAAACTGAGCGGTTTACCGATATTTACTAAAAGAGGAACGCCTTTTTGTGGCAAAACTTCGCCTTTTGCCGTAATACATACAGGTAAAACGTCACATTTGGTCTTGTAGGCAATTGCAGAAACTCCAGACTTTGGCCTTAAAAGTTTACCGTCCTTTGAACGTGTTCCCTCTAAAAATATGCCCAAAACCCTTTCGTCTTCTAAAAGTTCATATGCATAGGACAAGGCATCTTCGTCGCCTGTTCCTCTTTCAACGGGGAAAGCACCGAGTTTTCTTAAAATAAATCCTACAAATTTATTTTTAAAAAGCCCGTCTTTTGCTATGAAATTTAATTGTCTTTTGCAGGAAATTCCTAAAAATATAGGGTCGGCATAAGACGAGTGATTACAGGCTATTATAAGCCTTTTATCAAGTGGTACATTTTCGGAACCTTTAACTGTCATTTTGTATTTGTGCTTAAAGTACCAAGGTAAAATTAAGGCGCCAAATTTATATAGCAGTGGTGCCTTGCCGTAAACTCGCATCAGTCTAGCTCGCTTTCATTTATTTTTTCTTTAATCATATCGTAAATTGTTTGGACAACTTCATCAAAGTTTAAATTCGTACTGTCCAAAACTACGGCGTCGTCCGCTTTTTTTAGCGGGGATATCGCCCTGTTTGTATCATCGTAATCGCGCTGTAAAACGTCCTTTAAAACATCTTCAAGGCTTTGCGCTCCTCCTAGTTGTTCATGGCGTCTTCTGGCACGCTCTTTTGCGTCTGCGGTTAAGAATATTTTAAGGTTTGCGTTTGGCAAAACAGTAGTTCCGATATCGCGTCCGTCTGTAATTGAATTGTTTGACATAGCCAAGTCGACCTGTACAGAAAATAGAAATTCTCGCACCTTAAAAATCGCAGAACATTTTGAGGTGATAAGCGAAATTTCCGGTGTTCGTATAAACTCTGTCACGTCTTCGCCGTTTAAAAATATGTGTTGGGTGAAATTAATTTGTTTAACCTTTATGTCGATTTTATCAAGACAGGAGGCTACGGCACTCTCGTCGTTTTCGTCTATGCCATGGCGTGACACATAGAGTGCTATACTGCGATAAAGAGCACCTGTGTCCACATATATGAAGTTAAGTTTTTTTGCTACAGCTTTAGCAACACTGCTTTTTCCGGCTCCTGATGGGCCGTCTATTGCGACTGCAAACATATAAGCTAAATTCTCCAATCAATTATTTATTATGGCAGTGGCTGCCATATAAGCGGTTGAGAATGCGATTTGTAGGTTAAATCCACCTGTGTAAGCGTCAACGTCTATAACTTCACCGGCAAAATAAAGATTGGGTGAAATTTTTGACTGCATAGTTTTTGGGTCGATTTCTTTTACATTGACACCACCAGAAGTGACAATAGCCTCGCCTATAGGCCTAAAATCATCTATATTTACCGTGAAATTTTTCAGTAAATTTACTAGGGTTTTGCGCTCTGTTTTGTTAATTTCGCTACATTTTTTCTTTGGATCTATACCGCTTAGTGTTAGTATAACCGCTATCATGCTTTGTGGCAAGAGTTCTGCCAAAGAATTTTCAAAATTTTTCTTAGCATTTTTTTCTAAATCTCTTAAAATCCTTGCATCTAGCTGTTTTAAATCAAGCGCAGGCTTTAGGTCTAAGGCTATTTTATATCTGCCCTTGTCCATGTTTTTAAGATGCGTGCTGGCCGATAAAATCATGGGGCCCGACACTCCAAAATGGGTGAATAGCATTTCGCCAAAATCTTCATAAATCGTTTTGTTAGTCGTGTTATCTACGAGTTTTATCGCACAATTTTTAAGCGATAAGCCTTGCATGTCCGCACAAAATGTGTCGGACGACACCAAGGCACTGAGAGACGCCCTAGGTGCTATGATGCTGTGCCCTAGTTTTTTAGCAAACTTATAGCCGTCGCCACTTGAGCCAGTCACGGGATAAGACACTCCGCCCGTGGCAATTAACAAGTTTTTGCCATAAAAGCTTTCGCTTTGTGTTTTTACACAGTATAAACCCTCGGAAAAATCCACGTCTTTTACTGTGGTTTTAAGTATCTTTCCTTTTTTTAACATAACAAAGTCGGATAAAGCATCTGCAACTTCATTTGCATTATCCGATACGGGGAAAACTCTGTTTCCTCTTTCTGTTTTAAGTGCAACGCCAAGTTTTTCAAAAAACTCCATGGTGTCCTGTGCAGTAAATGCACGAGAGGAGGCGTATAAAAATTTTGGATTTGTTATGACTGCCGATAAAAAATCTTGTGCACTGCAATTATTTGTTAAATTACAGCGACCTTTTCCTGTAATTCTAAGCTTTCTTGCGGTTTTATCGTTTTTGTCGAGTATTAGTACTCTTAAGTTCTCTTTCGCACAAAGCCCTGCCGTCATTAGACCGGCAGGACCTGCACCTATTATGATTAAATCATATTCGTTTAATTGTTTCATTTATTTTTCGTAAACTCCATATTCGTCCCAAATGTCTTCAAGGCGTTTAAGTGTGCTTGAGACTTCGGTTTTTCTTTTTATAGCAATTGTGACAATTAGTGCATTGATAAGACTTAGGGGGCCTACTATTGAGTCTACAAACGACACCATGTCACTCATGGCGGTTAGTATATGCTTAGAAAATTCTGTAATTGGTGAAAAGTGATTGTCTGTGATTGCGACGGTTGTTGCACCTTTATCCTTTGCGTAGCTCATCGCCTTAACAGCCCTTTTTGTGTATCGTGGGAAACTTATACCTATTACTGTATCGCCTTTTTTAAGGTGCATTAACTGCCTTAGCATATACTCTTCGCTTGTCGCGTCAAGTAAAGTAACCTTGTCAAATATAAGGCTCATATAATGCGCTAAAAATGTGGCTGGGGCTATCGAGCTTCCTGCACCTATGATGTACACACTATCGGAGTGTGAGATTGCGTCTACAGCGTTATAAAATTCTTTCTCGTCCACTGTTTCCTTGGTTTTCTTAATTATATCTATATCTTGACTTAAAGAGGCTTGTAAGAGGTCTTCTAGCGTGAAGTTTTCGCTGGTGATTTTTAGCTTTTGCACTGAGTCCAGCTTATTTCTTGCCATGTCGTGTATTGCTTGTTGGAATTCAGAGTAACCCGAGTACCCGACCTCCATTGCAAACCTAACAACGGTTGACTCGCTTACTCCAACACTTTGTCCGAGTTTTGCGGCAGTCATAAAAGCCACTTTGTCATAGTGGTTTTCAATGAAATTGGCAATTAATTTTTGTCCTTTAGAAAAGGAATGTTCAAGCTCTTTTAATCTATCTGATAATCCTGTATTCATTTAATTACTTGCGATATATAAAATCTATATCGTCCTTTCAAGTTTTGACGTTAATATGTTAACAAATATTGTAAGAAATGAACAATATGAAAGCCGACATATCTATAGACTTCATTTTATCGCAAAATGAGCGAAAAATCAAGGGTTTTTAAAGTGAAAATGAAAGTTTGTGAAATTTTACTGGCAAAATTCCTTAAGGTAAATAAGCGTTCTCTTTTTCGTATTTTTCCTTTAGCCTGTATTTGGCGAGGAAAACTCCCATCATCCTGCAAATTATTCCAATTTCAGCTATTTCATCGGGTTGTAGGTTATAAATTCGCTCACAATCAGCAAAGCCAATAAATCCAACAGGGCGCTCGCCGTCCCACACACCAAAATGAAGAATATACTTTACATCGTATTCGTGTACAAGCTTTTCAGACCTATCACCAAGCTCTTTCACGTTGTTCATCACAAAGTATTCGTCGTCCATATTTGGGGCAAGCAAGGAATGAGTGCCGTTGGTTTTAATATTTTGCATTTTATGGATACTCGGCTTAAATCCAGGTTTACACCACTCAAAAGTACAGCTATGCTCTTCGGCATCTTCAGAAAACTCAAAGATATATGAGCGGCTGAAGTTAAAGTGCTCTGCCAAAAGTTGTAAGATGCTGTCAAGGCATTCTTCAAAGTCGTTAGATGTGTATAAAAGCCTAAAAACATACTCAATTCTGTTGTCTCTAAATTTTTTCTGTGGCCCTTGAAGAGAGTAGATGCGGTCTTTCTTTGTTGCCGATTGTGAAGTATGTTTTGAAGTGTACTGAACATAGTCGCGAGTGTTGTCGCGCTTTGCCGCAGACAATGCGATATCAGCCTTGTTGTACAGTTGCTCCAAAACCGTGCCATGGTCTGGGCAAAGCGCAATTCCAATACTCACAGAAAGCTGTATCTTTTTATCGTTTTTAACATATTCTTTCTTTAAGACAGAGCAAAGCTCTTTTGCACGTTTTTGAGGTAGTGTTAAATCGCTTAGGTTTCGCATAAAAATGAAAAATTCGTCGTCTCCTATGCGTCCTATCATGTCGCTATCTCTAAATTTGGACTTGAGTATATGTCCGATATCTCCCAGTACGGCATTTGCAAAAATTTGGCCTAGCTCTGTGTTTATACTGTCAAAATTATCTATGTCAACAATTAACAGTGCGCAGTTTTGCCCAGGCAAAAGTTTAGACAAGTCGTTTTCGATAAGTCTCTCCATTGTGGATTTTTTCAAAAGACCTGTAAGCTCGTCGATATTACCTTGTTCGCTCAAGTCTGCAAGTTCTGCCGTGCTGTTTCCAAGTTCTTCAAAATTTCCTGTGATTTTAAAAGGTTTATTTTTTTTATCTAAAACCATGTCGAGTTTCATGTTGTAAAAATAGACTTGGCCCTCTTTTGTATAAAAACTAATTTTCTTTTTCACACTTGCCTTGCGTCGCTCTGCGTTGAGGTTAAAAAATGACAGAACATGCTCATCTCGTATGATGTTTTCATCAATTAGACTCTGTGGGAAATTTTCCACGCATGGTAAAATACCTAGTCTGTCTGCAAAATACTTACTGCAAATAAAAACTTTAGTATCAAAATCATACTCAAACTGCATATCATTATCAAATGCGGATATAGGGTTTTCAAAACCTATGCCGTTGATATCCATAATTTTATCACAAGGCGTTTCGGGCTGTAGAGATATTTGCGCCAAAATAAGTTTTGCACCCTCGTCTGATGTTACAGGTCTTGACTGAATATTTAATTTGAGGTGAGTTCCGTCTTTTTTTATAAGTTTAATTTTTGTAAAGCTGTCGGCAGGCGATGAGCACAAGGCGGTGTCGAGTCCGCGCTCGTCGTCTAGCACACGCATTATTCCGCTGCAACAATTTTTATATTTTTGCGAAAACTCTTCACGTGTGTACGCTATTAAATCGAAGAAGCTGTTATTTGCCTGCACTACACGAAGTTCCTTGCCGCACTCCAGCACAGCTATTGCACTGGGAAGTGAGTTGTTTAAAAGTTCTAAATCCATAAGCGGTAAAACCATATTTAAATTGCTCATATTTTTCTCCCTTCTTAAAAAGCCTAAATACTACGTATAATTTTATCACAAATTATATATTGTTTCAATAAATTTAAACATAATTCGTATAATTGTTATATACAACACATGACCTCTTTCGAAATAAACAAATATTTTAAAAAAAATTATGCAAAACATAGAATAAGTAAAATTTGAATATTTTTCCCAAAGAAAATTTGATTTTTGCTTTACTAATAAGCAGTTGCTGTTATATAATATCATTAATTATTAATAAAAAAAATGCATTATTTTAATTTTTTATGTGTTTTTTGTATTGGTTTATCGGTAGACTACACTAATTAACAGGAGGAATTATCATGAAAACTAGCGAGATACTTACATTTTGTAAATTGCCTGAAGATCAGCACAAACTTGAAGAAATTCAAAATGTGATTGATTTATATGAGGCAAACCCTGACAAGTTGATAGCCGTTCTTCACTCGGCACAAGAGATTTATGGCTGTCTTCCACTTAATATTCAATGTTTTATTGCAAAAAGAATGAATATACCCGTGTCAAAAATTTCGGGTGTAGTGACATTTTATTCTTTCTTTTCAACAAAACCGCGAGGAAAAAACATTATACGTGTTTGTATGGGAACGGCGTGCTATGTAAGGGGAGGAAAAAAACTCGTCGAGGCATTGCAGGACAAATTGGGAATAGCAATAGGTGAAACGACAGACGACAATTTGTTTTCTCTAGAGATTGCACGCTGTATAGGAGCATGTGGTTTGGCACCTGCAATAATGATAAACGACACGATTTATAAACAGGTAAATCCAAATAAATTAGGCGCCATTTTAGGCGAGTACGGCGGGGTGAAATAATATGAAAATAAGTGATTATAAAAATCTTGCAAAGATAAAGGAAGAGTACAACAAGTCTATAAATTCTTATGAAAAAACAGTGCTTATTTGCGCAGGTGCAGGCTGTGTATCGTCAAACTGTAGTGAAGTTAGCAGTGCTTTTAAAAGTGAGATTGAAACAAACGGATATGAAGAAAAAATTAAAGTGATAGAAACAGGTTGTATGGGTCTGTGTGCAGTAGGACCTGTGATGCTGATTTTGCCAGAGAGAATTTTTTACACAAATTTAGATGCGGGTAAGGCACGCGAGATATTCCACCTTCACGTATTGAAAAATGAAATCATAGAGCAGTACACATACTTTGACCCAAGCCTTGAAAAATTTGTGCCAAAAATTGATGACATAGAGTTTTATAAGGCACAAGTCAAGATAGTTCTTGATAACTGCGGTTTAATAGACTACTCCGACATTGATGCTTATATAGCAAAAGACGGATATAAAGCAGTTTTTAAAGCGCTTAGCGAGCGATGTCCCGAAGATGTAATAGAAGAGATTAAAATTTCGGGGCTTCGCGGTAGAGGAGGCGCTGGATTTCCTACTCATATCAAATGGTCTGCCTGTAATAAGATGGAAAGCGATGAAAAATACATAGTATGTAATGCCGACGAGGGAGACCCTGGTGCATTTATGGACAGGAGTATCATAGAGGGCGACCCACACTGCGTTCTAGAGGGAATGATGCTAGGTGCTTTTGCAATAGGTGCAAACACGGGATACGTTTATATAAGGGCAGAGTATCCAATAGCGATAGAAAGGCTAAAACTTGCCATAGAGCAGGCAAGGGAGAAAGGCCTTTTAGGCAGGGATATTTTTGGTCTTGGTTTTGATTTTGATGTAGAGATTAGAATAGGCGCAGGTGCATTTGTCTGTGGAGAAGAAACAGCGCTTATTGCCTCGATTGAGGGACAAAGGGGAGAGCCAAAACAAAAACCACCGTTCCCATTTGAGTCTGGAATAAACGGAAAACCTACAATAATAAACAATGTTGAGACCATTGCGAACGTGCCAAAAATTTTGCTAAAAGGCGGCGATTGGTATGCAGGTTTTGGTGTGCCCGAAGCACCCGGAACAAAGGTGTTTGCGCTTGCAGGTCAAGTGGTAAACACGGGAATTATCGAAGTGCCAATAGGTATATCGCTGGGCGATATCATATATAAAGTTGGTGCAGGCATTAGAGACGGCAAGAAATTCAAGGCAGCACAAATGGGCGGCCCCTCAGGTGGATGTATAACAAAAGAAAACCTGAATACGCCAATAGACTATGAGTCACTAAAAAAACTTGGCGCCATAATGGGTTCTGGCGGGCTAATAGTCATGAACGAAGACACCTGTATGGTGGACACGGCAAGATTTTTTATGGACTTTATACGCGAGGAGTCTTGCGGAAAATGTGTTGCTTGTCGCATAGGCACAAAGCGTATGCTTGAAATTTTAGAGAACATAACAGATGGAAAAGGAAATGAGGGCGACATAGAGCTTTTAGAAAGCCTTGGCAAAACAATACAGGACACTGCAATGTGTGGACTAGGCCAAACTGCACCAAACCCAATACTTTCTACAATAGAAAACTTTAGGGACGAATACGAGGAGCATATAGCGAAAAAACGCTGTAGCGCAGGTGTATGTGCCTCTATGTTCATCTCACCTTGTGAAAACACCTGTCCTGCAAATATAAACATACCTGGATATATTTCACTTATAGCCTCAGGTAGATTTATAGATGCATATAACTTGATACTAAGAGAGAACCCATTCCCTGCAATTTGCGGAAGAATTTGCACAAGACCATGTGAGCAAAAATGTCGCAGGGCAGGAGTAGACCAATCTGTTGCGATTAGAGATTTAAAACGCTTTGTATCAGACTATGCGTTTAAAAATGAACTTCCCTACTCTATGCAGTTATCATACCCTAAAAACGGTAAAAAAGTCGCCGTTGTGGGCGCTGGCGCCTCGGGACTTACCTGTGCATATTATCTTGTAAGAATAGGTTATGATGTAGACGTGTTTGAGAGCGAAAACGTTGCAGGTGGCGTGCTTGCCTTTGGAATACCAGAGTATAGACTACCAAAAGACATACTTGCCCATGAGGTTGATTTAATCAAAAAGGCAGGTGTCAACATCTTGCTTAATACCTCAGTAGGCAAAGACATAGAATTTGCCAAATTAAGGCAGGAATACTCATCAATTTACCTTGCAACGGGTACACAGTTCCCACAAAAGGTGAATATTGAGGGCGAAGATTTAGACGGTGTTATCCACGGAATAAGTTTTTTAAAAAGTGTATTTAACGGCGAGCCTAGATTTGACGGGCAAACTGTTTGCGTAATAGGTGGCGGAAACACGGCAATAGACTCGGCGAGAACAGCGCTTAGGATAGGTGCCGAAAAAGTTATAATTCTATACAGAAGAACTCAGGACGCAATGCCTGCATATAAAGAGGAAATTATAGAGGCGCTTGAAGAGGGTATAGAGATAATGGAACTTGTAAGCCCTACAAAAATTATTGCAAGGCAAGACAGAAAAGTTTGTGGTATAGAGTGTAAAAAAATGAAGCTTGGCGACTTTGACTCATCGGGCAGAAGAAAATCTGTGAGCGCTGGAGAAGATAATTTTGTCATAGACTGCGACATAGTAATTCCAGCTGTAAGCCAATATGCCGACCTTCCATTTATCAAAAAAGAGGACATAGGAACGACTTCTTGGGGAACTTTTATAGTCGATGCCGACACACTTATGACCACAATGGACGGCGTTTTTGCAGGCGGTGACGTGGCAAGAGGACCAGACGATGTAATCCGCGCAATAGCCGACGGCAAACAAGCAGCAATTGCAATGGATAAATATCTTGGTGGAAAAGGCGAGCTTAACAAGGGTGCCGAAATTGACATACCTCAAATAGTAGATGAAGACGAGGTAGTGTATCACGAGCAGTTCCCAAAAGAAATTTTAGACCCAGACAAGAGAAATCACAATTTTGAAGAGGTTGTAAAAGGCTTCCATAAAATAAATGCACTTGCAGAGGCTATGCGCTGTCTGCACTGCGACAGGAGGTAAGTATTCATGATTAATCTTACAATTAATAATAAAAACGTAAGCGTTCCAGACGACTATACGATTTTACAAGCGGCAAAAGAAGTAGGCGTCATTATTCCATCGCTGTGTTATCTTGAGAACATTCATAAATGTGGCTCGTGTAGGATTTGTAGTGTGGAAGTAGAGGGTGCGAGAACTTTGGTGGCATCATGCATTGCAAATGTGCGAGAAGGAATGAAAGTTATAACAAATTCAAAAAGAGTACAAGAGGCAAGAAAAATGCTATATAGCCTTATTTTGTCCGACCACTCTAAAAACTGTTTAAGCTGTGTGAGAAATCAGACTTGTGAACTGCAACAGCTAGGGGAACAACTAGGCGTTACCGAAACATATTTCGATAGCGACAGCACAAGACAAAAGAAAGATGCATCGATCTCTCTTACACGTGACTTGTCAAAATGTATACTATGTAGGCGCTGTGTTACTGCCTGTAATGAAATACAGGGCGTGGGTGTTTTGGGCGCACAAAATCGTGGGTTTGATACCGTCATAGGTCCACAAATGGATTGTCCAATTTCAGATGCGGCGTGTTCAAACTGCGGGCAATGCACTGTGGTGTGCCCCGTAGGCGCACTAGAAGCGACAAGCTCTACAGAAAAAGTGTGGCAGGCGATAAACGACCCCGAAATAAGGGTGGTAATGCAAGTTGCACCTGCTGTAAGAGTTGGAATAGCCGAGATGTTCGGAGCAAAGCCCGGCACGAGAGACACGGGAAGACTAGCGGCTGCCATGAGAGCCTTGGGTGTGGACGATGTATTTGATACAAACTGGTCGGCAGACCTTACAATTATGGAAGAGGGTACAGAGTTTTTAGATAGGGTACTTACCCCAGGCTCTACCTTACCTATGATAACTAGCTGTTCACCAGGCTGGATAAAATACGTGGAAAATCATTATCCAGAAGAGCTTGCGCATTTGTCCACCTGCAAATCTCCTCATATGATGCTAGGAGCCTTGGCAAAATCATATTATGCCGAAAAAATTGAAGTGCAGCCTAAAAAAATGTTTGTAGTGTCGATAATGCCATGTACGGCAAAGAAATTCGAGGCGGCAAGAGATGAAATGGTAAATGGCGGAACAAAAAATGTTGATGCGGTTTTAACGACGAGAGAATTTGCAAAAATGGTCAAAGAGGCGGGCATCGACTATAACAATCTTAAAGACGAAGAGTTTGACGAGGCAATGGGCTTTTCCACAGGTGCAGCGGATATATTCGGTCTTACAGGCGGTGTAATGGAGGCGGCACTCAGAACAGTTTATACCATACTGTCAGGTCGTACCTTGCCGTTTGAAAATCTGCACGTCACACCTATTGTGGGACTTGAGCAAATAAAGACGGGAAGTATAAAACTAGAAAATCTACTTCCAGAGTACAAAGCACTCGAGGGAGTAGAGGTTAAAGTTGCCGTGACAAGTGGTCTAAAGGGCGCTAATATTTTGATGGAAGAAATAGCAAAGGGCGAGTCGCCATATCATTTTATAGAGGTAATGGGTTGCCCAGGAGGATGTATAACAGGTGGCGGACAGCCAAGGTCAAAAGATCCCGATGTGAGGGAAAAAAGAATGAAAGCGCTTTACAGCGAAGATGAGAGCAAAAAAATAAGGGAGTCTCACAAAAATCCGTCTATAATAAAATTATACGAAGAATTTTTAGGAGAACCCTGTGGACACAAATCTCATACCCTACTGCACACGCACTATATAAAACGTGACATGAGCAGAGAGGTTTTGGGGAACTAAAAAAAGGAGCCGAAAGGCTCCTTTTTGAGTGAAAAGTGAAGAGTGAAGAGGTGTTGTGAAAATCCTTTGGATTTTTTATTTGAAAGTTTTAATCAAATTTTTTCAAGAAAAAAAGTTTTTTAACTATCCACTCTAGGCTATTTAAATATTCTTCCTAACAAATGCTTTTTTTGGCATGGTGCACACTGGGCATTTCCACTCGTCTTCAAGTTCTGCGAAATTGAAGTTTGTATCGCTGTACACATAGCCACACACAGAGCATACGAATTCTTCGCCTGTGGTTTTTTCGGTGATTTTTGGAGGGGAATAGATAGGCGAATCGCTAGAGGAGGCACCCTTTAAGTTCTCTTTATAAAATTCATAGCTCATTGGAGTGAATTTTGAGATATCGCTTCCCGCGGTTACTTCACCTACAAAAATATATTGGTCTGAAAGTTCGGTAAAGCTTAACATATTGCATAAAAACCAACAGCAGGTATTTTCTTTAATTGCAGGTAGACCCTCAATTAAAACCTTATGTCTAATATTTTTAAGTTTTTGTGTTTTTTTACCACTTACAAGACCCAAGGCACCGATTACACTGCCCGGAGTTTCGGTTGAAAGCACCGATACAGTGAACATTTTTTCTTTTTTTATACATTCTGCTGAATAGGAATTTTTATTAAGCGACAGGGCAAGGCAGATTTTATTGCCTGATGACACCTGAAATACGGAGTTTGAAATACACGCAGATGCCTTGTCTTTTCCTTTAACACCTATTGCATACATTCCGTAGCTTAAGTTTTTAAGTATGTCTTTATTCATAGTGGTGTCCTTTCCTAGCCGAGTTTATATAAACCGAACTCGGCTATAGTCTTATTTTACTCCAATAAGACTCAAACCCTTGTTCACTTTTATTATCTCCCGCAAAATAGTACTTTGCATTTACCAAATTGTCGGGTAAATATTGCTGTTTAATCCAGTGATTATCAAAGTCATGGGGGTATTTGTAAAATTGGCCTTTTACTTTTACGTCGTCACCGTCGTAGTGTTTGTTTTGTAGACTTCTAGGTATTGGGCCTACGAGTCCGTCCTCTATGTCCTGCATTGCCATGTTTATTGCCATTTCGCCAGAGTTCGACTTTGGCGCTTGGGCAACTAGGATGACTGCGTCGGCAAGAGGTATTCTAGCCTCGGGCAGTCCTACCATAAGTGCCGAGTCCACACAGGCCTTTACTATGGGTATAATATTAGGCCATGCAAGTCCTACATCTTCACAAGCACATACCATAAGTCGTCTGCAAGCGGAGGGCAAATCTCCCGCGACTAAAAGTCTTGCGAGATAATGCAAGGCGGCGTCGACATCGGAGCCACGCATTGATTTTTGAAACGCCGACAAAATATCATAGTGTTCGTCGCCGTCTCTGTCGTACCTCATTGCGCTTTTTTGGGCAAGCTCACGAGCCTTGTCAAGGCTTACATAAAGTCCGTCCTGCGTGATTTCTGCGGTGAGTGCGCAAAGCTCGCAGGCGTTCATAGCCTTTCTCACGTCTCCGGCACAGGCGGTTGCTATATAGCTTGGCACTTTTTCGTCCAAAATAAGCTCAATGTTTTTTTCTTCTTCGATTATTTTAAATGCGCGTCTTACAGCTTTTTCCATTTCGTCGCTGTCCACGCCTTTAAATTCAAACACGGTGGAACGGCTTAAAATAGCCTTATATACATAGAAATAAGGGTTTTCCGCCGTGGAGGCTATAAGGGTGATACTGCCGTTTTCGATAAACTCCAAAAGCGTTTGCTGTTGCTTTTTATTAAAATATTGTATTTCATCAAGATAAAGCAAGACGCCGTTCATTCCGTGAATAGTGTTAGTTTGCGCCACAACTGCCTTTATGTCGGCAGTGCTTGCCGTGGTGCCGTTTAGCTTGCAAAGATGTTTGTTGGTTTTTTCGGCGATTATAGAGGCGACAGTGGTTTTGCCAACCCCAGAAGGACCATAAAAAACCATGTTTGGTATGCTACCTGACTCTATAATTTTGCGCAAGGTTTTGCCCTGTGCTAAAATATGTGTTTGTCCGACAACATCGTCCAAATTTTTAGGTCTTATTCTGTCTGCCAAAGGTGCGCTCATCTATAAATCTCCTTAAAATTAAAACTTATTCATATAAAGGATATTTTGTGCAAAGTTTTGTCACTTCTTCACGAATAAAGTCCGCACTGTTTTCAAAGTCGTTAAGTGCAAGTGATATACAATTTGCGATAATGTCCATATCCTCTTCTTTAAGTCCTCTAGTGGTGATAGCAGGCGTGCCGATTCTCACACCACTTGTGACAAACGGACTTCTTTGCTCGTTTGGCACTGTGTTTTTATTTACTGTAATATATACTTCATCAAGTCTTTTTTCAAGCTCTTTTCCTGTGACTTCAAGTCCTGATAAATCGATTAGGATTAGGTGATTATCCGTGCCACCCGATACCATTTTAATTCCTCTTTTTGAAAGTCCTTCCTCTAAAGCTTTTGCGTTTTTAACAATTTGTTTGCCGTAGGCTTTAAAGCTGTCGTCTAAAGCTTCGCCAAAACACACAGCCTTTGAAGCGATGGTATGCATTAAAGGTCCGCCTTGAGTGCCTGGGAATATAGCCTTGTCTACTTGTTTTGCGTACTCTTCTTTGCAAAGTATCATGCCGCCCCTAGGGCCTCTTAAAGTTTTATGAGTTGTGGTTGTGACGAAGTCTGCATATGGCACTGGGTTTTCGTGTGCGCCAGCGGCGACTAGTCCTGCGATATGTGCCATGTCAACCATTAGCAGTGCACCGCATTTATCGCAAATTTCTCTGAATTTTTTAAAGTCTATTGCCCTTGGATATGCGCTAGCGCCTACTACCATCATTTTTGGCTTTACTTCCATTGCCTGTGCTTCTACTTTGTCGTAGTCAATTTTATGTGTTACAGGGTCAACTCCATATGCCACAAAGTTATAGTAAGTTCCCGACATATTTACAGGTGAACCGTGTGTCAGGTGACCACCTTCGGCAAGGTTCATTCCCATTACTGTATCGCCTGGTTTTAAAAATGCAAAGTATACAGCTAAGTTAGCCTGTGCGCCAGAGTGAGGCTGAACGTTTGCATGGTCTGCACCAAATATTTTGCAGGCCCTGTCTCTTGCTATATCTTCAACGATATCTACACATTCACAACCACCATAGTAGCGTTTTGAAGGATAGCCCTCGGCGTATTTGTTTGTGAGTACATTGCCCATTGCAGCCATCACAGCAGGGCTTACAATATTTTCAGATGCTATAAGCTCTAAATTTCTTCTTTGGCGTAAAAGCTCTTTGTTCATAGCCTCTGAAACCTCTTTATCGCTGTTAGCTACAAAAGCTATTGTGTCCATCATATCCTTGTACATTTTTATCAATCCTTTCAAAGTGAAATTATTCCAGTTTAATTATACGCTTTTTTTGTGAATATTTCAAATTAAATTTATAAAATTTTGTAAATTTGTATTAAAATATTTTTAAAAACAGTAGTGTTCAATGATTTTGCAGATGCTTTCGAGTTCTTGTTTGTCTGTTTCGTCAAATCTGTTTTTTATTGGGCTGTCTATGTCAAGCACCGCTACTACTTTACGGTCTTTGTTAAAAAGAGGTAGCACAATTTCTGAGTTTGACTGGCTGTCGCAGGCTATATGCCCCTCAAAAGCGTGGACGTCGGCTACCACGACACTTGTCCCAGTTTCCACGGCCTTTTGGCAAACGCCTCTGCCTTTTTGTAGCCTAACACAGGCAGGGTTTCCTTGAAATGGGCCTAAAATTAAGTCGCCATTTTCTTCTATTAAATAAAACCCTACCCAATTTATATTGTTAAGTGCTAAATTTATAACGGCGCTTAGGTTTGAAAGCTTTGCTATAAAATTTGGCTCGTCGTACACCAAACCTTTGCAGTACATGCTAAGGGTCTTGTACATTTCGGATTTATTCTTAGGAAATAAATAGGTATCTGCCATTATAGTTCACCTATTGCAGTTTTAAATGTATTCATAGCATCGATTACCGCATGTTTTGGGGTGGCAAGCACCATTCTCAAAAATCCTGCACCCTCTGGGCCAAACATTGTTCCTGTTCCGAAAAATAGGTTATGCTCTTCCATTTTTTCGATTAATGTGTCGTGATCCACGCCAAGTTTTCTGCAATCTATCCAAGCAAGATATGTGCCTTGCATTTCAAACAGTCCGACACTTGGAAGATTTTTTTCTATAAAATCTTTTATGTATAGATAGTTATCCCACACAACGCTTAGCATTTCTTTTCTCCACGCATGACCCTTTGTGTAAGCTGCAATGCAGGCAGCAAATCCTAGTGAATTTCCAACTTCTATGCAGTGCGTTGTTTTGTAGTCGATAAATTTTTGTCTTTTTTCTTTGTTTTTAATAATTAAATTAGACATTTGAGTAGATGCTGTATTAAATGTTTTTGTAGGTGCCGTGCACACGACTAAATTTTCTTCAAACTCTTTAAATCTACCCATGCTAAAATGCTTGTAATCGGGCATTGTGATATCACTGTGGATTTCGTCACTCACTAAAAATACATTGTTGTCATAACAAATTTTTGCGACTTTGTAAAGCTCATCTTTTGTCCAAACTCTGCCACCTGGGTTATGTGGGTTGCAGAAAATTAAAAGTGAGTTTTCTTCTTTTTTGCAAAGCTCTTCTAGCAAGTTAAAGTCAACATGATATTGGTTGTTTTCTAAAATGAGAGGGCATAAAACGGTTTTGCGGGTATCCCTTTTTGTTGCATCGTAAAACGGAGGGTATACAGGAGGCATAATAATAACGCCGTCGCCGTCATTTGAATAAACGTCTGTGCAGTAATAAAGTGCAGGGACAACGCCTGGAGTTGTCACGATTTCGTCGGGGTTTACATCGTACTCATGCATTTCTTTCATCCAAGTGCAAACGGTTTCGTAGTACTCGTTTGAAGGCACAGTGTAGCCAAGGTTTACGCTGTCAAGATAATCTTTTATCGCTTCAATTATCTCGGGAGCATTGATAAATTCCATGTCTGCTACAGAAAATGGAACAGTGCCCGTGGGGATGTCTTTTTTAAGTTCTTTCATTCTCTCCCACTTCATGGAAGCCGCGTTAGTCCTGTCTCTTAGGGTTGTAAAATCGTATTTCATAAAATACCTCATAATAATAAAAAATTTGTATCGACAACAAGAATGCTGTCGATACAAAGTATACTATAAATCAGGCTGAGTTAGCAAGACCTAAGTTTATTTTAATGTGATAATTTCGTATTCTCGTGAACCCATACCAAGTTTTACTGCATGTTCTAGGCAAGTTTCCCAATTTGTATCGGGGTGAGTGGTCTTAAAATGGTCTTTGTGGTCGTGAACTTTTACTCTTTCGTCTAAAACACTGCCGTGAATAATGCATTGCTCATTTACAGCATCTGCACAAGCTTGGTCAAGTGCAACAGGGTCAAACGATGCATACATACCGATATCAGGAACGATAGGTAAATCGTTTTCTGCATGGCAGTCACAGTAAGGAGAAACATCCATTACTAGGTTTATGTGGAATGCAGGCTTGTCCTTGATTATTGCATATGTGTATTCAGCAATTTTTTTATTGATGATGTCAAAGCTCTCATCTCCTGGTGCCGAGATGGCATCAAATGAACATCTGCCGATACATCTTCCGCAGCCTACACATTTGTTATGGTCTATTGTAGCTTTTTTGTCAGTAATTGTGATTGCGTCGTGTGCGCAATCTTTCTGACATGCCTTACATCCTACACATAGCTCAGCCTCAACTGAAGGTTTACTGCTGTTGTGCATCTCCATTTTGCCTGCTCTTGAACCACAACCCATGCCGATGTTTTTAAAACATCCGCCAAAGCCTGTACATTCGTGGCCTTTAAAGTGAGATAGAGTGATAAAAATATCTGCGTCCATAACGGCTTTACCGATTTTTGCCTCTTTAACATACTCGCCGTCGATTTTAACGATTTCCTCGTCAGTGCCTTTTAGACCGTCGGCAATGATAACATGACATCCTGTGCTAAACGGAGAAAATCCGTTTTCGTATGCTGCTTCTAAGTGGTCAAGTGCATTTTTTCTTCTGCCGACATAAAGTGTGTTGGCATCTGTCAAAAATGGTTTGCCGCCTAGCTCTTTTATTGTGTCTGCAACTACTTTTGCGTAGTTAGGGCGCAAAAAAGCAAGGTTTCCGGGCTCTCCGAAATGGATTTTAATAGCCGCAAACTTGTTGTTAAAATCAATGTTTCCGATACCAGCCTCTTTGATAAGTATTTTTAACTTGTCTGGTAGGCTTATGGAGTTGTAGGTTCTAAGATTTGTAAAATAAACTTTTGATTTGCTCATTTTTAAATTCTCCTTCAAAATAAATGTAGATATATTATAAGACTTTGAGCCTTAATAAGCAAGCTTTTTTTAATTAGTCATTTATATCTATATACATAAACGATTGAGGTACTTGATTTATGCCTAAATCGGATATACTAAAAGGGCGGGTGTATTTTTTTGGGTTTCTTAGCTTATAAGCAATTGCTGTCGTATATGAAGAAAAGTAGTCGTCAAAAAACTCTTTTGTAGTGCCAGAATAATCCTTGGTTTGAGACCAAATATCACTTGGTTTTCCCGATAAAACAGTTTCAATTTCTGCCTCACCACAAATTTTAGCTACAGGAGATGTGACGTAAAATAAAATTTTTGCCACGTCTTGCCTGTTTTTTCTTTTGCGATATTCATATATTTTTTTGCCAGCGCAAATGTCTTCAAAGTATGGTTCTTTTATCGATAATAATATAGCTTTCATGATATATCATTCCTCATATCCTTCTCGTTCCTTGACCAAAGTTTATAGGCTTATAAGCATCATCCACAACAGCATCAAAAGTAGGGAAGTTCCCGTGTATATCGGAAATAACAGCTAATTTCATAGATTAAACTCCTTTTTACAATATATCTCGAAAATTTCTACCGCCATAAAGCACACGCACAATGTTTACAATGAAGTCTTTTTCATTGACAATATAAAAAATGAGGTAGTTGTTCACTGGTAAAAATCTAATATCAGGATTAATTTTTTCATCATACACTCTGTGTTTTTTTGGCATGGTTGCAAGTGATAAAATTGCATCTTCAATTCTTTTAAGTTGGTTTATCGCAGTGCTTTTAGACAAAAGTTCATCTGCAATATATCTATAAATATCATATAAGTCTTGTTTAGCAACTTTTGAAATATTTACCGTGTAATTCATAACCCAAGTTCCCTATTTAGATCTGAAAAAACTTTTTTAGCTGGTTCGGTTTCGCCTTTTTCTATGCTGTCTATACCTTTTTGTAGCTCCATTTTTAACTTTTCTTTAGTCATTGCACTCACATCAAGCATATTATCTGGAATTTTAACATCAAAAGGCAAGCCTTTTTGTAGGATAATTTGTTTGTAAAACATATTTATTGCATTTGACGCAGGTATACCAAGTGCAGATAAAATATTTTCCGCCTGTTCTTTTACATCTGGTTCAATTCTTGCGTATAAGTTTGCTGATTTAGCCATAATAAATTTCTCCTTTAAGATTTATATTTATATTATACGCTGTTGTGCGCACAAAAGCAATACAAATTTAAGTTTTCAGTTGTAGGGGCGGATTCCATATCCGCCTAAAAACAACCACAATTTTAAAATTTCCACCGTAGGGGCGACGTTTCGTCGTCCGCGGATTTTGCGCAGATTATTAAAAAACTTTTTTTCTTGCAAAAAGTTTTCTCTTTTGCACTTTGTGCAAAATTCACT
>CAYJIA010000012.1:0-44859 GCA_964370115.1 uncultured Eubacteriales bacterium
TTCTAGCTGTTGCAATGCTAATATCTGTTATAGTCGTTGGCTTTACAGGTTGCGGTACTAGCGAAGGCGGAGAAATGACAATCGTTGGTACACCTAGAGCTGAAACTCTAATAGTTGAAGTTCAATCACCAACAGACGTACCCGGTCAATTTAACTCACACGTTACAAGTACAGCTAATGGATTTGGTATCCACCAACTTCTATGGAACAATCTATGGGAAATGGATACAACAACAGGTGAACAATTCGGCGATATCGCATCAGGCATGCCTGTTCAAAACGAAGACTTCACAACACACACTATCTCAATCCGTGAAGGCCTAAAATGGTCTGATGGCGAAGCTTTAGATGCAAACGATGTTGTTTACACAATCAATGCAATTAAAGATAATGAAAACCACAGATCATGGGGTACTTACAATGAGTTCATCGAGAGTGTAGAACTTATTGATGACCTAACACTTATGGTTACAACAACAATACCTCAACCAAAATTCACACAAACTTTTGGTGTTACAGTTTGGGGTAATGACCTAAGAATCGCTCCTGAGCACATCTATAAAGATCAAGACATCTCAACTTTCGTTGATTCAGATCCAGTTGTTTCAGGTCCTTACACAGTTAACAAATACGACGAAAACGGTAACTGGGTATTATTCGACAGACGTGAAGATTGGGAAGCTTCTCCATCAGGACAAGTTACAGGAAAAATGCCAGCGGCTAAATACATCCTGTTCCAATCATTTACAAGCAGCGAAACTCGCCAATTAGCAATGGTTAATAACGACGTTGACGTTATGGTTGAAGTTACACCAGAAGACTATGAAAACATTATCAAACAAAACGATAAAGTTTCTGCATGGTATGATGAATTCCCATATGCAACATCAAATGACCCTCGTTCAAAAGGTCTTTCTTTCTCATCAGCACAAGGTGCTCCATATGACAATCCTGACTTCCGTTGGGGTATCACACTAGCACTTAACTTTGATGAAATTTCATTGAACGTATTCGACGGTATCGGCCGTGCGTCACCATTCGGTCTACTTACTGCTACTGACGCTATGACAGACGTATACTACGAACCACTACTAAGCTGGGTTGAAGAGTTTGAGCTTGACCTAGGAGACGGCACAACACTTAAACCTTTCGATACTGGTTATGCAATGAGAATGGTTGAGACTCTAAATGCAGAGCCACACAACCGTAATCTTCCAACAGACGAAGAATCAGCTAAAGATATGTTCGGTCTAGGCTGGTGGAAACACGACCCAGAAGCTGCTGAAAAACTTCTTATCAAAGCTGGTCTAACAAAAGAAGCTGACGGTTGGTACTTCGAGGGCGAGCCTTTCACAATGAACATGACAAGACTTGCTGAGACAGAACCACAAGCTGGCCGTGGTACAGAAGCTGCTTACAACCAACTTCTAGAATTCGGTCTAAACGTTACTTTCTCACAAGATAGCCAAACAGCGTTTACTACAAACGGAAAAACTGGTGAATACGAGCTTTCAGGTTACTGGCCAACACTTGGCGGACTAGCTGACCTTTACAGCGAAGTTAGATCTCACCACACAAACCTAATCACACCTCTAGGTGAATCAGGTTCAGGCGCTGATGACCGTTGGTCATCTGCAGAGCTAGACGCACTTATCGATGAGCTTGCAGTACTTCCTCCAGACGACGAAAGAGTTGTTGAGATTGGTATGGAAATTATTAAATTAAGCATTATCGAAATGCCATTTATCGGTTTCCACTCAGGTGTTAAACTTGTTCCAACAAACAACACTTACTTCACAAACTATCCAACAGCCGAGAATCCATACGATGGTCCTTGGTGGTGGTGGTCAACATTCAAATATGCTATGCATGAATTTGAAGCAGTAGGTGACACAACAGAATCAACAGCAGAATCAGAAGCAGAATCAACATCAGAATCAACAGCAGAATAGTTTTAAAAATTAATTTGTGTTGAATATTTAGTCGGGGAGATGTACTCCTAGTGGGTACATCTCTTCTACTTATATTATTATGTAAGGTGAAAATTTATTAATTAATTAGGAAGGAGTGTAACTGTGAAATTCCGTAAATATTTTTTTCTTAGACTAGCTACATGTCTATTAACAATTTTTATAGGTGTTACATTTATCTTTTTCATTCCTCGTATGTTCCCATCAGATCCAATCGAGGGTATGATAGCACAAATGCAAGCGCAATCACAGAATATGCCACCAGAACAAATGGATGCACTGCGTTCACAACTTAGAGTTCAATTTGGACTTGAGGGTACTTTACTTGAGCAATATGGCTCATTCCTATGGAATGGTCTATTACAATTTGACTTTGGACCATCACTTATGAACTACCCAACTCCTGTTATGGAGATTATAGGTAGAAACCTACCTTATACTTTGGGTCTTGCACTTACAACAACAGTAATCGCTTGGACTATCGGTAATGTTATCGGTCTTCTAGCAGGATTTAGAAAGAACAAGCGTTCTTCAAAAATTCTTGAAAGCATGGCGATTTTTATCTATCCAATACCATACTTTATAGTAGCCCTACTGCTACAAATCTTCTTTGGATTTGTTTTGGGCTGGTTCCCAATGGAATCGACAAGTATTATTACTTTCGGTACTACATGGCAGTTCTTTAGTTCACTCGTTTATAACTCCATCCTACCTGCAACTACCATGATTTTACTTGGTACAGGTTGGTGGATTATCTCTATGAAATCTCTATCGGCTACAACTGCAGAGGAAGACTATGTTCAGTTTGCTAGATTTAGAGGTCTAACTGAGGGCACTATAGGTAAAAACTATGTATTTAGAAACTCAATTTTGACACAAATTACAGCTCTTGCTATGAGCCTAGGCGGCGTTTTCGGCGGTTCAATTTTAACTGAGGTTATCTTTGGCTACCCAGGCGTTGGTACTCTAATGCAAAATGCTGTTTTACAGTCGGACTATAACATGATTTTAGGCTGTATCACAATTTCAATCGTTGCAATTTCTTTTGCTACATTTATTGTTGATATTATCTATCCATTTATAGACCCACGTATTAGATATAGTTAAGGAGGGGAGAGATTATTTATGAAAAATTTTGCTAAATTCTGGGGAAATACTTCAGGAAGATTTAAAGCAGGTATGATAATCACAACCTTCTTCCTTATTGTTGGTTTTGTGGTTTACCTTATTCCACATACTAATCCCTTTCTATTTAACACTTATCAAAATGAACTTGGCATGAGTGCTCAAAACCCACTTGGTACTACAAGTAGGGGTCAAGACATTATGTGGCTTTTAATCGAGTCTATACATAACTCACTACTAATGGGTCTTATAGTTGCTACTATCGGTACTACTGTGGGCGTATTCGTAGGACTTATCGCAGGTTTCTCAGGCGGTGCGGTAGACCGTATCTTAACAACAATTACAGATACTTTTATAGTTATACCATCACTACCTATTCTTATTTTGATGACAGCCCTAATGAAAGGCGGCGGCGACTCAACAACTTATGTTATGGCGCTTGTTCTTGCAATGTTTGCATGGGCATGGCCTAGCCGTCAAATCCGTTCAATGGCGCTAACAATTAAAGAGCGTGACTTCATACACACAGCGTGGTTCTCAGGCGAGGGTACAGTACAAGTTGTTGTAACTGAAATCCTACCTTACGCGCTAACATGGTCACTATCAAACTTTATGAATGCTACACTTTCAGCTATTACTGCTGAGTCAAGCCTTGCTGTTTTGGGTCTATCACCTGCTGACTTCGTTTCTCTAGGTAACATGATTCAATGGGCAAGAAGCTACAACGCTATATTCAACGAGCAATGGCTATGGATTGGTTCTCCAATAGTTGCAATCATTGTACTATTTGTTGGTCTATTCATGCTAATCACTGGATTTAACGACTATCAAGCTAAGAAGAGAGGTAAGTCATAATGTTAAAAATTGAAAATTTATCCACTTCTTATAAAACCATGAACGGTGACGTTCACGTTATTACAAAAGTTGACTTTGAAATCAAAGACAACGAAATCTTCGGTATTGCCGGTGAATCTGGTTGTGGTAAAACAACACTTCTAAAAGTTTTATATGATATAGTGGAATATCCGCTAGTTATTAATACTGGTAAAGTCACTTTAAGTGGCGAAAGAAACGGCGAGAAATATGAATATGTTTCAGATGCCGACACAAGGGCTATTAGAAAAACTTGGTGGCATAACATAGCTTATGTTCCTCAAGCTGCACAAAGCGTTCTAAACCCTATCATGAAACTTAAAACTCAGTTCTTGGATTCTATTCCAAAAGCTGAAAAAGCAAATGAGACAGAAGAACAAACTCTAAAAAGAGTTGCAGACTATCTACAAGAATTAAGCCTTTCTCCAGATGTGCTTGAGGCATATCCGTTCCAACTTTCAGGTGGTATGCGTCAACGTGTTATCATAGCACTTGCGACATTTATGTCACCAGGTCTAGTTCTTGCCGATGAGCCTACAACAGCGCTTGACGTTGTTGTTCAAAGAGGTATCTTGATGATGCTTATGCGTCTTCAAAAACAACTTAAAAACTCATTTGTTATCGTTTCTCATGACATGGGTGTTCACTACCAAATCACAGACAGAATGGGTATCATGTACTCAGGAAGCTTTATTGAGCTTGGTAAAACAGAGGATATATTTGAAGATCCAATTCACCCATACACACAAATGCTAGTTGCTGCTCTACCAAAACTTGGCGACAAGAGCCAAAAAGTTGGTATTCCAGGACGCCCACCGGCACTTACAAATCCACCAGAAGGTTGTAGATTTGCACCTCGTTGCCCAAAAGCAATGGATCGTTGCCGTAAAGATGTTCCTGATTTTATCGAAGTTAAACCCGGCAGATTTGCCGCTTGTCACTTATTAGAGAAAGGAGTGTAATTATGGCTGAAAAATTGTTAGAAGTTCAAAACCTTACTAAAGTTTTTGGTATAGGTGGTATGCTTAGTAAAAAGAAACTGACAGCTGTTGACGATGTTACATTTAGCATCGAAAGCGAAAAGCCTGTTATACTTTCTATTGTTGGTGAATCAGGTTGTGGTAAATCTACACTTTGTAAAATGATTTTACGTATGCACCAAGCAGACGGCGGTCATATTCATCTTTTAGGTCATAATTATGCCGATAAGAGAAATTATAACCCAAAACAATTCAAGCTTGATGTACAACCTATATTCCAAAACCCATTCGAGTCTTTCTCTGCAAGAAAGCCTGTTGACTCTTACCTATTTAACACAGCTTTAAGACTGAAAATAGCTAAGAATAAAGCAGAAGCTACTGAGCTTGTTGATGAGACTTTGAAAAACGTTGGTATGTCACTAGCGGTTGTTAAAGGAAAATATCCTGCACAGTTCTCAGGTGGTGAGTTGCAACGTATTTCTATTGCGCGTGCACTTATTACACGTCCTAAATTAATCATTGCGGACGAGCCTGTTGCGGCTATCGATGCTTCTATGAAAATGAACATCGTTAACCTTTTCAAAGAGCTAAAAGAAAAATACAACGTATCATTTATCTACATCACACATGACCTTTCAACAGCTTACTACGTATCAGATTATATAGCTACACTTTATCGTGGTTGCTTAATCGAGTACGGTGATGCTAAAGAAATCATGGACGACCCAGCTCACCCATACACAGAACTACTGATGAATGCGGTTCCAAGAGTTGGCGATAAATGGAAAGATGAACTTGTACTACCTGACATGGAAGATAAAGAGTATTCAATATCTTACTGTAAGTTTGCACCACGTTGCCCTTATGCAACAGATGAGTGTAGACAAAACAAACCTGAGCTTAAAGATTTAGGCGGAGGCAGAACAGTACTTTGTAATCATCCACTTAACAGATAATGAAAAATCCCTCATCGTTTTGATGAGGGACTTTTTTTAGTTATTTTAGGGGAATATTATTCCAGATTTATTTCTTAAGTCTTCCATTAGATAGGCAATTTTTAGGCTTAGCTCACTGCATTCATTGTAGTGGGCTTTATATTTTTCTGGCTCGTTTATGAAGTTATAAAAGCTTATGGCTTCATAACCCATTAGTATGTGCTTGTCTTCGCTTCCACAAACTTTTTCTTTACTCTTGTCAGGGTACATAATCTCTATCTCTGCAAGCCTTGAAATAGACTCTATGGCTATACAGCCAAAGTCAGCCTGTATGTCGGAGTTAGCTCCTGCATCGCCTATTTTAGAGTATTTAATGCATACGAGCTTGTCGTCGTATTGCATATTGATTATGCCGTATCCATCGGCTCCTGTGTGCAGTAGGTTTGAGTAGATGTTATAGTCCTTAGGCATACCGAAAAGATATATCGCAGGATATAAACAATATACGCCAAGGTCCATCAGTGCTCCGCCATGGAATTTTGAATTGAGTACGTTTGGCACTTCGCCTTCTAAAAATACATCATAGCGTGATGAGCGCTGTGAAAAATCGAAAGTTGCGGCAGATACTTTACCGATTTTGCCGATAGCCTCTTTTAACAGCTCTTTTTGAGGTAGGTGCATAAACATTATAGCCTCTAAAAAGACCACGCCGTTTTCCTTTGCAAGCTCCTGTAAAGCCTTTACTTCATCTCCATATGCTGAAACTGGTTTCTCGCAGATGACATGCTTTTTGTTTTTTAAGAAAACTTTGCTTTGCTCTACATGCAGTGAATTAGGGCTTGCTATATATACGGCATCTATTTCGTCGCATTTAGCCATTTCTTCCAAATCGGTGTATACATTTGTTACTCCGTATTTTTTGCCAAAATTAAGGCCTGACTCTTCTTTTCTTGAGTAAATAGCAGTAAGTTCCCAAAGGCCACTCTCAAGTGCACCGTCTACATATGCGCCTGTAATCCAGTTAGTGCCTATGATACCAAATTTCATTTAACATTTCCTCATTTCAAATTTTTTATAATAGTAATGATAATATCTTTCATTTTTTCCATGTCTTCTACAACAGCAAATTCATGTTTGCCGTGGAAATTTTCTCCACCTGTTCCAAGGTTAGGGCAGGGAAGCCCCATGTATGAAAGTCTTGCGCCGTCTGTGCCACCCCTAATTGGTAGAATTTTTGGCTCAACACCATTTTCGCACATTGCCTTTTTCGCAGTTTCAATTATATACATATGTGGCAAAATCATTTCTTTCATGTTTGAGTAGCTGTCCTTGATGTCACAGCTTACAACTTGCATTTCGTATTTTTCGTTCATGTAGTCTGCGATTTTTACAAGTGTTTCTTTTTTCTTATCCAAAAGCTCCTTGTCGTGGTCACGCAGTATATAAAACAGCTCTCCATTTTCTATGTCTGACTTCATGTCGACTAAGTGGAAAAAGCCCTCATATCCCTCTGTGTGCTCTGGAGCCTGCGTATATGGAAGCATAGAGTGAAACTCCATTACAAGCTTGCTTGCATTTATCATTTTATTTTTAGCACTTCCAGGGTGGACACTTCTGCCCGTGACAGTGATTTTTGCAGACGCACCGTTGAAGTTTTCATATTCTATTTCGCTTATATCTGAGCCGTCTACCGTATAGGCATAGTCGCAGTTAAAAGTTTTTACATCAAAGTGGTCAGCGCCGACACCTACTTCTTCGTCTGGAGTAAATGCCACTTTGAATGTTGGGAAATCATCGCCCGATGAAAGTAAATCTTCACAGGCTTGTAAAATTTCTGCAATACCTGCCTTGTCGTCAGCACCTAAAAGAGTAGTTCCGTCTGTGACAACTAGAGTTTTACCCTTGTGGTTTGTCAGATTTGGAAAGTCTTTTACAGCTGTTACGATGTTTTTTTCTTTATTTAAAACTATATCTTTACCATCATAATTTTCTATTACACGTGGTTTTACATTTTCGCCGCTAATTTCGGGTGAAGTATCCATGTGAGCGATAAAGGCTATGGTTTTTTTGGATTTTCTAGCACCCTTTACAGTGCCATAAACATAGCCATAGTCATCGGTGTAAACGTCGCTTATACCGATTTCTTTCATTACAGTTACAAGGTGGCTTGCAAGTATTTTTTGCTTTGCTGTAGATGGAAACGTAAGGCAGGCGGGATCTGATTTTGTGTCAAAGGACACATAGTCGAGTAATTTTTCTAAAACGGACATTTTATTCTCCTTAAAGTTTAGATATATAATTTTTTACATTGGCAAGGCCAATTTTTAGCGCTGTACAAGGTGGTTCAAGTCCCTCAAACTCAAATGATAGATAACCGCTATAGTTCGCTCTTTTTAGGGCAAACAGGCACTGCATGACGGGCACATTACCTTGTCCTACTATGGTGCCTCTTAAGAAGTTTCCTTCTCGGGTTCTAAAGCTTCCCTCACCTGGATCCGCTTCGTTAAAGCCCTTTACAACAAAGTCTTTTAAATGTACGTATTTAGCATAAGGTGCAACTCTAGTCACAGCCTTTGCTGGGTCTTCGTCGGCGCATAGGAAGTTTCCTATGTCGCAAAGAAGTCCAAAGTTTTTATGATTTATTGTTGTGTAAAGCTTTTCTACACGCTCGGAGTCTTGTGAGTAGAATCCGTGATTTTCTATCATGGTGACTACACCCTTGTCCTGTGCGTATTCGGCGATTTCTCTACACGCATCGGCAAGTTCGGCTACTACAGTGTCAAAAGCCGTGTATTTTCCACTGTCTATTGCATAGCCGACAGTGGCGTCATGGCGCATTCTCTTTACACCTAAAACTTGCGCAATATCTACAAGTTTCTTTAGTCTTGCAATTTCCTCGCTTTTATCATTGTTTAAGAAATCGGCACCACAGGTAAGACAGCTTATCTCTAAACCGTGTTTTGTCGCCTCTTCTTTGATTTTTTTAGCATAATCTAAGCGCTCGTTTTCAGGCAGTGGGAAAAAATCCACAAAATCAACGAATTCTATGGCATCAAAGCCTAAATCTTTTGCCTTTTTTATGCACTCAAAAGGCGTGATAAGCTCTGCCTTTATGTCTGGGTAAAAGCTGTAGCTACTTACAGAATATTTAATATTTTCCATATATTTTCTCCTTATTAGTCGCCAAAAGAAATTCCGATTTCTCTGGCGCTATTTATTTCTTCACAGTCTACAGGCACAGTTTTTAGCTTGCCAGCACACTCAGATAGTGGCACGGGAACAATTTCGCCGTTTACTAAGGCCACCATTACGCCAAAGCGTTTTTCTTTGATAAGTTTTGCAGCACCTGCGCCAAATCTAGTGCATAGTACCCTGTCAAAAGAGCAAGGTCCACCGCCTCGTTGGAAATGTCCTGGCACACATACTTTAAGTTCATTATCGATAAGACCTGAGAGCTCTGCCGCAACTTTGTATCCGACTGACGGATAAGGCATTGAATTTCTTTTCTTTTTTAGCTCTTTTTTGGTAAGTTTTGATTCTTCTTTAGATATGGCACCCTCGGCGACTGCGACTATTGAAAAGTTTTTGCCAGAGGCTATTCTTTTTTGTAGTACTCTTGAAATTTCATTTATATCATAAGGGATTTCAGGAAGCAAAATAATATCTGCTCCTCCAGCTATGCCCGCATAAAGAGGAAGCCAGCCTACCTTGTGCCCCATAAGCTCAACTAGGAATATTCTGCCGTGAGAAGTAGCCGTAGTATGTATACAGTCTAAAACATTGGCGGCAATTTCAATTGAGCTGTGAAAGCCAAAAGTCATGTCGGTTCCCCAGATATCATTGTCTATAGTTTTTGGCAAATGTATAACATTTAAACCCTCTTCAGACAATAGGTTTGCGGTTTTTTGGGTTCCGTTACCACCCAAAATTACAAGGCAGTCAAGTTTTAAATCGGCATAAGTTTTTTTCATTGCCGCCACTTTGTCTATTCCGTCTTCTTCAATCACTCTCATCATCTTAAACGGCTTTCTCGAAGTGCCTAAAATAGTGCCACCCAAGGTTAAAATACCCGAAAAATCTTTGGGTTTCATAATTTTATAGTCGCCGTTTATAAGTCCTTTATATCCGTCTTTTATTCCGTATATAGTAAGTTCTTTTGAAAAAGTTTCATATAGGCTTTTTGCAACGCCTCTAATAGAGGCATTAAGACCTTGACAGTCGCCTCCACTGGTTAAAATAGCTATTCTTTTCAAAGTAAGTCCTCCTTTTTGTTTATTTGCAAACGTTAAATACGCTTGCAGTGAAAAGTGAAAGGTGAAAAGTGAAAAGTGGTGGTGAAATGCTCCGCATTTTCGATTATAATTTTAAAAACCTTAACTCTTAACTCTTAACTTTAAAACTCTTCACTCCACATGGTCTGCATGTGGTTGTGGTTTATTCTGCTGTGTGTATAGGTATAAGCGGTGAAGCGGTTTCATCGCCTTTTACTTTTTCTAGTCTCTTTATTGCCTGTTTTGAAAATTCTTTTTGGCTTGATAAAAGTTTTTTGCCACGCTTGTCGACTGCGTGGTAGCTTCTGTCGTTTAGCATTATGCGCGCATTAGTCGTGTCGGTTAGCATGGTTTCAAGATCTTCAAACACTCTTTGTTTTAAGTCCTCGTCTTGTATAGGGAAGACGAGTTCTATCCTTTTGTCAAGATTTCTTACCATCCAGTCGGCACTGCCCATGTACACTTTTGGGTCGCCTGCATTTTCAAATTTAAAGATACGGCTATGCTCTAAAAGCTGACCTACTATGCTTATTACCGTGATATTTTCGCTAAGTCCTTCTATACCTGCTACAAGACTACAAACGCCACGCACGATGAGCTTTACACAAACTCCAGCTATAGATGCCTTGTATAAAAGCTCGACTATTTCTTTGTCGACCAAAGAGTTTACTTTTACAGTAATGCCAGATGGAAGTCCGTTTTGCGCATTTTCTATTTCGTTCTTTATCATCTTAATAAAAAATGGGCGAAGTCCTAAAGGTGCGACGTGGAAGTGATTGTATTCAGGAGGGCTTGAGTATCCCGTGATTACATTGAACAGGGAAGAGGCGTCAGAGCCAAACCTGTCGTTACAAGTAAATAGGCTTAAATCGGTGTAAAGTTTTGCAGTAGAGTCATTGTAGTTTCCTGTTCCTAGATGTAAGTAACGCTTAATTCCCTCGTCCTCACGTCTTACTACTAAGGCAATTTTGCAGTGAGTTTTAAGTCCGAATAGGCCGTAAATTACATGGCAACCTGCTTTTTCTAGTTTCTTAGCCCAGTTGATGTTGTTTTCCTCGTCAAACCTAGCCTTTAACTCAACTAAAACCGTGACCTGCTTGCCGTTTTCGGCAGCACTAATAAGTGCTTCTATAATAGGTGAGTTTCCACTCACCCTGTAAAGTGTTTGCTTAATCGCAAGCACATTTTCATCTTTTGCGGCGGTTTTAATGAAGTTTACGACACAGTCAAAACTTTCATATGGATGATACACAAGTCTATCTTTTTCTTTAATCGTATCAAAAATATCGGTGCTACCATAAAAATCTGCCGGTGGATTTACAGGCGTGATTTTCTTAAATACTAAATTAGGCTCGTCTGAAATGCCTGAGAATTTCATAAAGAAAGTTAAATCAAGTGGACCCGAAACGAAGTAGAGCTCACTTTTTTTAAGTTTAAGCATTTTTTCAAGGAAAGACAGAGTTTTTTTATCTGCCTTGCTATTAATTTCAAGCCTTACAGGGCGTCCTCTTTTCCTCTTTTTAATAGATTTTTCTATCTCGCCTAGGAAATCCTCTGCCTCTTCGTCTATAGAAAGGTCGGAGTTTCTTGTAAGTCTAAAAGGAGTCGCCTCGATTATGTCGTGCAGTTCAAACAATGCATTTAGACGATAAATGATGATATCCTCTAAAAGCACAAATTCTCTTTTTGCATCATCACTATTTTTTAGCTCGATAAATCTAGGCAATATTGACGGAACTTGAACAAAGGCAAAACAAGTTTCTTTTTCCTCGCCTCTTGTCTCAAGCCTTACGGCTATGTTAAGACTTTTGTTGGAAAGCAAGGGGAAAGGTCGGCTGTTGTCTATGGCAAGAGGAGTCAAGACTGGGAAAACTATTTTGTCAAAATACTCTTTTATATAACTTTTTTGAGAGCTAGTTGCATTTTGTGGCTTTATGAAATATATATTTTCTTTGTTAAGCGCTGGAATTAAAGAGCGCAAAAGACAAGAATACTGCTTGTCCATAAACTCGTGTGTCTTTTTATCTAAAGCTTCAAAAAGAACGGTGGGAGTAAGTCCAGAGTCGTCTTTCTTTTTATACTCTGACTCGATTTGTGCCTTTACGCCTGCCACACGAACCATGAAAAATTCGTCAAGGTTAGAAGAGGTTATTGCAAGAAATTTGAACCTTTCTAGCAGCGGATTTTCTTTTTTTATGGCCTCTTCCAAAACTCTGTAGTTAAAGTCTATCCAGCTGAGTTCTCTATTGTGAAATGGGAATTTATTTGGCATGTCTATACTCCTTTATGCTAAATGTGATTTAAGACTTAGTTTGACTTCTATTCCGAAAATATTACTGAAAAATTCTGCTTCTTTTTCAAAAAACAACTCTTCAAGCACGGCAGACTGATTGCTTGTCGCGCGTATTGTAATAAGGCTGTCGCTTACAGAAATTTGCTCTATCTTGATTTTTTGCTTATGTGATTTATCTAGTGCGTTTGCAAGCTTTAAGATTGCAACAAATTTTGAAATATGCACGATTTGTGCTTGAGTAAGTTGTATGGTGTGAAGACTATCTTCAAATTCTGCACCATATTCAATGTGTCCCGTGACTAGAGCAGAGAAATTTATGTCTTCACGAGTCATACCGTAAATATCAAGGTTTTTAATGATGTCAAGCGACGCGCCTGCCCTCACCCTAATGTTTACGAATTGACCACAGCTATGAAGTATGGCACAAATTAGCAGTATGTTTTTATCGCTGTCATTTAGCCCGTGTATTTTTTTAAGCTTTGAAAATAAAATTTCTATTATCTCACAAATGTTTTCGTAATGCGCTTTTGGACAGTCGAATTTGTCGGCTATATATTTTGCGTTTAGCAGAGAACTTTTTTCTATATGCGATTTATAAACAAGCTCACTCGACGGTTTTAGCATATGTGTGGCTATAATTTTTTCTAAATTAGCCTGAGGTATACATATTTGTTTTGTTTTTGGGCTAAGGCCTAGTATTTCGCATAAAATAGCAAGAGAAGTCGCAAAGGTGGTCGCTCTTTCTTCTGGTATATTATATTTCCTTGAAATATTTTCGCTTGTCAAAGAGCGCATGGACTTATATAGTTTTTTAACTGCATCTGTCGATATACAAGCTATATTTTCTGTCATAGTAGCCTTGCAGTGTTCCGCTATAATATTAATTCCAGACAAAGAGAAAATAAAACAGTCGCAGTCTTTTATGCTTATGTCTATTCTGCTGAGTTCAAGCTTTATATATTCTTCTACAACAATATGAAAGCTATCTACCTTTGTTTTAAGTTTTGACAAGCTGTCGGTAAGTTTTAAGGCACCAATTGGAATGTCAAAAGAGCGCGTTACATATCCATTTTCAAGCACAGCTAAACCTATAGTCGAAGAGCCGATTACCGCTATTATTGCTTTTTTCACATCCAGTGGACTTTCTAAAATTTGGCCTATCATGTCGGCGTAAATCATGGATTTTTCTCTGCCGTCCAGTAGCACCTCGACTTCAAATTTGTTTTGTGTGAGAACCCTGTCAGCAATATATGCCTTGTTTCCAGCCTCGCGCATGACCGTTGTTGATATGACCTTGATTTTTGAAACGCCATATGTTTGGGCGGCGGACTTAAACTTATTTATTGCGCCTATAAGCTCGTTTAAGGTTTTAAATGAAAGTTTTCCGGTGTTAAATATTTCGTGACCCATGGGAATGGGGTAGACTAGATTGTCTATATTGCTCACGATATTTTTATTGTTTTGAAATATTCCCATTTTGACACTGTTTGCACCAATTTCGATTATGGCGCAAATGTTTTTGAAAGTCCTCGTTTTCATGTGTAATATCCCTCTCATTAAATAATAAGAAAATTAAATCTCGTTTTGTATAAGTTGTGAAAGTTCCTGTCTTTTTCTGATTAGTTTTGAACTGCCGTCTTGCAAAACTAAAATTTCAGCAATTTGTTGATGTGAGTTATAGTTAAAAGGTGTCATTGAAGAGCAGTAAGCGCCAACTCCGCCTATAACTAAATAGTCAGAAATCTTAGGTTCAGACATAAGTCTTGGCACGGGGTTATCGTTTTCGTCAAGGCACTGAGAGTCGCCACTTTCACAGCATCTTCCTACCACGACCGCCTCGTAAGAGTTTTTAGGGTCTAGATTAAATTCGGTAGACAAAAGCTCGCCCTCTTTTGATACGATATAAAAAGGATGTCTTGATGCATACATCAAAGGCCTTGCGTTTACTTCCATACCAGCGTTTAAAAGTATAAAGTTAAGTCCGTCGTCTCCTGTGCGTTTTTTGTCCATTACGCTTGCTACACAGTAACCTGAATTTGCCATAATGAATGTGCCAGGCTCTATTTCCATTTTAAGTTTCATGCCTGTTTTTTCGTAAAATTCTGTCAGCCTAGTTTTTGCATATTCGCCAAGTCTTATTACGTCTGCAGAAGTCTCGTCAGGCATTCTTGCGTCTTTTAGACCACCACCAAAACTTACACTTTCTATGTTACTATCAAAGTATTTTTCAACTATTGATAACTCTAAATCAATATTTTCTTCCCATTTTTTAGGGTCTGCACCAGAGCCTATGTGGACATGGACTTGATTAAATTTCACACCACTCTCTTTGGCTAAATCCAAAAGAGTAGGCAGATTAGAAAGGTGCACTCCAAAGCAGGAATAATTGTCGCCTGTATTTCTTGTGGCAGACTCGCCAGAGCCAACTCCCGGATGAACTCTTACCGATACAGAAATATTATGCTCTTTTAAAAAGTCTTTTATGTTATTAAACTGAGTAATAGAGCAAATATTGTATTTTAAACCTTTAAGCATAAAGCTTTTTAAATCTTCAAGCTCTTCAAAAAGAGGAACTTCTTGAGTTGTAAGCATTATGTCACTTAAATCTATTCCAGCAAGATGGGCTCTTTTAGCTTCGTTTAGTGAGCTCGCATCAATTTTTAAGCCTTCACCGTAAATTGTATTTAAAAGCGCTTTGGTGCTATTTGCTTTCATTGCGTATCGTATAGTCACGCCAAATGCGTTTGGAATACCAAGCATAGTTTGGCATCTATTAATTATTTCAGCCTCGTCATAGAGGTAGAAAGGCGTCTTTGTTTTCGCTGCTATGTCCGCTATGTTTTTCGCCGTGATTTTAGAAAAATTGTTTAACTCCATTTTTATAACTCCTTATTGCATTAATAGTTAAATTTTAGCACATTAACCTGCAAAAAACAATAAAAAAACAAGCAATTTTTAAAATTTAACATAGCAAAACTTGACCAAAACTCAGGAACAAGATATAATTGAAAAAAATGGAGAATATTTAGGGGTAAAAGACTGTGAAAGATTATAAAGTGATATTATTTGACCTTGATGGAACAATTACCGATCCGGGCGAGGGGATTACAAAAAGTGTAGCATATGCACTTGAAAAATTTGGAATAAAAAATGAGAGCCGTGAAAACCTTAACAGGTTTATAGGGCCGCCGCTTTGGTACTCGTTTGAGACATTTTATGGGCTTACAAAAGATGAGGCAGACGAAGCTGTAGAGTATTATCGGGAGAGATATGTGAAAAAAGGCATAAATGAATGTGAACTTATAGACGGGGTAGTCGAGTTGATTAAAGAGCTAAAAAGCAGAGGGAAAACCTTACTGTTGGCAACATCAAAACCCGAAGTTTTTGCGAGAGTTGTCATAGAAAATTATAAGCTCACAGAGTATTTTGACTTTATAGGCGGTGCAACAAAAGACAAAACTAGGAGTGAAAAGGCAGATATAATAGCCTACTCACTGAAATGTGCAAATGTTAAGGACAAAGAATATGTCGTGATGATAGGCGACAGGGAACACGATATATTGGGTGCAAAGGAGCAGGGCATAGACAGTATAGGAGTAAACTGTGGATACGGAAGTATTGAAGAGTTTAAACAGGCAGGCGCCGACTATATTTTTGAAAACATGGCAGAGCTTTTTGAGGCTATGATTTTTTGAACGTAGCCAGTATTAATAGTGAATTTTACAATAAACGCGAACACACGGGTAAACCAAATTGGTCTACCCGTGTGTTCGTTATTTAGGAGTTAAGATTTAATCAAAAATTATTTAAGTCTTGAGATGTACTGACAACATACATATACATTCTCAATCTTTTTAGCCTCTGTATCAAGAGGTGTCATAGTTATGGGTTGTGTTTCAGAAGGGGTGATGTATAGTTTAAAAGCAATAGCATCTTGTCCCGGTCTCATGTTTGAAACATGTTTGTAGTCAAATCTTTCGCCATGGATGCCCAGATAATCATACACAATAGTTTCAAATTTATGTCCTGAAAACACTCTCAAGACCATGTCTTTGTCATACATTTCAATTATTGCCTTAGCCTCTTCAAAGCTAAGCATACTAAATTTATATTCGCCCTCGTTGATTATAGTTGCCATAGTCTCACTATCTAGTAGTAGTAAAGGTATATTTTTGTTTGACATAATAATTCTCCCCTCTGAATTAAATTACGCTTAGTGAATTTCTTTAAATACATTATACTCGCTCTAAAGGGTAGTTGTCAACAATTATTTTTAAAATAATTATATTTTTTTAATAAAATATAACAAAATAATACAAAAAAGAGGGCAAAGACAGTGAAAATCTGCCTTTGCCACTAATTTTAATTACTTTATTCTCTAAAAAATGCGCCATCGGGACTTGCATAGTCGTAATTCATTAGACCGTATTGTTCACCCGTGAAAACTAAGGTGTCATAATCGTCTATGAAGTAAAAGTATACGTCCTCACCAGTACCCTCAAAGTTAATAAAACCGTCACTACTTTCGGGATAATACTCATATGTGCCACTACCTTCAGCCATTTGATCGCCTAGGTTTAGCCTCATATAGTAAGTTCCGTCATCGTAAAGTTCGATATATGGTGTATACTCTGGGGGGATATCGTCGGTGTATGAGTAGAACGAGCCCAGATGTTCCTCACTTGAAACATTAGATAGTCCGGAAATATCAGGTGCAATATTGCGATTGTCTATGAAATCTCCCATTTGCACGAGGGCTATAGCCCCTTCTTCGCTTGTGAAAGTATGAATACTAGCATAATCTAGCCATACATCCCAAAAAGTAATGGTAGTATCATAGATGTCAAATTCTAGTTCTTCTGCAACCTCCCATGTGCCACCACTATCTTCGATTTGTAAAAGATAGGCAGTCATGTCGTAAAGAGATATATACTCTGTGCTGTCAGTCTCTTCACAAACATAGGTTAGAGCGACGGCATAGTACTCGTTTATCCAAACTTCAAAGCTGTACATTACTTCGCCAACTTCGGCGCCAGGCAAGCTTTTTGGATACATTTCATCAAGAGTAGGTAAGTATAAATCTACCCATGTTGCAGTGTGTTCATCGTCTAATTCATAATAAATTTGCGCCCCATCCATGTCTACATAAAAGTCCATTTGAGGTGTAGAGGTAGGCTCGCTTGTTGGTGATGGCTCTTGTGTTGGCATAGGTTCATCTGTAGGCATTGGTGAAGCCGTCACAGATGGTATGACACTGTCGCCACCGTTTGGTGCAAATAAAGAATCAAACCAGCCCATTTGCCAGCCAATAATACCTAAAACAGCAATTACTACAAGGGAGGAGGCTGAAACTATAATGGCAATAAGCCCGCCCTTTCCTTTTTTTGGTGGAGTGGCGTTTTGCTCATAAGTCGGCTGATTTTGATACTGTGCCCCATTGTCGACATATTGCGTATTGGGTTGCTCTACGGGATATGCCACAGGATTATATGTATCGGTATTTGGGTCATACCAAGTGACAAGTCTTATAGGTGTACCGTTTTGATCGACAGTCATTTCATCTTTGTAGTAAAGACCGCTGTTTGGGTCAAATATAAAATC
This sequence comes from uncultured Eubacteriales bacterium, assembly GCA_964370115.1. Lineage (GTDB taxonomy): Bacteria > Bacillota > Clostridia > Oscillospirales > Acutalibacteraceae > SIG603. Next base: position 18,049 of record CAYJIA010000012.1, read on the forward strand.
GTTTGGTGCTGACACTTTAGTTTCCCTCCCTTAAAAAATTCTGTTATAAATTATTGTTGTGGTGGTTGGTTGTTTTGTTGTTGATTATAGTTTTGGTATGGTTGCTGTGGTTGTTGTGGTTGTTGTGTATAGCCACCTTGTGGTTGTTGGTATTGTCCTTGGTATGGTTGTTGTGGTTGTTGGTATTGTCCTTGATACGCTTGTTGTGGTTGTTGTGGTGCGTGTTGTTGTGGCATGATACCAAAAACTTGATTTGCAAGACCTTTGCCAGGAAGCCCGATGTCTCCGCCATTTTTAACTTTGCCAAAGCCTATAATAATAATTATTACAAGCACTAACCAAATGATGAAGTCTATAACCATAAAGACAAAACCTAGAAGTGGAATTGCGATGAAGAAATCCATTATAAAGATATAGAGTGTGTAGTAGATGTTAAACATCAGAGCCGTCATGCATTGCTTTATTGCCCATGCGTCTTTTTCGACAGCCATTACAAAGCCTGTTACCAAAAGAAGCGGGACAAATTGCTCTAAGATGATGCACCAAAGAGCGACGATTGGATAAAACCATAGTGAGAAGCCTAATTTACCTTTTTGCATTGAAAATTCCTCCTTTAGAATTTTTAAAATTTAATATATTTTTAGTATATCATAAAAGAAACAAAATTCAAGAGAAAATTGTTCTTTTATTAATAAAATTTTAGATTGTTAATACCCTAAAGTCTCGTTAACGATTATGAGCTTAATTCTGTTTTTTACCCTTGAAAGCCTTGTGACCACTGTGTGACCGCAAATTGAGTTTGTGTAGCAGTCGCCGCACCTGCCGGTCTGACTACATGGAGTATTTGTAATTCCAAGCCTTATGCAATTTGCACCACATGCTTCAAGCTCAATTCTTCTTAAAGCCGTATCAAGATTTGAGGTGATTTTATTTACACCACAAATTACAATTACGCTCTCAGGGCCAAAACATAGGGCAGCAACCCTGTTGCCGTTTCCGTCAATATTTATAAGTTCGCCGTCCATGGTAAGCGCGTTTGTACTTGTGAGGAAATTATCACAAGTGAGTGATTTTTTCATTAATGCCTTTTGCTCTTCCGGTGTTTTTCCGTCTGCGCGGTCAATTACTGTATAATTACCTGACTTTAATATAGGCTTAATTCCAAGCTCCTCTAAAGTCATTGAGCCACCCCAAGAGACACTTTGTCCCTCGGGTAAGAGCTCTAATACTTTTTTTACTGCATCTTCCTTGGTTTCACAGTAATAGCCCTCTATAAATCTTTTTTCAAAATTTTTCAAAATGGTTTTTGCCTTGTTTTCATTTGATTTTTTTATGTTTTCCATAGCTTTCTCCTTAGAATAAATCGACAAGTCTGTTTTTCTTGAAATAGAAAACTTTATCAAACTGTGCGTCTTTATTTACTATATTTATATCGTCTTTGTGACAGCTGTCTATATCAAAATAACAACCAGTTATAAGCGATGAAAATGTAGATATATCCATTTCTACATCAAACTCGGTTTCGGTATCTGTTACAGTTGTAGCACAGCCGTCATTGAATGTGACTGTAAATACTTTTTCGTTCCATGTGCAGTGCTTATCATTAATTTTTATAGATAGCTTTCCGCTACCTTTATATTTTGCGATTTCTAGAATTTTTTGGACGTCGACAACACGAACCATGGCTTGGGTTTTGCTATATGTATCACTACAGTTTTGTTCGTTAATTAAGCCCGATATGTCCATATCTTTTGGTAGGGTAAAGCGGATTGCGTCGTAGTCAGATGAAAAAGTAAGAGCAAAATCTAAAAGTCCTTTTAAACCCTCTTTATCGGCAAAGAAGAAGTCGTTCTTGCTGGGGAAATGATGGGTGCAGTCCATAATGGAGTAGTCTTCCTCTTGCACTTTGTTCATCATTATATAGGCTTTGTCCTCGCCATTATCATTTTTCCATATATATGCATAGCGTTTGTCAGAAAATGAATTTCTCTCTTTAAAATACTTGTAACAGTCTTCGGTTCTTTTTACGGCGAGGTTATAGCCATCATACATTTTAGTATAAATAGCATTAACTCTGTCGTGAGAAGCATTCGGCATTAAAAATTCTATGCTACCGCCAACATTAAATTTTTTAAGCCCTTTAAAATAGATAGTCCAAGTGTTTGTAGTACTTACAACCTCATAGCCAAATTTTCTATAGTAAGAACAACTGAAAGGGTAGAGGTAGCTTAGGGGGATGTCTTTTTCTTTTAAAGAATTTAACATGTATTTAAAGCTCTCGCGCACGGCGCCTAGCCTTCTGTAAGGAGGGAGGGTTGCGACGCCTCCTATACCGCCTAGCATAAGATTGTGTCCGTCGAAATTTACTTCATAGGGAAACACACCGACTGATGAATACATAGTCTTTTCATCATCGGAAAAAGCACAGATAAATTCTTCCTCTATGCCGTTTGTGATCATGGGTTTGCTTGGGTTTTCCTTTTCTTCCATAAGTTTTTCGTAGTCTACAGGAAACTCAAAAGCAACAGAGCCTATGAGTTTAACTTGTTTATATTCATCGGGCTTCATTTTGCGAATAATCATAAATAACACCTCACATAATTTTTATGTTATTATACTATATTAGAAATTGATAAGCAAGATTAATTAATAGTTGTGGTGAAAGTTTATGTGTATTATAAAAAGAAAAAAGCTAAGTGGAATAAATTCACTTAGCTTGGTGTGTCGATAGATATAAAGCACTTTGTTGTTTTTGCGAAGATAAAAGTTTTAATAAATCTTTTTCAAAAGATTTCGGGTTCTTAGGGCAGAGCCCTGAGGCGTTTTCCGCAGAAAACGAAGTCTTATCCTTAGAAGAGCATTTTTTATTGCTGGTTTTTCGCAATGGAAAAATACAGTTCTTTCATTGCTGGTTTATCTTTTATAAGTGCTCTTAATCGGCTAAGGCCTTGTTCGTTTTTTGTGGTATTTAGCCATAGTTTTAAATACCCACCGTCTCCGTATTTTTCTGATATATGCCCATATGAGCGCTCAAATTGTTCTGTGGGTGAGAGCTCTGGGAATTTTGCCTTGCCAAATTCATGTGTGCGATATAGGATTGTTTCGACATCAATTATCCTGTCTGCTTCGCTGATTATTTTGCCATAAATCGTTCGGGGCTCATAATTGTTAGACGCCCTGTGGTCTTCAATAGCTTCGGACATTATGTTTTTTTGCTCTGCGCTAAACCACTTATTTAATGCACTGTCTTCACGCATTATTTTTGCCGATGTAATGTTGTGGTCTTTTCGTCCAAATTTAATTCCAACATCATGGTAGGCAGCGATTACGAAAATCATGTCGATGTCCACATCGTAGGACTCTGAAATCTCGATACTGTTTTCTATAACAGCACTTACATGGTCGGTACTATGTCCCTTGTCAAACTCTTTGTACTGAGGAATTATATTTTGGTAAACATATTCATAAAGTAAAGGGTTTATATCACGCATCTGTCAGTCCTCCATATTTAAAATGATAGTAAAAAATCCTCATAGCGAGCTATGAGGATTTTTTGGTGCTGGTGGCCGGACTTGAACCGGCACGATATTTCTACCGAGGGATTTTAAGTCCCTTGTGTCTGCCTATTCCACCACACCAGCGTGGTGTGCTTTAATCAAGCTTTAAAATAATAGCATATAAAATGAAAAATTGCAATACTTATTTTAAAAAATATTGCAATTTTTTCTGTTTTTTAGAAATTTAGTTATTTATGTACTCTAAAAAAGCGTTGAGTATTTTCTTGTCGTTGTCAAAAGTCACAGACTTAATAGCTTCTTTTGGTTCTAGCCATTTGATTTCTAGTAGTTCCTCGATTTGTGCCGTAGTGTCGGTGCTTTCGCTTTTTGCGCTGAAGTATATCACGTCTTTTGTGACATTTTCCTTTGGAGAATAGGTCACGGTATGTCTGAATTTTGTGTCTATCACGGGTTTTAGGCCTGTTTCTTCTAAAATTTCTCTTTGTGCAGTCTGAAGCTCTGTTTCGCCTTTTTCTACATGACCTTTTGGAAACGCCCAGTGTCCGCCGTTTTTATGACGTATTAAAAGAATACTTAATTTGCTATCTACATAAGAGTAGACTACCGCGCCACAGGATTTTTCGTGTTTCATCATATATCTTCCTTTACTGAAAATTTATAAACGGTGGTAGAGTGAAATGTTTCGTTTGGCAAAACGTATTTAAATAGGAAGTTTTCCTTGTTTGGACTGTCAGGGTAAAACTGAGTTTCAAGACAAAATGCGCTGTGGTTTTTATAAATTTTGCCATATTTGCCAACGGGGTCGCCTGTTTTGTTAAATGTGTAAAGCTGTACACCTGGCATATCAGAGTAAACCTCCATTTGTCGACCGCTTTCTTTGTGGTAGGCAGTGGCGTGAAGTCTTAACCCACTTCCGTCTACGCAGAAATTGTGGTCAAATCCTCCACACATTGCAACAGCTTTTTCACAGCTAAACATATCGTCACCCAAAAGTTTACCGTTTGAAAAGTCAAGCGCCGTGCCTTTTACAGATTTTATCTCACCTGTTGGAATAAGATTATCGGATACGGCAGTGGTATTTGTCGCATTTATTTTTAACCAAGTATCCAAAACCAAATTTTCTGCATCGCCCGATAAATTAAAGAACGAGTGGTTTGTCGGGTTGAATACAGTCTTTTTATCGCTTACTGCAAAGTAATCAAACTTTACTTCGTTTTCATTTGTGAGGGTGTAGACTACTTTCATTTCAAGGTTTCCAGGGTATCCCTCTTCCATGTCGGAGCTTGTGTGTGTAAAAGTGATGGAGGGTTCGTCTGTGTCGCTTATGCTCTCTACGTCCCAAACTACTTGATGCATACCTAGAGGGCCGCCGTGCAGGCTGTTTTCGCCGTCGTTTTTAGTTAAAGTGTAAGTGTTTCCATCAATTTTAAAGCTTGCATTTCCAATTCTATTTGCGTATCTTCCTACAAATGCACCTTGGTAATCTGCACCTTTATATGAATTAAAGTCGTCATAACCTAAAACGACATCGGAAAAATTCCCGTTTTTGTCGGCGGTGAAAAGCGATAAAATTCTAAGTCCGTAGGTGATAACTGAAAGTTTTGTGCCTTTTGAGTTTTCTAAAATATATAAATCAATTTCTTTGCCTTCATCAGTTTTTGTAAAAGGCTTTTTAATAATACTCATTGAAATTCTCCTTTTTTAAAAGTAGGGGCGGTCATTGGCCGCCAGAAATTTACCACAAATATGCAACAAAGGGCTGTCGCAAATGATTTTATTCATCAGTGACAGCCCAGCAAATTTTAAATTATTGACCAAGAAGAGCTGCGCCGATTATACCAGCGTCATTTCCTAGTTCAGCTTTAAGGATTTTTGTTCTTACTTCTGTTAGGTAAGACTCTTTCTCGCAAAGCTCTCTTAGCGGAGCGATTAAAGTTTCGCCCTCGTTGCTAATTCCGCCACCTAGGCAAAGAAGCTCAGGTTGGAACGCATTTATCATGTTGCCAAGACCTTTTGATAGGTATAATATGTATTGGTCAACAACTTTTTTAGCTGTTTCATCTCCAGCTCTCATTGCATCAAAAGAAGTTCTGCCGTTTACTTTGTCTATGTCACCACCAACGATTTCCCACATTTTTGAAGACTTGTCCTCTTGCATGAACTCTTTTGTAGTTTTGATAAGACCAGTAGCAGATGAGTATGCTTCCCAGCATCCTGTACGTCCGCAGTTGCAAGGACGGCCGTTTACTTCCATTACAGTGTGACCTAGTTCGCCAGCTGCAAAGTTAAAGCCCGCATAGATTTTGCCGTCAATGATAATTCCGCCGCCTACACCTGTTCCAAGTGTGATAGCCATGGCATGTTTAACACCTTGCAGTGCACCTGCTTTAAATTCGCCATACGCCGCTGCGTTTGCGTCGTTAGCTACAGAAACAGTGATGCCAGGCATTCTCTCTTCTAGCATAGCTTTTAGAGGGAAGTTTGTGTAGCCTAGATTGTTAGCGAAAACAACTACGCCTTCTTCTTGGTTAATAGTTCCAGGTGAGCCTACACCGATTTCTTTAACAGCAGATAAATCTGAACCTGCATTTTTAAGTGCCTCTTTAACTGTTTCAACAACTGTATCACAGAAAACTGCCTCTGGGCAAGGCACTGGAGTTTTAGAATTAGCCTTAGCGATGATTTTTTTCTCTTCACTTACAACACCGACAGCAATATTTGTTCCGCCGATATCAATTCCTACATATAACATAGTTTACGCTCCTTAAAATATAAAATTAATTCAAAAATGATTATACAATATTTCCTGTTTTTTGTAAAGTTAATGTTTCAAATTTTGTACAAATTTTCTTTTAAAAATAAATATGGATAAATTATTGACAAAAAGGGGTATAAAATATTAGAATTATATTTTAGGAAAATATGATCAGTATGTGACAAAAGTAAAAGTTTTACTAAATTTTTTTTAAAAAATTTCGGTTTCAAAAGGCGGAGCCTTTGGCGCTTTTAGCAAAAAGCGAAATCTTATCATGAGAGGCGCATTTTTGAAAGTGAATTTTTGCATAAAGTGCAAAAAGAGAAAACTTTTTGTAAGAAAAAAAGTTTTCTTTGAAAGAATTTTACAAGCAAACTGGTTACATTTTAGGGAAATATGATTTTTAGGAGATTAAAAAGATGATAATTAATATAAATACAAATACACCATATAATGTATACGTCGAAAAAGGAGTGCTCGGAAAAGTTGGCGAAATATTGAGCACCATGTACAAGGCAGGAACTAAAGTGATGATAGTAAGTGACAGCAATGTTTTTCCAATGTATGGCGCTAGACTTACAAAAAGTTTGAATGATAAGAATTTTGTAGTGTCAAGCTTTGTGTTTGAGGCAGGAGAACAGTCAAAAACAGGCGAAACTGTGACTAAAATTTATGAAGCTTTGGCAGAAAATGAATTTACAAGAACAGATATAATACTAAACCTTGGCGGTGGAGTCGCGGGAGACATGGGTGGATATGCAGCGGCTACATTTTTAAGAGGTATAGACTATGTGCAAGTGCCTACATCACTTTTGGCGCAGGTGGACTCGAGCGTCGGAGGGAAAACAGGCATAGATTTACCATTTGGTAAAAATTTGGTAGGCGCATTTCACCAACCAAAGGCGGTTATTTCAGACCCAGATGTACTTAAAAGTCTGCCTAAGACTTTCTTTGTCGACGGAATGGGTGAGGTTGTAAAGTACGGCTGTATAGCAGATGAAAAGCTTTTTGAAGATCTAGAGAGTGGTGTCGCACTAAGAAATATGGAAGACACTATAATAAAATGCATTTTGTGTAAAAAATCTTTTGTAGAAGAAGACACGGCCGATAAGGGCAGAAGGATGATATTAAACTTCGGACATACCTTTGGACATGCTTTAGAAAAACTGCATGGATTTTCTGATTTGTCCCATGGCAGGGCAGTGGCTGTAGGCATGGTGATGATAGCAAGCCTTGGCGAGAGTATGCAAAAAACAAATGAGGGCGTGACAAACAGGCTTAAAGATTTATTAGATAGACTTGAGCTTCCTACAGAGGATTTGAACTTTACAAATGACCAAATTTTAGAGGCGACAGCGCTTGATAAAAAAAGTGATGGCAAAAAAATCAATCTGATATTTATATCGGATATAGGAAAATCTTTTATACATAGTATAGAAAAAAATTACCTTGTACTGCTTTACAAAATTGCTCAAGAGAAGAAAAACAGAGGAATTGATTAAATCGAATTAGATAAACGTCTAATTTCGATGTTGACAAACATCTAATTGTCTGCTATGATGTGATTAAACAAACATCTAAGGAGTGGATTAGAATGTTATCTAATTATAAAAATTTAAAAAGCGATATGGGCTATATAAGGCTGATTATTGCAAATGCAATAAGTGCCTTTGGCTCGAGTATCGACAATATTGCTTTTACGTGGCTTGTGTATGAGCTTACGGCGGATCCTGTGTGGATAGCGGTAATAGCAGGCGCGTCGATGTTTCCAATGCTCGTAATGCAGTCGTTTATTGCGGTTTGGGTAGAAAGGCAAAATAAAAAAGTGATAATGATGCTCGCCGATTTATCTGGCGCTATAATCATGGTTTTAGTTGCAGTACTCTATCTTTTAAACTTGCTAAATCCTGTTTTGCTTCTAATTATCACGCTTGTAAATGCTACGGTAGAAACTATTAGAACACCGGCAGGTGTCGCTTTTGTTCCTCATATTTTGAGTAAGGAAAATTACGAGGTGGGAACAGGGCTTAGCCAAAGTTCATCGCAAATAGCCGCAGTGATAGGACTTGCGGTGACAGGTGTTATAGTGGCGACTTTTGGAATATACTTTGCATTTATAGTAGACGCACTTACCTTTATAATATCATTTTTAATCATTATGACCATTAAGCACAAAGAGGAAAAACATGAAAAGGTTCAAGGTGAAAAGGGTCGCTTTATAAAAGAGTATAAAGAGGGTCTTAAAACATTTTATGGAATAAAGAAAATATTTTATGTATGTATGATTGCGGTAGCGATAAACTTTTTAAGCTCTGCAATTAACACATATTCTGCACTTTTTATAGGCGATTACCTAAAACTTTCGGTGGATATATACGCATATGCATCTATTGCAATTACGGGTGGAACAGTAATTGGCGGTTTGCTTGCTGGATTTGTTTGTGATAAAATAAGTAGTAAAAATATATTTGTGATATCCGGACTATTTATGGCAGCTATTTATGTTATATGGGTTCTTTGCACATTTATTTCGGTAGAGGCAATTAAAATCTCTGTGCTTTTACTTGTCTGCTTTATTTTTGGTATATCTTCGGGAGTTTTGAGCGTCACAGTGAGTGCTAGCTTTATGAAGGCGGTACCTAAACAGTATCTTGCAAGAATTGCGGGCATATTTAATTCGCTTGCCACTGCTTGTACGCCGATATCTGCTGTGGTTTTAGCACTATTTTCTATGTTTATTGGGGTAGACATGATATTTATAGTGTTTGCTGTTCTTACAGTGATATATGCATTGTTTGTTTTCGCGAACAAGAAAATTAATTTAGAGGATGATGAAAATGTCGGAGAAAATACAAAAGAAAGTGCATAGCTTTGAAATAGCAAAAGAAGTTGAAGTCATGGTGTGTTTGGAATTTATGGCGCGCTGTAAGAGAGATAAGGGCGAAGATTACACTGTGCTTTCTTGGGCGGAAAAAGTTTTAAAAGAGCATGATATGTCAAAAGTTGAGGGGAAAGAGCTATTAGACGACGCTAGACTTTTGCAAGACTTTTTTAATACTGTATATGAAAAATCAAATATAGACGATGAGACTTTAGAGAAATATTTTGGTGCGATAACAGAAAAAGAAGAGCAGTTTGAGGAAACATCTATAACTGCGATGCTCACAATGTATCTGCCACATTTTTGTAATGTGATGGATTGTGATGAAAAAGCAGGCATTTACTCGGCAGCGTACCATGCATTTATCTATAAAGGTGAAATAAATCCTGCATTTGTCGAAAGAGAAAAGTTAACAAGCATAAAAAGTTTAGATGAGTTTTTAAGTGAGCTTGAAAACAGCGGGCTTGAGGACGGTAAAAAATGGAAGATTTTAAATGCTGTAACTAATTTTGAGAGCTATAAGAAAACGATAGAGAGTATTTTGGATGCAGTTTACAATGTGTATATCGATAATTTAAAAATGATAGAGCCTGTAATGGAAAAACACAAAAAAAGGCTTGAAGACTTTTTAGAAAATGCTACGGACAAAGAGTTGTTAAAGCATTTTCACATGAACTTCTCTGAAGAAAAAATGCCGAAAATATTTCTTTCTCTGGCTGTATTTAATGGAGCTGGAATAACGGACCTTGGAGAAACCAGCATAGAAAATTGCATGTTTATAGGTATATTTTTCTACTATGTCTCGAGTTTAGTGAAAAATAAACCGTCAAAAAAAGAGTTGCAAAATGTAATTAAATGCTTGGGTGAGGCGAGAAAATATGAAATGGTCATGTCGCTTTTGGACTCGCCATGCAACGGAAAAACCCTTGCAGAAAGGCTCGGCATAACACCTGCGACAATTTCGCACCATATAAGCTCCTTGGTAAGTAGCGGAATTATTTTTATTGAAAATGTGAACACCACTGCGATGAAATACTATGTGAACCGTGAAATGCTTGTAAGACATATGGAAAGTCTTAGAGATATGTTTTTAAGCAAGTAAATATGATTGACAAATATATAATGTGTGATATTATATATTTAGAAAATAATTTGAATTTAAAGGAGCGGTTAAAATGTACAATTTTCCAATCGGCGTGCTTACAGAATCTTTTAAACTTGACATAGCAAGTGCTTTGAAAAAAGCAAAAGACTTAGGGCTTGAAGGTGTGCAAATTCATGCAACAAAAGATGAGACTTCTTTTGATAAAATGACACCACAAAAAACTAAAGAAATTTTAGATATGGTAAAGTCAAATGGGCTTAAAGTCGCGGCACTTTGCGGTGATCTTGGAATGGGTTTTGTTTATCCTGAAAAAAATGTGGAGCTTATCGAAAACTCGAAAAGAATTTTGGAGCTTGCAAAAGAGCTTGAGACAAATATAGTTACTACCCATATAGGTGTAGTGCCAACAGATAAAAATCACCCAAGATATAAAATTATGCAAGACGCGTGTGGCGAGCTTGCTAAATATGCAGATAGCTTAAATGCTCATTTTGCAGTTGAAACAGGACCTGAAAGAGCAGTGGTGCTAAAAGAATTTTTAGACAGCTTAAACTCTAAAGGTGTTGCGGTAAACATGGACCCTGCAAACTTTGTGATGGTAACAGGCGACGACCCAACAGAGGCTGTATATACATTAAAAGACTATATAGTACATACTCACGCAAAAGATGGTATAAGACTATATGAAGCTGACCCTGAAATCGTTTACAAAATGGAAGAGTCAGAAATGCTTTTAGATGCATCTTTTGAGGAACTTCCACTAGGAACTGGTGGCGTTAACTTTAAAACTTACCTAAAAGCCTTAGAGGACATAGGTTATAAAGGTTATTTAACAATAGAGCGTGAAGTTGGAGACGATCCTGAAAAAGACATAATCTTGGCAAGAGATTATCTAAAATCTATAATTAACGCTTGATTTTAAGGAGGTATTTTTTTATGAAAAGAATAATTGCGGCAATGCTTATGCTTGTCATGATGTTCGCTTTTGTTGGCTGCGAGGCAGTGGAGAGAGTGGAAGACGCGGTAGAAAGCGTCGGAGACGTGGTAGAAGACGCATTCGATGATTAAAAATTTTGAGTTTAGCAAGGCGTAAGTTGCGCCTTGCTAAAGCTTTTTAAGGAGAAATATATGAATAGTTTAAGTGATTTTAATATAAGATTTCACGAGATTTTTGCAAAGCATGTAAAAAGAGATGGAAGCGAGAAGTTTTTGGACTGGCTTGAAAAAACCGACTTTTTTACGGCACCTGCCAGTACTAAATTTCACTGTGCCTGTGAGGGCGGGCTTTTAATGCACTCTGTCAATGTGTATGAGGTTTTAAGAGCTAAGTATTTTGAAGAGGGCGACAACGAAGAAAGTTTTGCTATTGCAGCACTTTTTCACGATATATGTAAGGCAGAGTTTTACAAAACATCGACAAGAAATGTCAAGAATGAAGAGACAGGTCAATGGGAAAAGAAACCGTTTTTTATGGTAGAAGATAAATTTCCTTATGGACACGGCGAGAAATCAGTTTTCTTAATTGAAAGATTTATTAGGCTTAAAATAGACGAGGCGATGGCGATAAGATGGCATATGGGTGGATTTGATGACAGCGTAAGGGGTGGCTCTTTTGCTATAAGTCAGGCATATGATAGATATCCACTTGCTGTAAAACTGCATTTGGCGGATTTAGAGGCGACTTATCTTGTAGAAAAAGGAACATCAGAGGTGAGATAATGCACACACTCGATTTTAAAAGCGGAGAAGTTTTGGGTGTAATAGGGGAGCATTTTTCGGATATAAGATATATCACAAAGGCATTTGAAGAAAAAAATCCAGTGATTATGTCTGCAAAAACTAAACTTTTTGAAAATTACAGCGCCTATGATAATTTGGTTTTTATTGCCTGTATGAATGATATTTCGGTGAGAAAAGCCAGAGAGAGCGCATCGAATTTTTTGCACGAATTTGAAATTTGGCAGGATAACGAAAGTAAAATCAAAGGTTTTGACACTGCAAGCTATAGAAAGCTAATAGTCGCAAGTGCGTTTATTTCAAAGCCAGAGTTTGTAGTGCTTGAAGATATGTTAAAAGATTTAGACATTGCCACAATAGGTGAGGTAGTGAGCTTTCTTAAAAAGAGAGTAGAAGAAGAAAAGGTTGCAGTTGTCATAAGTGGCAGTCAGCCTGAATTTTTAAGTTTTTGTGACAGTTATATATTTGTGAAAGATGAAAAAATAAAGGCGCAGGGCACGTTAAACGAGCTTATCACAAAACTAAAGCTTAAGCCCGTCGTAAAAATTGAGACTATTGACAATAAACTTTTTGGGATAGAAGAATTTGAAACTCAGGGGAAATGTTTTTTAAAAGAAGTATCATCCTATGCCGATATGCCCAAGTTATTTAAAACCTTGATAGAAAACGATAATAAGCTCTTGTCGGCAAATTTATATATGCCCACTATAAGTGAGGTGTATAAAAAAGTAATGGAGGAAAATACATGATACTTGAAAAGTTGAATGAAAAATTTACTCAGATTAACTTGTTTTTATTTGCTAAAGATTTTTCTTATATATGGAAATTTAGCTTTAACAAGATGCTGCTTCCCTCTTTTGCTATATTTTTCGGGGCTATAATACCGCTTATTTGCTTGTTTATACCCTCTATTGCGACAAAGGAAAGCCTCGATTTGTTATCAAATTTACTCCCAAGTGACTTAGGGTTTAATGACAAACAACAGCTTTATCATATTGTATTAAATTTTATTTACCCTATGTTTTTTGTTTTGATACCACTTATTTGTGGCACGGGTCCCGTGGCGACACTTTTTGTGAGCGAGAGAAACGATAAGACTATGAAAGTATTGTTAAATACAAAATGTGATACCAAAATCATACTTAAAACAAAACTTTGGTGCAGTATTATTAGTGCTCTGATACCGACTATTTGTGCAGTTGCGTCGTTTGCAGTTATTGTGTCTATGGGTGCAATGATGTATCAAATGCCTATTGATAAATGGCTTTATAAGCTGATTGCACTGAGTGTTTTCTCACCGCTTTTAATGATTTTGTCAGTACTTGTGACCTACCTGTTTTCAAAAAACAGTAAAAGACCCCTAGATGCACTACTGTCTTGTGCTTATATAGGAGTGGCGCTTATAATTTTAATCATGCTACAGTTTACAGGCATTATAACGCTTCATCACTATGCCATAGCGGCTTTATGTGTGATACTTGCAATTTTAAATGTGTTGTTGTATAATCACTGTATAAATAAAGTAAGCTATAAGAGGCTTACGAATGAATAAAGGAGAAAAGTTATGAGCAAACACAGCTATAAAACATCAGGCGTATGTTCAAGACAAATTGAAATAGAGCTTGACGGCGACATTATAAAATCGGTAGAGTTTGAAGGCGGATGTAGTGGAAACCTACAAGGCGTTGCGATACTTGCAAACGGAATGAATGCAAGAGACTACATCGAAAAATGTAAGGGCATAAAATGTGGCAGCAGACCAACATCATGTCCAGCACAGCTTGCAAAAGCACTGGAAGTGGCGATTAATAGTTGATAGTTGAGAGTGGATAGTGGATAGTTGTGGCGAAAACGCTTTGCGTTTTTATATTTAAAACACGCCGAAGGCGTGAACTGCACTTATTCACTATTCACTATTACTTATTACTTAAAAAAAGAGAGCGATTCGTTACGAATCGTTCTCTTTTTTATGCTTGGTTTTCCATTTTCCCTTTTTGTAAAGTATGCCTGTGAGTATGGCTCCAAATATCCATGAAATTAAAAGTGAGTAGAAAATTGCCTCGGGATTTCCGTTTGGTAGGGCTTCGCTTCTTGTGAAGTATGCTATACCATAAGCTATGGGTACCCTTATTCCTATGGTTCCGATTATTGAGACTATCATAGGCGTTACAGTGTCGCCGGCACCTCTCATTATTCCCATGAACACGTTCATGACCGTGAGCGCTATGTATCCAACGGCTAGAAGTCTTAACATGCTTTCGCCCATTTCTAAAACTTCAGGTGTGTTTGTGAATATTTGTATTAAGTATCTGCCAAAGAAAACTATTAGTAAAACGATAAACGTAGACACTATAAGGGAAATTTTCATACCATGTTTTACGGCTGAATTTACCCTATCTTTCTCACCCGCACCAATATTTTGCCCGACATAGGTGGTCATTGCCATGCCAAAAGACATACAGGGTAAAACGGCAAATCCGTCTACACGCATTACAACAGTCGTGACTGCTATTATTGAGGTTCCAAAAGAATTTGTAAGCGACTGCACCACAATGCCTGCACAGGCGAATATAGCCTGAGTAAGTCCTGCTGGCATTCCGAGCTTTACAGTCCTTGAAATAATATGGCTATCAAGCTTTAAATTGGATTTTTTCATGTCTATGACATCTCTCATTTTTAAAAGCCTTATAAGGCAGAGCACAGCTGAAAAGCTTTGAGCTATAACCGTTGCAAGTGCTACACCAAAAACACCCATGCCAAAGCCCGCGACAAATAGTATGTCCAAAACTATGTTTAAAAAACAGGTGATAAGTAAAAATACAAGAGGCATAATAGAATCGCCCATACCACGGAGCATTCCAGATATCATGTTGTAAAAGGCACAGCCTAAAAAGCCTATACAAATTGTTATTAAGTAGGCAGCGGCATCGTCGACAATTTCTGCAGGTGTGCCGGCAAGGTTTAGTGCGGGGTAGGCAATAAGTGAGCCTGCTACCATTATGAATGCAGTCATTAAAAGGGTTAAAGTGATTATATTGCCAATGGTTTTTGAAAGCATCTCACGGTTTTTTGCTCCAAAATACTGAGAGACTATAATTCCAGCACCCATTGAAATTCCCATAAAGAATACTAAGAGTAGGTTGAATATAGGAAAAGCAGCGCCTACGGCTGCAAGGGCTGTGTCGCCGACATATTGTCCGACGATTACAGCGTCGACTGTGCTGTAAAGTTGTTGAGCTAAATTTCCGATTAAAAGTGGTATAGAAAATTTTAGTAGCACAGAAGTGGGATTTCCGACTGTCATGTCCTGCGTACCGAAAAGTGATTTAAACTTTGCTAACATACGATATCCTCCAATTTCATAAAGACGTGTAAGGAGCATTATATCACAATAAAATTTTATTGTAAACATAAAAAAATAGCAAAAAAACACAGGTGTTAAGGTTGAGTTTTATGGTGAGTAATGATATACTAAAAAGAAAAAGAAAATGCGAGGTATATTTATTATGGAATACTCAATTTCGCTTGAAAAAATAATCAAAGAACTATCACTTGAGACAATATATGTAAATGACGATGCAAGTGCAGTGCTTATACATTCTAAAGAGGTAAACAGACCAGGAATAGAACTAAACGGATTTTACGACTATTACGACGATAAGAGGATTACAATAATCGGCTGGTCGGAAATTGCCATGCTCGAAAATTTTGGTGAGGAAAAAAGGGCAAATGCAATAAAAATGCTGTTTAGCAAAAGGCCTCCTGCTGTAATTATTTCGCGTGGAATAGAGGCGGATTCGGTTATAATAGACAGTGCAAAGGAAAACAATGTTCCGCTACTGCTTTCAAATGACACCACATCAAATGTCGTGGCTTCTCTTGTTGCATACTTAAATGTAGAGCTTGCACCGAGAATTACAAGACATGGCGTTTTAGTAGAAGTGTATGGTGAGGGTATTTTACTTGTCGGTGACAGCGGTGTTGGTAAGAGTGAGACCGCTATTGAGGTTATAAAAAGAGGCCATAGGCTAATAGCCGATGACGCGGTGGAAATACGCCGTGTGTCGAGCAAATCGCTTGTAGGGCAGTCTCCTGAAAATATTAGGCATTTTATAGAGGTTCGTGGTATAGGAATTATTAATGCCAGAAGAATTTTTGGTATGGGTGCCGTAAAACCGCAAGAAAAAATAGACATGATAATAAATCTAGAGCTTTGGGATAGCTCAAAGGTATACGATAGAATGGGAATGGACAGCGAATATACAGAGCTTTTGGGAATAAAAGTTCCTGTTATGACCATACCTGTAAAACCTGGTAGAAACTTGGCGGTTATCATAGAAGTCGCAGCCATGAATAATAGACAAAAGAAAATGGGATATAACGCGGCTAGAGAGTTACTGCTCAATATGGGTGTGGACGCCGAGAGCTTACAGTCAGAAGAAATTATGAGAGATTTAGACATATAAAGGAGAACTATTTTGCAGATGAACTATTTAGCATTTGATGAGTATTGTGAAAAAGCGAAAATTGAAGTGAAAAACTCAGAAGAGCTTAAAAATTATACGAGTTTTAAAATAGGTGGAAAGGCAGACAGGGTATGCCTTGTGCCGTCGCCTGAAACTTTAAAAGATGTAGTTAGACTGCTAAAAGATGAAGATATACCACATTTTGTAATAGGAAAAGGCTCTAATTTGCTTGTGAGCGACACGGGCTTTAGGGGCGTGGTTTTAAAGCTTTGTGAAGAATTTTCCGAGATTAAACTTATAAGCGAAGACGAGATAAGTTGTGGTGCGGGCGTAAATTTGTCAAACCTTTGCATCTTTGCAAAGAATAACGGCCTTAGCGGTTTGGAGTTTGCCTATGGCATACCTGGCTGTGTAGGCGGTGCGGTTTATATGAATGCAGGCGCTTATGGCGGAGAGATGAAAGATGTGATAAAGACTGCAACGCATATGACAAAAGACGGTGAGTTTGCAAGTCTTAATAACGAACAAATGAAACTGTCTTACAGAAAAAGCATTTACACAAAAAGCGAAAACGTAATTTGCAGTGTGATATTAAAGCTTAATAAAGGTGATAAAGATGAAATATCCAGTAAAATGGATGAAACCTTGAAAAAAAGAGTGGATAAACAGCCACTTGAATATCCAAGTGCGGGAAGCACATTTAAAAGACCAGAAAAAGGATATGCCTCGGCATTAGTCGACGAGTGTGGACTAAAAGGCAAGAGTGTGGGCGGTGCGATGGTCAGTGAAAAACACGCTGGTTTTTTGATAAACTATGACAATGCTACCTGTGAGGATATGCTAGGGCTTATTGAAGAAGTAAAAAAAGAAGTTTATGATAAAAAAGGGATAATGCTTGAGTGCGAAGTAGAGCTTATCGGATTTAATTAAAATGGAGTAAAATTTATGGAATTTATTATAGTTACAGGACTGTCGGGTGCAGGAAAATCAAAGGCTATTGACGCAATGGAAGACATAGGTTTTTATTGTGTGGACAATTTGCCGCCTACAATGATACCTATTTTTCATGACTTATGCGTAAAATCAGAGGGTATGCCTCAAAGAATAGCAGTTGTTACCGACACTAGGGGCGG
The DNA here is from genome assembly GCA_964370115.1 of uncultured Eubacteriales bacterium. GTDB lineage: Bacteria > Bacillota > Clostridia > Oscillospirales > Acutalibacteraceae > SIG603. Next base: position 35,644 of record CAYJIA010000012.1, read on the forward strand.
AGAGCTCTTTAAATCGTTTTTTAATGCACTCAGCATCTTAGCCGAGCAAAATATTGACTATAAAATACTCTATCTAGAGGCGTCTGAATCGGTGCTTGTAAATAGATATCAAGAAACCAGAAGAAAACATCCGCTTGCAGGAGATGTAAACGGCTCGCTTGAAACGGCTGTAAGACTTGAAAAAGAGATACTAAAGCCCGTCAAGGAGCGCGCGGACTTTATAATTAACACCTCGCATATTTCGGCGCAAAGTATGAAAGAGCGAATTGTGAAGCTGTTTTTAAAAGATGTAGAAAAAACTACGATAGTTCACTGCATAAGTTTTGGTTTTAAACACGGAATACCACTTGAATCAGATTTGATTTTTGATGTTAGGTGCCTGCCAAACCCATTTTATATAGACGAATTAAAGCCTAAAACGGGACTCAACGACGAGGTTTATAATTATGTAATGGACTGTGAAGAGACTAAGGGTTTTGTGACGAGATTTATAGATATGATAGATTATTTATTGCCACTTTATAATAAAGAGGGCAAAAGTCAGCTTGTGGTCGCTGTTGGCTGTACCGGTGGACACCACCGTTCTGTTACGCTTGCAAGGTATCTTCACGATTATCTAGACAAAAAAGGCGTGCACACAACGGTCAGCCACAGAGATATTAAGAAGTGATAAAGAGGTTAGGTAATGGCGTTTTCGCAAGAAATAAAAAAAGAACTTTCAAAAATTGAACAAAAGAATTTATGCTGTAAAAATGTGATTGAAAATGGTATGTCATATAAGACGGTCCAATTGGAAAATGAGTGCTGTATAAAGACTTTTTTGCTGTTTATGTTTGTCCACTTTGGTGCATCAAGTGAGCCCGAAAAAGAATATAGGTTGGAGTTTTTACTGCCTGAAAAAGAGCTTGCAGAAAAGATAATGAGCTTAATTAACAGCCAAACTCCTGTGAATGCGAAACTTCAAGAGCGCTGGAATAACTATGTTGTATACATAAAAGGCGCACAGGCGGTGGAAGATATACTCACATTTATGGGAGCTTCAAATTCATCTATGGAGCTTATGCAGGTTAAAATGTACAAAGAGGTTAAAAATAATATTAATAGACAAGCAAATTTTCAGACTGCAAATATAGATAAATCTCTTTCGGCATCGGCAAAGCAAACCATTGCAATAGCAATAATAAGCGATACGATAGGAATAGATGCGCTTGATGACAGGCTTAAACAACTTGCGATAATAAGGCTTGAAAACCCACAGGCAAGCCTTAAAGAACTATCACAAATTTTAAATATAAGCAGATCTGGTGTAAACCACAGAATGAATGAGATTTTAGAGATTTCACAAAAGTGTAAGGAGAGTGAAAAGTAATGGCGTTTGCTCATTTGCATTTGCACACAGAGTTCAGCCTTTTAGACGGCGCTTGTCGCATAGAAAATGTGCTTGACCGTGCAAAAGAACTAGGACAAACAGCAGTGGCGATTACCGACCACGGCTCTATGTATGGTGTAGTAGACTTTTATAAGGCGGCAAAAAAAAGAGGGATAAAACCCATTATAGGCTGCGAAGTCTATGTGGCAAAAAGAACAAGATTTGATAAGGTGCATGAGTTCGACAGAGAAAACAGGCACCTTGTTTTGTTATGTAAAAATGAGACGGGGTATAAAAATCTTATACACATGGTGTCCCTTGCCTATACAGAGGGTTTTTATAATAATCCTAGAATAGACTTTGAGCTTTTAAAAGAGCATAGCGAGGGTCTTATAGCACTTTCTGCCTGCCTTGCGGGAGAAATACCACGCGCCTTAATGCGAAACGATTATGATGAGGCAAAGGAAATAGCCCTTAGATATAAAGAGCTTTTTGGCGAGGGTAACTATTACCTAGAACTTCAAGACCACGGTTTGCCCGAACAAAAAAGAATAAACCCCCTTATAATAAAGTTGTCACAAGAGACGGGGATACCGCTTGTGGTGACAAACGACAGTCACTATGTATTAAAAGAAGACTCGAAAATGCACCATGTGCTCATTTGCATACAAACGAATAAGTCGATAGACGACGAAGATGTGCTGGAGTTTGGGTCAAACGAGTTTTATTTTAAATCAGAAGAGGAGATGAGGGCGCTTTTTCCAAACTTCCCAGAGGCCTGCGACAATACGGCGATAATTGCCGACGCATGTAATTTGGAGTTTGAATTTGGCGTGACAAAACTTCCTGCATTTAAAACTGAGGACGGCAGTGACAACGTGACATTCTTTAAAAAACTTTGTTATGACGGATTTTTAAAACATTATGGCGAAAACCCAGACGAAAGCCTTGTGAGACGGCTTGAATACGAAATAAACACCATAGAGACTATGGGTTATATAAACTACTATTTAATAGTATATGATTTTATAAGATACGCAAAAAGCATAGGCGTGCCCGTAGGCCCTGGCAGGGGTTCGGGTGTTGGAAGCATAGCGGCTTACTGCGTGGGTATAACGGGTGTTGACCCTATAAAATTTGACTTGATTTTTGAGCGCTTTTTAAATCCTGAGCGTATAAGTATGCCTGACTTTGATATAGACTTTTCAGATGAAAGACGTCAGGAAATTATTGACTATGTTGTAAGAAAATACGGCGATGACCACGTGGTGCAAATCATAACTTTTGGTACTATGGCGGCAAGACTTGCCATAAGGGATGTTGCACGCGCCATGGCAATTCCTTACAATATAGCAGATGCAGTAGCAAAAATGATACCACAAACCATAGGGATTACAATCGACAAGGCGTTAAATCAAATCCCAGAATTTAAGGCAAGGTATGAGAGCGACGAAAAAGTGCGTGAGCTTGTAGATATGGCAAGAAAAATAGAAGGTATGCCAAGAAACGCCTCTACCCATGCGGCAGGTGTGGTTATCACGGATAAACCAGTAATGCAGTATGTTCCGCTTGCAAGAAACAAAGACTCTATAGTGACTCAGTTTACAATGGGAACGATAGAGGAACTTGGGCTTTTGAAAATGGACTTTTTGGGGCTTAGAAACTTATCGGTAATAGACAATGCGCAAAAAATGTTAAATGAAAATGGAGTAGATTTTGACATAGAACAAATACCGTACGATGTGCCAGAGGTTTATGAAATGATATCCGAGGGACATACAGAGGGTGTGTTCCAATTTGAGTCAGACGGCATGAAACGTGTGCTGATGAGAAGTAAACCAGAAAGCCTAGAGGATTTGATAGCTATAATATCTCTGTTTAGACCAGGACCTATGCAGTTTATCGATACCTATGTAAAAAACAGGAAAAATCCAAAAAATATTACATTTAAGCACCCATTACTCTCTAAAATATTAGATGTGACCTATGGTTGTATTATTTATCAAGAACAGGTTATGAGGATTTTTAGAGAACTTGCAGGCTATTCGCTTGCACGGGCGGATTTGGTGCGCCGTGCAATGTCTAAGAAAAAGCAAGATGTAATGGAAAAAGAGCGCGATGTGTTTGTAAACGGCTCTAAAAATGAGGACGGAACATGGGACATAGAGGGCTGTGTTAATCGTGGCGTAAGTGCCGAAATTGCAAACAGCATATTTAACGAGATGGAAAGTTTTGCGGCATATGCGTTTAATAAATCTCACGCAGCTGCATACGCAGTGCTTGCATATCAAACGGCATACATGAAGTATTTTTATCCTAAAGAGGATATGGCGGCACTTTTAACGAGCGTTTTGAGTGTTGCCTCAAAAGTCTCAACCTATATAGAAGAATGCAATAGGATGAATATATCGGTACTTGCCCCTCATGTAAATTTTAGTAAGCACAGCTTCACAACACAAGACGACTCCATAAGGTTTGGACTGCTTGCGATTAAAAACTTGGGAAGAGGGGCCATAGCAGGAATAGTAAGAGAAAGAGAAGAAAACGGAAAATTTAAGTCTTTTTACGATTTTTGCAAGAGGGTACAAAACAAGGATTTAAACAAGAGGGCGGTAGAAAGCCTTATAAAAAGTGGCTCGCTAGACGGCCTTGGCAACAACAGAAAAGAAATGCTACAAAACCTACAACCTATGTTTGACAGCATTGAAAACGAGAGAAGAAAAAATATTGAGGGACAAATAGGATTTTTCGACACAGTAGATAGCTCCTCTTACTACATTGCACCGGTGAGTGATTTTTCAAGCAGAGAGCTTCTTGCAATGGAAAAAGAAGTGACGGGGATGTATTTTTCAGGTCACCCTATGGCAGAGTATCACGAGCTTTATAAAAGCGGAAAAGTCTCAAGGATAGACGAGCTTATAGCGAGCGCGGGGGGTGAAAACGACAAGTACCACGACGAGCAGAAAGTAAACATATTGGTAATCGTCGACTCTGTGAAGAGAAAAACTACAAAAAATAATAATGTAATTGCGTTTTTGGCCGCCGAGGACATGTATGCCGCTCTTGAAATAATAGTGTTTCCACAAATTTATGAAAAATATAAGGAGCTTCTCATAGAGGGAAATATTTTGAAAGTTCATGGGAAACTAAGCTTTACAGAAGAGCGTGAGCCAAAAATAATATTTGATTACGCAGTGCCTCCGTCTGCCGACAGCGACCTTATGGCTATGGGAGTTAAAAAACCCAAAAAGACAGGTTTGTTTTTAAGATTTTCAAAAAAAGAATGTAGTGAATATGAAAAAGCAATGGAATATGTGGACATTTTTAAAGGTGGAAACGACTTGTATATATTCTTTGAAGAAACTGGAAAATGGGTGAAAGCACCGCGAAACATGCAAGTGGACATAAATGAAGTGTTCATAAAAAGGTTAAATGAACTTATAGGCGAAGAAAATGTTGTAATTCGGACATAAATTACTGCAATTAGTACTTGAATATTAAACGAAAGTTATATATAATAATAGTTGCATGTAAATTAATTAATTGCTATAGATAAATTACTTGGAGGAAATTAAAATGAATGCTAAAAAAATTGCAGTATTAACAAGTGGTGGAGATGCACCGGGCATGAATGCAGCTGTAAGAGGTGTTGTGCGCTCTGCTATAGGAATGGGTATGGAAGTATACGGTATTAAAAGAGGATACAACGGCCTTTTAAATGGCGACATTGTACGTCTTGATATTAGAAGTGTATCCGACACTATTCAGTCTGGTGGAACATTTTTATACACAGCGAGAAGCCCAGAGTACAACAGTGTAGAGGGCGTAAAGAAAGCTGCCAATAAATGCCGTGAAATGGGCATAGATGGTGTTGTTGTAATAGGTGGTGACGGTTCATTTAGAGGCGCAAGAGACCTTACACAAGCTGGAATTCCTTGTATAGGTGTACCAGGTACTATTGATAACGACATAGCAAGCTCTGATTATACAATAGGCTTTGATACAGCAATGAATACAGCTATGGAAATGATAGACAGACTTCGTGACACTACTGAATCACACGACAGATGCAGTGTTGTTGAGGTTATGGGTAGAAAATGTGGCGATATCGCACTTTCGACTGGTATAGCGACAGGTGCCATTGCGACACTTGTTCCTGAAATTGAATTTGACTTTGAAAAAGATATAGTATCAAGAATTATGGCATCACAAAAAACAGGCAAAAGACACTTTATTGTAGTTGTTGCCGAAGGTGTTGGCAAAACTCAAGAACTAGCTAAAAAAATCGAAAAGGCAACAGGTATTGAAAGCCGTGCGACAATTTTAGGACATGTTCAAAGAGGTGGCTCACCTACTTTAAGAGATAGACTTGTTGGAAGCATCATGGGTCATCATGCCGTAGAACTTCTGCACAATGGAAAAAGTAACCGTGTTGTCGTTATGAAAGATGCTCGTGTTACAGATTTAGACATAACAGAGGCGTTAGATCAACCTAGAACATTTAATGAAAAGCTATATGAAGTGGCTAAAATTCTTTCAAATTAATTAAATCTTCAGATAATGCAAAAAACACTTGACAATTCTCTTTAAAAGCTATATAATTACTTTTGTTATAAAAATTAACAAAATACCCCTGCCTTATGGCGGATGGGAGGGATATAGATGGCTGAAATCAGAATTAAGGATAACGAAACTTTAGATAGTGCACTTAGACGCTTTAAAAAGCAATGCGCTAGAGCAGGTGTTATCGCTGAGGTTCGCAAAAGAGAAGCTTATGAGAAACCTTCAGTAAAACGCAAGAAAAAATCCGAAGCAGCTCGCAAGCGCAAATTTAAGTAATAAGTTATTAAATGTAAAGTGGGCTTTTGTGCCCACTTTTATTTTTGTAAAAATGAATGGAGTTTATAAAATGCCGGTGTTAAAACCAACATATAAATGCAATTTAGTTACCGATATTAAAGCCGAAAAGTTAAAAGAAATGGGTATAAAGCTTGTACTCTTAGATGTAGACAATACTATTACATCATATGTATCTAAAAATCCGATAGAGGGAAGCATAGACTGGATTAAAAATTTGCAGAAAAATGATTTTTTGGTATATATAGTCTCAAATAATTTTGAGGAGCGCGTATCTTCTATTGCAAAAAAATTTGATTTACCTTATGTTTCCTTTGCAATGAAACCTCTTCCAAAAGGTTTCTCAGTGGCAAAAAAGGCACTTGGAGTAAAGTCCTCGGAATGTGTCGTTGTGGGTGACCAAATTTTTACCGACATCATGGGTGCAAATATGGGCAAAATGAAATCTATACTTGTAAATCCTATTGAGGTGGAAACTGGGTTTAGTTATAAACTTCGTAGAAAACTAGAAACAAAGACAAGGCGAAATGCCAAATTGATATAAAAGGAGCAAATTGTAATGCAAAACAAAATCGAGCGTCTATCAAATGCACTTTTAAAAGGTGACAAAAAGAGCGCAGCTATAATTTATTCAAGCACTAACAGAAGATATTTTACAGAGCTTCTATCGTCTGCGGGATTTGTTATTGTCACAGCAGAAGAGTCTTATCTCATTGTAGACTTTAGATACATTGAAGTCGCAACAAATAATGCAAAAGGCGTAACTGTTGAGATGTTTTCAAATGCCGATGAGAAAATAAAAGAAATTCTAAAGAAGCATAATATCGAAAATGTTTATATGGAAACAGCTGCACTGCCATATGCACAGGCTAAAAAGTTTGAAACTGCTTGCGAGGCTGTAGGCGCAAAGGCTATATTTGATGACAGTCTTGACAATGTGATAAAAGACATAAGAATAATCAAAACAGCCGACGAGGTAGAGAAAATTAAAGCATCTCAAAGCCTTACAGACGCTGCATATGAGCATATTTTACCGTTTATTAAAGAGGGTGCAGTAGAAAGAGATATAGCACTTGAAATTGAATTCTTTATGAGAAAAAATGGTGCAGACGGCGTTGCGTTTAGCCTTATAATTGTGGCTGGTGAAAATTCTTCAATGTGCCACGGTGTTCCAGGCAAAAATAAAATCAAAAAAGGCGATTTTATTACTATGGACACAGGAGCCTTGCTTGACGGCTATCACTCAGACATGACAAGAACAGTTGCTTTGGGACATGTAAGCGATGAGCAAAGAGATGTGTATGAAACAGTTTTAAAAGCACATAATGAAGCTATGTATGCAATAAAACCAGGTGCAATTTGCTCTGATGTAGATAAAGTTGCAAGAGATATTATAGATGCAAAATATGCTGGAACTTTTGGCCACGGCTTAGGTCACGGCGTTGGTTTTGATATTCACGAGTGGCCAAGACTGAGTGCCATGGACAACACAGTGCTAGAAGAGGGCATGGTTGTTACAGACGAGCCAGGTATTTACTTGCCAGGCAAATTTGGTGTTAGAATTGAAGACATGGTTCTTGTAACAAAAGACGGATATGAAAGCCTAACAAACTCACCTAAAGAGCTTGTTATTCTTTAAATAAGTTTTACTTGAAAAAGTATAAAAAATAGTATAAAATAAGATGTATAATAAATTTAGCTAATTTTCGGATTAATTCCGAATGGAAAGGATGTTAAGATATATGATTTCAGCAGGAGAATTTAGAAACGGTGTAACATTTGAAATGGACGGTAACGTTGTATCCATTATAGAGTTTCAACACGTTAAACCAGGCAAAGGCGCGGCTTTTGTTAGAACAAAAATTCGTAATGTAATGACAGGCGCGGTTACAGAGAGAACCTTTAACCCAAATGAAAAATACCCACCAGCATTTGTAGAGAGAAAAGACATGCAATACCTTTACAGCGATGGAGATTTATACTACTTCATGGACGTTGAGTCTTATGAGCAAATTCCAATTAGCTCAAACGTTTTAGGCGATAATTTCAAATTTGTAAAAGAGAACATGGAATGTAAAGTTCTTTCTTACAAAGGCAGTGTTTTTGGCGTAGAACCACCAAACTTTGTTGACCTACAAATAACACAAACTGACCCAGGCTTTAAAGGAGACACAGCAACTAATGCGACAAAACCTGCAGTTTTAGAGACAGGCGCAGAGGTTAAAGTTCCTTTATTTATAGACGAAGGTGAAATAATCCAAATAGACACCAGAACTGGTGACTACATGGGCCGTGCATAAGGAGTAATCATTATGATGACAAATTTAGAAAGAGTAGCTTACATCAAAGGCCTTGTAGAAGGTCTAGAGCTTGATCAAAACAAAAAGGAAACTAAAGTTATAAAAGCGATGTTAGAGCTTTTAGAGGACATGTCTTTTAGTATTCAAGACTTAGAAGACGATCTAGCAGAAGTTGATGAGAGAGTAGACGAAATCGACCGCGACCTAGGCGAAATAGAAGAAGACTTCTATGAAGTAGAGGGCGACGGTTGCATATGTGGCGACGACTGCGACTGCGGATGTAGTGATGACGACTTTGAGGATGACGATTTCTACGCAGAAGTGACTTGCCCTACTTGTAACGACACAATAGAGCTAAACTCACAAATGTTAGAAGAAGGCTCAATTAACTGCCCAAACTGTGATGAACTATTAGAGTTCGATATGGATTTCCTAGACGATGAGGAAAGCGAAGAAGTTTAATTAAATAAAAAAGTTAGGAACGACAGTATTGTATTGTCGTTCCTTTTTTTATGTTTAAATTTAATAATAAATGCATGGAAAATTATACTTTTTGACAATGACAAATTTTATTTAATATGCTAAAATATAATTAACAATAAGTTAATTAATGATGAATAATTAATAATTGTGGCGAAAATCCTGCGGTTTTTTGATTGTATAAATAAGGAGGGAATAAAATGAAACGAA
>CAYJIA010000013.1:0-26009 GCA_964370115.1 uncultured Eubacteriales bacterium
GGTATCCCAAGTGAGTTAATTTTATTAATGAATCCTTCTTTATCTTCTATAATTTCATAAAGTGCCGCCATAAGCATATCTCCTGCCGCACCCATATTACATTCTATGTAAAGTGTTTTCACTTCACATCACCTCTTTCCCCAATTTTATTTATCATATTTGCCATATATCCAGCACCAAAACCGTTATCAATATTCACAACGCTAATACCGCTTGCACAGGAGTTAAGCATAGACAAAAGTGCTGCTACTCCGCCAAACGCCGCTCCGTATCCTACACTAGTCGGTACTGCAATGACTGGGCAATCTGCAAGTCCGCCCACAACGCTTGCTAGCGCGCCTTCCATGCCTGCAATAGCAATTATAACCCTTGCACTCATGATTTCTTCCATGTTTGAGAGCAACCTGTGTATTCCAGCAACACCTACATCGTAAAGGCGAACTACTTTATTCCCAAGTATTTCAGCAGTAAGCGCGGCTTCTTCTGCAACGGGCATATCGCTTGTTCCTCCTGTCGCCACGACTATTTTTCCCTTAGTTTTCGGCTTTGGCATTTCTCCGACTATGCCAACCCTTGCCATTTCATGATAAGTTAAAGGTAAAACCGACTTTAAATGCTCTCCGCTCGTCTTTTCGAGTCTGGTTATTAGAATATTTTCTTGTCCTGCCTTTAACATCGCCTTACAAATTCCCTCCATTTGCTCTGCGGTTTTTCCTGCACCGTAAATCACCTCGGCTTCGCCCTGCCTTATCGCCCTATGGTGATCTATTTTTGCATATCCAACATCCTCAAACGGCGACATTTTTAGCGCAAGTAGCGCTTCGTCTACATTTTTTTCGCCATTTGCAACTTTTGCCAAGAGCTCCCTGATTGCCAAGCTATCCATGCTATCTTTCCTCCAAATCTAAAAAAATTCTATCAAAATAATTCTTCATTTCAATTAAAATCTCATCTTTTTTATCATAAAACTTTAAAATTTGAGATTTGTGTACTTGAATTAGCGCTGCTTTATTAAAAATTCTCACTCTAAAATCTTTAAAACCCAATGAAAACAGATAATTTTCTGCTCTTTCAACTTTATCTAAAGTAAGCTTGTCAATTTCTGTTCCTGTGGGAATTCTAGTTGCAAGACAGGCATACGACGGCTTGTCCCATGTAAATAAATTTGCTTCCTTAGAAAAATCTCTAACCATTTTCTTTGTAATTCCGCAAATTCTAAGTGGTGAGAGCACTTTCATCTCTTTTAGCGCCTTCATTCCAGGTCTGTCGCCTTCGTCGTCCGATGCATTCGTTCCGTCGATAATCTCTGTAAAGCCATCTTGCTTTGCATGCGCCAAGATATTCGAAAAAATTTGGTTTTTACAGTGATAACATCTGTCGTGCGGATTGCTTTTTACCACTAAATTTGACAAAACCTCAAGATTTATTATTTCCATATCAACATCTAGCTCTTTTGCAAGTTTCTCAGCATCTTCCAACTCAAACGCGGGTTGGAATTCTGCATTGACATAATAGGCTTTCACCCTCTTTGCGTACTTCTTTGCAACATACATGAGATAAGACGAGTCTGTTCCTCCAGAAAATGCAATTGCAATCTCGCCATGCTCCTTAAAAAAATCTTTTAAATTTTCCATTTTATTCCTCATCAATATTAAAGCTTATTCCATTTAGCTCCACACCTTCGTTTGCATCGATTAATATATATTTTTTGCCATCTATAACCCTTGTTTGTACTAAATCCTTGCGGTCTGGGTTGACTTTTATGACTACATCGGGTGTTGTAATGTTATATTGCTTTACATCTACTACGTTTTTGGGGCTTAGCAAGAAATCTTCACCAAATTCAGCTTCAAAATTTTGTTCAAATCCTTCAAGTTTTTCTTCGCTTACGCCACTCTCTTCTAGTATATACTTAATTTGCTCTGCGCTCACCGTAAGCGCATTTGGTTCTCTGCTCTCTTTATGGGCAATTACCAAGTTCCCAATTTTTTCGTGCATTTGCTCTAGCGTGTCAAGACTGCACTCCTTACCCACGGTGTCGGTAATCAAACTTTCAAAGCTTTCCTTTTGAATTGCCGCGCTCATTGGGGCATCGGTCTTAAAAACCGTGTCAATAAAATCGTCGTGTCCTACCACAGTATCCTTTGTGTAATAAAGTGCGTTGTAAATATTTGTGCTCCTGTCGTCAAAACTTGGGAACATAAATCCAACAATCGGTGGAGACACCGCCCAAATTCCCTCTTTGTTTTGAAAAACGCTCTCTTGATAACTGTAACCAAGTGTAGATTTAGTCTGCTTTACAGGGCAGATTGAGCAAAGTATATATGTAAAACTGTCTGTTGACATATTCATGTCTACACTGCCCGACTTTCCTTTGTATGGCACATCATACACATCGCAAGTGAGCAAAATAAGATAGTTTCCCTCTATTGCTGTATTTTCTATAATTTTATTAAAAAACTCCTCTACCTGCTCTTTATTTTGCAGTTTGGTGTTTTTTAATTCCATTAAAAACTTATGTTCTTCACCATCTACCACTTGTGAGGTTTCAAATTCAATATCTATCAGGTTTTTATTGACCGTTCCAGAAAGTGTTCTTTTGAGCACTGTAAGGTACATTTCCTTTTCAGTCTCGGTCATTGTTACCATACTTTGCTCAAAACTCGAAATTATTTCTTTTCTCTCATTTACATAACAACCGTGGATTTTTGTTATATTATTTTTATCTATTTTATATCGCCTTTTTATTTCGGCTATTTCTCTTTCGTTCATTGCTTCCCCTTATTTTAAGATAGCGCTAAATTTCTTTTAAACAAAATTTTCGCCTCTTCGATGCTCACGTTTATCCTAAAATTATCCTTTAGCTCTTTTTTCATTTCATCTGCACAGCTTATCAACTTTACATCAACTTTTCCATTTTCAAAATGCTTAACTTGGTTTTTATCCATAGATATTCTACCACATTTCGTGTAAATATGCACCATAGTTCCTTTATTGAAAATAGAATCTGGCGAAAGTTCGCAGTATAGCGACGGTGCGATGAAGTCATTATCATAATTTTCTTCATTTCCAAAAGCATAATAATTTTCCCATACACCGTGATGCTTGTACTTTAATATGTTTTTAAAAACACTGTCCTCTACTATCTTATATTCTACATTATCTATGACTTGAATTTTGTCATATGCTAGTTCTAGTGGCAAAGTAGGTGTCGGACAGCCTATGCCTACATCTGTTAGATATTTTTTACCATCTAGCTCTACTACCAAAATTCGATGTCTTCCCATTGGAATAAATCCTTCTGCCTCGCCGAGCAAAAATCTGCCTAACCTTTGGGTGAATTTATATCCGAGCTCGGTGAGAAGTTTTGCATATAGGCCATTTAGCTCAAAGCAATATCCTCCTCGACCGTCCTCTACTACCTTTTTGTATACTATTTCTGGGTTTAAATCCAGAGCTTTCCCCAAAAGAATATCAATATTCTCATAAGGAACCGCCTCATAATGCTCTCTTTGTAAAGCGCTCAAGCTTTCCAAGCTAGGTTCTTGTATTTTACTATTAATTCTGCCTAAATATCTTTGTAGCATAGCTATATCCCCATTTTTAATTAATAATTTGTACTTCTCCACCGTTTTTTCTAGATTTTTCGGCTAATATGGCAATTACATGACTTTGCATAGAGTTTTTCACTGTGGTCGTTCTCTCGTTTTCGCCCTGCCCATTTACAAGCATTTCAAGAAAATCTCCCATAATTCCTTCATCTCCGCCACCATGGCCTTTCAAATCTTCATTGTCGGCATTTAGGTCAATTAGTGTACTTCCTTTTGAAAAAACTGTGTGCGTTATCGTGTTCGAATTCATATCCGCTCTTATTTCACCTTGTGTACCCATGATATGTATATACCTGTAGCAATCTTCGGTGAAGGCGCACATTGTAAAGCTAATTGTACTGTCATCCTCCATTTGAAGGTTTACAACTTGATGATCTACCACATCGTTATCACAGTGATAAACACACCTCCCGTAAGCTCCCGTTTTTAGTGCATCATATAACTTTTCTTTTGTAGGGTTTTCGCACACAACGCTTGCCATAAATGTTTCCTTGTGTAAAAATCCTGTTTTTTCACCTGTTACATAAATTTTTTCTGCATCAAAAATGCAGTCTTCCTTGACCTTGCACCCACCAAAGCAAAATTTTGTCGACCCTTGTGGAGCTTTTTCTTTTTTAAATAAATGTGTGGCTCCAAACGATGACACTGCCTTACATTTTTTTCCCATAAGCCAAGTCAAAATATCCATGTCGTGTGAACATTTTTGTAATATCATCGGGCTTGATTTTTTGCTGTTTCCCCAGTTTCCTCTAACAAAGCTATGGGCTTGATGCCAGAAACCTACGTTTTCATTTGCTGTAATCGAAACAACATCTCCTATAGAACCATTTTTTATTATATCCTTAATTGTATTATAGAACTTTGTATAGCGTAGTACATGACATACCAAAACCTTGTTATCATGCATTTCTACGGCATTTAACACCTTGTAGCATTCGTCCAAACTAGGCGAAATAGGTTTTTCAAGCAAAATATCGTATCCTTTTTCAAGTGCTGGCAACATATGTTCTACGTGCTGTCTGTCCATAGTGCATATGCACACCATGTCTGCTAGTTTTTCCCGTTCTAAAAGTGCTTCAGCCGATGAAAAACACATTTCATCGGCTATACTATAAAGTTCTTTTGCAATTTCAACTTTTTCGGGAACAATATCGGCGACAGCCACAACTTTCATTTTATCCGGAAAGACATTTTGCATAGAGGCATAAGTACTGCCCCTACTTCCAAATCCTATAATTGCGACAGTTATAATTTTACCCATAACTAAATCCCCTTAAATATATTATTTTTTTATTCTATCTGTTTTGCTCTCAAATCTTTCTTCGCTTACAATCCATGTACAGTCTTTTAGCTTTACAAAAGAGAAAAGCGCTATTAGTATAAATCCAGACATTCCGATAATTCCTGTGACAGAAGGGCCGATTAGCAAAGTTTCACTTACATTGTAGTTATCTCCTACTGTCAAGAAGAAAATTCCAACTCCTCCTATTGAAGATATTGTACTTCTTACAAAGCAGGCAGGAAGTGCGCTTCCTGTTTTCAGCGTCAAATATCCTGTGAAAACACCTATAGAAAGACAAGAAACAATTGTAAGTGCTATTCCTGTAAACGGGTATAGTGAGTAGTTTAATCCATAGTTTAAACCTAATATTATCATCGGAATATACCAAACACTCCAAATCAGGCTATTAAAAATCAATGCCTTTTTTGCACCGAATTCGGTTACAAGTTTTGGTAGTAAATATCCTCTAAATCCTAATTCTTCTAAAAACACCATAATAATTTGTGCAAAAGGCGCAAGTAAAAATGTGGTTAACATATTTGAATAAAATACAGATGACGCTTCACTTGCACTTACGCCCATGGTATCTACAAGACCCTGTACTATAAGTGATGCGTTCGCATCAAAATTTGACGGCTGTACTAGAAAGTATACTGTAATTCCAAAAATTATTGCTATCATCGGAACAAAGATAGCTACAAGATATTGTATCCAGTTACCTCTAAACCTCGGTTTATACTTAAGGTGTCTCTTGTCCTCCGTCATTCTTTTAACCAAAACTGCGGCTATGCCTGGGGTTACAATGCTAATTACATAAACTATGCCCCAATCGTCGGACGCCGTGGTAACTCCTGAAACCATAGCAATAATTAGTGCTACCCAAGAAAGTCCAAATGTCACAGTCAAAAATAAGACTATAGCTTTTTTATTCTTGGATAAATTCTGATATTTTTCTTTTAACGACATCTAACTTCTACCTATATCTTTCCTATAATGCGCATCTTTAAAGTCAATTAGCTTTACAGACGCATAGGCTTTGTCCAAAGCCTCGTCTAAGGTGTTACCAAGTGCAGTAATTCCGAGCACTCTTCCGCCATTTGTGACAAAATCGCCGTCTTTATATGCGGTTCCCGCATGATATACTATGGCACTGTCAAGTCCACCGTCTGTATCCAAACCATTTATTTTAATGCCTTTATCGTAATTTGCAGGGTATCCTCCGCTTGCCATTACAACACAGGCGCTACAATCTTTTTTCCATTTTATATCAAGATCTTCGAGATTTTCACTGTAAATAGCCTCGATTATATCCACTAAATCGGTCTCGAGCAGCGGCAAAACAACTTGTGTTTCGGGATCGCCAAACCTTGCATTGTACTCAATTACCCTTGGCCCATTTGGCGTGAGCATTAGCCCAAAGTATAGACAACCCTTAAACGGTCTACCTTCTTTGTTCATCGCTTCAATTGTGGGAATAAAAATTTCTTTCATACAAATATCAGCAAGCTCGTCTGTATAATCAGGGTTAGGACAAATTGTGCCCATACCACCTGTGTTAAGACCTTTGTTCCCGTCAAGCGCTCTTTTATGATCTTTTGACGATACCATAGGTTTTACAGTTTTTGAATCGGTAAAGGCAAGCACCGTGACCTCGGGTCCTGTCATAAATTCTTCTATGACTATGTTGTTGCCAGAGGCACCAAAAACTTTGTCTTCCATTATGGATTTAACTGCATCTTGTGCATCTTCAAAGTTTTCAGCTATAATAACACCTTTACCTAGTGCCAAGCCGTCCGCCTTTACAACTATTGGATATGTGTTATTTTCTTTTATGTATGATATCGCCTCGTCTGAGTTTGAACATACTTTATACGCTGCGGTCGGAATATTATATTTCTCCATTAAATCCTTAGAAAAAACTTTGCTCGCCTCTAGTACTGCTGCGTTTTTTCTAGGTCCAAATGTTTTAAATCCCTCTTTTTCTAGCGCATCCACCATGCCTGCGGCAAGTGGGTCGTCTGGCGCCACAAACACGACATCCATTTTATTTTCTTTCGAGAACTTACACACACCCTCTATATCCATAGCGGAAATGTCTATGCAAGTAGCATCTTTTGATATGCCAGCATTGCCGGGAGCACAAAAAAGCTCGGTGACTTTTTTGCTCTCCTTAAGTTTTTTTACTATGGCGTGCTCTCTTCCGCCACTTCCGATGACAAGAATTTTCATGATGTACTCCTTATTTTTGCAATACCTTAACTCTTCACTCCAACCTTAATGTAAAATCATTGCATAAAATCTCAAATCAAGGAAACTTTTCTATCGCAAAAAGTTTCCTCTTTTTGCACCTTGCGCAAAAATTCACCTTCAAAAAAGCTCTTCTAAGGATAGGATTTCGCTTTTTGCGAAAAGCGGCCCAAGGCTCTGCCTTTGGAAACCGCAATTTTTCGAGAAAACCCGGTAAAGCTTTTATTTTTACATGTGGACTTAGTGGTGGAATAGTCGTATGCCTGTGAACGACATAACCATATCGTATTTATTACAAGTCATAATAACATGGTCGTCTCTGATTGAACCGCCTGGTTGAGCGATGTATTTTACGCCAGATTTGCTTGCTCTTTCGATATTATCGCCGAATGGGAAGAACGCATCACTGCCTATAGTCACGCCGCTCATGCTCTTTAGCCATTCTTTTTTCTCCTCACGTGTAAAGACTTCAGGCTTTACAGTAAAGAATTGCTCCCATACGCCGTCTGCAAGCACGTCTTCATAGTCCTCAGAAATATAAACATCTATCGTATTATCTCTGTCAGGTCTTCTTATATCCGCTTTAAACGGTAGGTTTAAAACTTTTGGATTTTGTCTTAGATACCAGTTATCCGCCTTAGTTCCAGCTAGTCTTGTGCAGTGGATACGGCTTTGTTGTCCTGCACCTATGCCTATGGCTTGACCATCTAGTACATAGCACACTGAGTTTGACTGTGTGTATTTTAAAGTGATAAGTGATACTATCATATCTCTTATAGCCTCTTTTGGCAAGTCTTTATTTTCTGTTACGATATTATTAAACATTTCCTCGTCGATTTTAAGCTCGTTTCTGCCTTGCTCAAAAGTAATTCCGAAAACATCTTTATGCTCAATCGCCTCAGGCACGTAGTTCTCATCAATTTGAACCACATTATAAGAGCCTTTGCGCTTGGTTTTTAGGATTTCCAAAGCCTCGTCTGTGTAGCCAGGAGCTATGATACCGTCGCTCACTTCCCTTGCAAGAAGCGTTGCTGTCTCTTTGTCACAAACGTCAGAAAGTGCTGCCCAGTCGCCGTATGAAGACATTCTATCGGCGCCTCTAGCCCTTGCGTATGCAGTTGCAATCGGCGTAAGGTCTAAATCCTTTACAAAGTGAACTTCTTTTAGCGTATCGCTCATTTCCACGCCAAGTCCAACACCAGCAGGGCTTACATGTTTAAACGAAGTCGCCGCAGGAAGACCTGTCGCAAGTTTTAACTCTCTTACAAGTTGCCAGCTGTTAAATGCGTCCATAAAATTTATATAACCAGGGTTGCCGTTTAAAACTTTTATAGGTAAATCTCTGCCGTCATTTACAAATATTTTAGATGGTTTTTGGTTTGGATTGCATCCATATTTCAAAAGTAAATCTTTCATATTTTCCCTCTCTCACTTGTTTTTATTGACTATTCTTGTGTCTGTTTCGCCTGTTTTTAGATTAATAAACCTTGTGAACAGTGAAACTTTATTATCTTCATTTAGGCTTTCCCAAATTTTATCCGTGAATTTCTCGATATTCGCACAACCCATGTTTATAGGTTTTGGCTCACCCTCAAATGACGGAATTCTTGGGTCACCGTCACATTTATAAGTGTGAATAAAGTGTCCTAGTCCGGCTTTTTGTGTAAACTCAAAAAATTGTCTTTGACCATTTGTTTCATCGCCTTCACAAGTTTTTAGTATAGACATTTTATAGGTAAAGCTATCATCCTTTACTTCAACTAAACCTGAAATTCTAGGAGTGAAATTAGGCGCATCTGGCTCAAATTCTCTTGTTCTTAGGGCATCTTCAAAGCTTTCACCCTTTTGCAAAAACTCATAAACAGTGTCGGTTTGATCTCCATTTGTCACTATGGTTTTATTGTCGATTGCTCTTACTGGTGCGTAAATTACAAGTGATGGGTCAGTTAGTTTTGCAGGGTCAAACGCCTCTGTTTTAATGCCGTCGTCGGTAAGTGCAAAAATACGATTTCTGCTGTTTTCGCTTCTACCCATGATGAAATACGCCATCATAGCATATTCGCCACATTTTGATGTACCTATGATAATTCCTCTGCCGGGATAATCATTTTCCGAAAGTTCTTTTCTAATACATAGTGTATCCATTTTCCTTACTCCTTAACTATAACTTTACTGTCTTTTACTTCAAGTTTTCCTTCACAAAACAGCGACACTGCCTTTGGCAAAAGTATCCATTCTGCTTCTTCCATTACTCTTTTTTGAAGAGTCTCTGGCGTGTCGTCGGTTTTTACTTCTACTGCTTTTTGCAGAATTATCGGCCCGCCGTCGCATTCTTCATTGACAAAATGCACTGTAGCGCCACTTAGCTTTACACCTCGTTTTAACGCGCCCTCATGTACATGAAGCCCATAAAAGCCCTGTCCACAAAAAGACGGTATAAGCGCTGGGTGTACGTTTATAATTTTATTTTCATATTCTTTGATAAATGTACCCGTGACTATAGTCATAAATCCTGCAAGCACTACAAAATCGATTTCGTGCTCTTTAAAAATTCTCACAAGCTCCTTGCTGTAATCTTCGGCACTCGTAAAGTTTTTTCTAGGAAGTGCAAAGGCTTTAATATTGGCATTTTCTGCCCTATTTAAAGCGAATACAGCTTCTTTACTTGAAACCACAAGCGAGAGCTTGCCACCTTTAATTTCGCCTTTTTTCTCGGCATCTATTAAAGTTTGCAGGTTTGTTCCTCCACCTGAGACAAGAACAGCAATCTTTACCACAAGATTACCCCCTCGTTACCCTCTACTATTTCACCTATTATAAATGCATTTTCGCCTGTTTCTTTAATAGCGTCAACTGCTTTTTGCGCATCGCCTTTAGCAACTGCCATGCAAATTCCAAGTCCCATGTTAAATGTGTTGTACATGTCTCTTTCTGGAATATTTCCAACTTTTTCGATAAGCGAGAATATTGCAGGTTTTGGAATAGCCGATTTTTCAACTTTAGCTGTAAGTCCGTCTTTTAACATACGTGGGATATTCTCTTGAAATCCGCCGCCTGTTATGTGAGAAATAGCCTTTACATCGGCTTTATCTATTGCATTTAAAACTGATTTTACATAAATTCTTGTAGGAGTTAAAAGTGCCTCTCCTAAAGTACATCCTAGCTCGTCATAGTGCACATTTATATTTTCTTCATTTACATCAAAAACTTTTCTAACAAGAGAAAATCCGTTTGAGTGCACGCCAGATGAAGCTATACCGATAAGCACATCTCCTGCTGCTAGATTTTTACCGTCTATGATTTCTTCTTTATCAACCATACCGACTGTAAAGCCTGCGATATCATAGTCATGCTCAGGCATAACACCTGGATGCTCTGCGGTTTCGCCGCCTACAAGCGCACAGTTTGACTGCACGCAACCCTCGGCAACACCTGCAACAATTTGCTCAATTTTTTCGGGAAAGTTTTTTCCACATGCTATATAGTCAAGGAAAAACAAAGGTTTTGCCCCACAGCAAATTACGTCGTTTACACACATCGCAACAGAGTCTATGCCTATTGTGTCGTGCTTGTCCATAAGCATTGCAATTTGCAGTTTTGTTCCTACACCATCTGTGCCAGACACCAATACAGGCTCTTTCATTCCTTTTACATCTGGTGCAAAAAGTCCGCCAAATCCGCCAATACCCGATACAACACCCGGTATCATTGTTCTTTTTATATGCTTTTTCATAAGCTCTACAGATTCATAACCCGCTGTTACGTCTACGCCTGCATTTTTATAACTCTCGCTAAAACTGTTCTTCATTTTCTTTCCCTTTCTTCATTAAAAGCTTAAATTGCCCAGTTACCATTTCTAAATATCGCTACAGCTTTTCCGTCTCTTGTGTAGCCGTCTATATCCATATCTTCTGTACCTATCATAAAATCAAGATGTAAGATAGAATCATTAATGCCTTTTTCAGCTAGCTCCTCTTTGCTCATCTCTTCGAAACCTTTAACGCTTGAAGAAAAACCTTTGCCTATAGCAAGGTGACAACTTGCATTTTCATCAAACAAAGTATTATAAAATAATAAATTTGATTTTGATATTGCAGAGTCATATGGAATAAGTGCAACTTCGCCTAGCATAGCCGAGCCTTCGTCCATGCCTATAAGCTTGCCTAAAAGCTCTTCGCCTTGTTTTGCGCTCCACTCTACTGCTTTTCCGTTTTTAAATGTGATAGAAAATTCATCGATAAGTTGTCCATTTGTAGAAAGTGGTTTTGCAGACACTACCGTGCCCTCTGCCTTGCCTTTTAAAGGACTTACAAAAACTTCTTCAGTCGGCATATTAGGATTAAAGAAAGTTCCGTTTTCTATCGTGTCTCCACCGCCACACCATACGCAGTTATCAATTAACCAACATTTAAAGTCTGTACCCTTTGAGTTTTTCATATGCACATATTCAAAGTTATAGTCTGTTAGAAGTTTTGATTTTTCTTGCAAAGTAGCGTTGTGAGTTTCCCACTCTTTTACAGGGTCATTGTCATCACTAATTCTAACCGCTTTAAAAATAGCTTCCCAAAGCATCTCCACAGCCTTAGATCCTCTTTCGCCTGGGAATATTTTCTTTGACCATTTTACAGAAGGTACTGCAACTATCGTCCACTGGTTTTTGCCGTCCCATGCTTCTCTAAATGGCTTTAAAACTTTCATTCTGGCTACATTTGCCTTTTGCATTTTCTCGACATTAACGCCTTTTAGTCCGTCAGGGTCGTTTGAAACTATGTGTATCATTGCAGGGCCGTCGTCCACTGTAAGCTGAGCCCTTGCTTTTTCCCACTCAGTAACTTTTGATAAAGTCGTAACGCTTTCGTTTTTAAACTTAAGTTTATCTACATCTTGATACGACCAATCGACTCTAACCCATTTTGCGCCTGCCTTGTATGCCTCGTCGACCACAAGTTTTGCAAATTCATATTGCTCTACCGCGCAGTTTATTACTACACCTTGCTTTTTTTGAACATTTGCACCCATTCTTACAATAAGCCTTGCATATTTTCTTAAAAGTGTTTTTTTCATCTATTTTTCTCCTAAACGATTAAAGTGCATTTACTTTTTCTTGTAACGCCTTGTCTTTGCTTAAAACGCCCTCGACCATTGCTGCTTTGTGCTCGTCAAGTTTTTTAGCTATACTCTCATCGCTTAAGGCAAGCATTTGCGCTGCTAGAAGAGCTGCATTATCTGCACCGTCTATTGCAACTGTTGCAACAGGAATACCCGCAGGCATTTGAACTGTAGCTAAAAGTGCGTCAAGTCCGTCTAAAGTTGAAGACTTTACAGGAATGCCTATTACAGGCAAAATTGTATGTGCTGCTAAAACTCCGCCTAGGTGAGCCGCTTTACCCGCAGCCGCTATAATAACTCCAAAACCGTTTTTTACAGCATTCTCAGAAAACTCTGCTGCATGGTGTGGTGTTCTGTGTGCAGACATAACTTTAACTTCTACTGGAATACCCATGTCCTTTAGTCTTTTAACTGCTGGTGATACCACTGGAAAATCGCTGTCGCTACCCATAATAATTGCTACTTTTTTACTCATAATAATACTCCATTCCACCGCTTAATATCGGTATAAACTTTATTTAATTTAAAATAAATTGTTATTTTATTCCAAGGTTTTAAATCACATTAAACCTCAACTTATATTTTACGCAATTTTAACTATTTTTTCAAGTGTTTTTTTGCAAGTTAACACTTTTGTTATTATTTATCTTTATAGATTTACAAATAAAAAAAGACAAACTGCATTTTATTGCCGATTGTCTTTTAAAATATTCTGTCTGGCGCCTTTGTTGCATCAATTTGCGCAGATTTATCAAAACAAGAATAGTATATGTCGTATCTATAATTTTTTATGACATCCGCTATTAAATTTCTAAGCTCTTCGTTTTCTTTAAGAAGCTTTGCAATAGTCGGGTTGTACCTTGTTCCGGCATAAAGCTCAAACTCGTCTATAACTTCATCAAGCTCTTTAACAAAAGCATAGCTTCGCCCTACACCGTCAGTAGCTGCATCTATGCAGTCCGCTATTGTGATTACGTCTATAATAGGTTTAACTTTTGATTTTAGGTTATCAAACTCCACAGGATATCCATTTTTTCCATCGAAATCCTTATGATGCCCGAGTGCCACCTCGACTATCGAGGCAAAAACTTGGTTTGTTTCTATAAAACCTAAATCCGAAATTTTGTCGTGCACATTCAAATTTTGTGTAACTTTTCCATCTTTTACTCCAACCGCAATAAAATCACAAATTGCCGATGGATGGCACTTTATCATTTTAAATTCTATGTCGTTTAGCTTTCTTGCATAAAAAGAAACCAAATGTGAGTACACGATTTTACCCATATCATGGGCAAGACCCGAAAACCATACAAATTTAATTATTTCGTCCGCTTCTTCTACCACATGCTTGACAGAGTTCATTTCTGGAAGACCGATAAATTCTTGCGGATAGTACTTTAGTACAAATTCTGCAATAATGGTGGCAATTTTCGCCACCATTACCGAGTGCACATAGGTCGGTTTATGCCTGTATATTGTGATATCCAAAAGCAAGGTTAAAAAACCTAAATCGTCGTATACACTCGCGCTTCCATGTACAAATCCCGTCAAAATATTCGAGGCGTATTTAGGCGATATGTCGTGTGGCATATTTTCTACATACTCTTTTACCTGTTCTTCCATTTTCCTAATTCTCTCAATTTGCAAGCTGTTTTTTAAACTGTCTTCACCATACCTAGAGTAGAAGAAATATAATGCAGAAAAGTGTATTTTACTGTAAATCGTGTCATAAGAATATCCATCGCCACTATTCAAAAATCTATCATATAAATAAGCTTTTAACTCGTTCACACTAATTAAGCCGCAGTGATACGACACACATTTTTTGTAGTACCCTACCTTTACATCTACTGAATTATAATCGTTGGTTTTTATATCTGTATTTTTTTGCAGTTTAGATTCTAAATAGCATACAGAATCATACACTTCTTTCTTTTTCTCTTCGTCTACAAGCGAGGAGTATATGGCGTCTCGCATAATAGTGAGCCCACTAGTAACAAAATTCTCATTTATATTCCAAAAAAAAGCATCCCACGGGAAGTCTGGATCTACTTTCATTGCCACATTTTCCCAAAAGTCTTTGGCTTTTTTAACCTTATAACTCTTATGTTTGAAATCTCCATACCCGGAATTTAAACATCTATTCGCAAATGATTTTGCTATTAGGTTTCTTGTCTCTTTCTTAAAACTTTCATACCTATCTGCATAAGAAATTATCTTTTCATAACATTCTTCTGCCTCTTTTTTGTAGAGTTTTGGCGCCATGTAATGAATTATCAATCCCTTATAAAACAAATTTTTAATCAGCAACTCATCGTCTTTTTTATCCTCGGCATAAATAATTATCGCTTCTCTTATGTCAAAAGCTAGTCCTCTGTCTATATTTTCGACATAGCCTGAAAGTTTGTCTGCAAATGCGTCAAACTCTAAAACTTCTTCACGGGAAAATCTAGTAGGTTCTTCTAAAAAAGGGACAACAGATAATTTTATAGTTTCGTTTATATGGTTAATTTTTTCTCTGAGTTTTGTGCCGCGATCTTTGAGCACTTGTTCCACATTTTTGCGAGTTATTCCCTTTGCATCACTAAATTGGTCGTTTGCAATGTCAAAGTACTCTATTTCAGAGTCCATTATATCTAAAAACTCTTTTCTCATCTTAAATCCCCCCTTCTTAAAAAATACATACTGTCTTACCTTGTATTATATCATAAATTTCAAAAAAATAAAGGGATTTTCGCTGTAATTTTGACTAAAAATTCAAAAAAAGCTTCCACTTTTTTTAGTGGAAGCCTTTTTGCAAATTAAACTTGGTTTTCTTCTATCCAAGTTTTTAGTCCGTCAACGATTTTTTTGATTGAACCCTCTTCAAGTGGTGAGTTAAACCCTGTTGTCTTTATGATGTCGACAAAAGTTTTTGACCCGCCAAGTTTTAGGAAATCAAAATACATTTTAAGCGCTTTATCCCAGTCTTGTAGCGAAAGGGCAAAGAACTGTAAAGCCATAGTTTGAGCCATTGAATAGTCAATGTAATAGAATGGATAGTGGTAGACATGAAGTTGTCTTTGCCAGCCTGCACCGCGTGAGTAAAACGGAATGTCCGCATGGTCTACCCCTGGTCTAAACTTGCTTTCTACTTCTAGCCATTTTTGATGTCTTTCATCAGGTGTTAAATCTGGATTTAGATAAATTTCCTCTTGGAAATGGTCGACTTGACAGCCGTAAGGGATAAACACCAGTGCATCTTCTGTATGTGAAATTTCGTATTTTTTTGTTTGGTCTTTAAAGAACAGGTGATGCCAAGGTGCTGTCAAGAACTCCATTGACATAGAGTGAGTTTCCGCAATTTCCATTGAATAATCTGTCATCATTTCAAGTGGGAAATCTCTCATATTTCTGTATCCTGCAAGCGCATGTCCTGCCTCGTGAGTTAAGACGTCTACGTCTCCTGCTGTGCCATTAAAGTTTGAGAATATGAATGGATATTTATACTCCATAAAACTTGTGCAGTATCCGCCTGGTCGTTTGCCGTCTTTTGAAAGCACGTCGAACAAGTCGTTTTCATACATAAGCGTGATAAACTCTTTTGTCTCTGGTGACATTTCCTCATACATTTTACGTCCTGCCGCCATAATCTCATCACTTGTAGCTTGAGGAGTAGCCGCGCCGTCTTTGTATGTCAAAAGCAAGTCATAGGCTTTTAAATCATCTATACCTATACGTTTCTTTTGTCTTTCTCTTATCTCGTTTACAACTGGAACAATTTGGTCAATTACTTGCTTTTTAAAGACTGCAACATCGTCTTTTGTGTAGCAGTTTCTTCCCATACGCATATAGCCAAGCTCTACATAATTGTCATAACCTAATGCTTTTGCCTGTGCTGTACGGTTTTTTACAAGTTTATCAAAAATTTCGTCAAATTCTTTTTGTACAGAGTCAAACGCCTCGCCCTCGGCTTTAAAAGCGTCAATTCTTGTTTGTCTGTCTGTACTTTGTTTATATGGCCCTAACATAGGGATAGGCATTTTTTCGCCTCTGAACTCTGCTTGTAAGTTAGCGTAAATATCGCTGTACTGTTGTACAAGTTTTCCCTCTTCAGCCACTAAATCCATAATAGCAGGTGAGAAAGATTTAACTTCAAGGTCAGCATTGATAAATGGTACTTCACCTATTATCTCTTTTAGCTCTTCTTTATACTTTGAATTTATAATAGCATCGTTAATCTCAACTGTTTTCTCTTGCACCACAGGTCTTGACTTGATGTAAAAATCCATTTCGTCTTTATAGAATTTATCTTTTGTATCAACTGAATTTCTAACATGTGCAATCGAATGATTTGTAGCGTATTCACATCTTGCATCTTCATACTTAAGCAAAACTTCATACTGCTCTTTAGCGCTTTTAGCCTCGTTAAATTCAACTACTAGTTCGTCAATTTTTTTTACAAGAGCGTCGATATCGGCTCTTTTATAAGGTAGCTCTGAAAATTTCATTTGTTATTCCCCTTTTTAATTTATACTTGTTTTTGACTGTCTTATTACTTATTATTACCATAATTTTCAAAATTTATCAAGTACCTGAGACAATTATTTTTGATACCAAATAGCTTGGTGATGCAGTTATTTTACCGCCAAAGCTATAATGTGTGTCGTTTGCAATATCGGTAATTTCTTTCATATATTTTAGGAAATTGCCTGCAATGGTAATCTGCTTTACAGCCCTTGTTTTTTTGCCGTTTTCCACCAAATATCCGCTTGCTATAAGTGAAAAGTCGCCCGATACCGCATTTACACCTGCATGAAGACCACCTAGAGATGTTATCACTAGTCCGTCGCCCATTTTTTCCACCAAGTCATCAAAAGAGATTTCGCCCTCTTTTACCAAAAAGTTTGATGTCGACACAGATACCGCACCGCCACCGCTACTTCTTCCAGCATTTGATGTAGATTTCACACCCGCTTTTTTTGCAGTTTTAAGGTCGTGTAGTAAGGTTTTAAGCACGCCGTTTTCTACAACGCAGGTCGTGCTTGACGGAACGCCCTCGCCGTCAAACGGTCTTGGATTTTTATGAAACAGTCCGTCGTCCACCAAGCTAAAGCAAGATGATGCTATCACTTGACCCTCTTTGCCCTCTAAAAGCGACATTTTCTTTTGCGCAAGTTCTGCCGAGAACATTGGAGAAAACGCGCTTAAAAGGCTTGTAGCAGCCTTGTTTTTCATGATAATTTTATACTCGCCAGACTTTACAGGGCTTGCTTCAAATTTATTTAAAGTTGTGTCTATAGCCTCTTTTACTAAGTTTTTAGTGTCTAGGAAGTCCTCGTTAAACCTCATCGCATAGCCGTCTTCGACTTCTTCGCCTTGTTTTAAGACTGTGCCTATAAAATTCACTCCGTTTGCGGTCTCGTATTTTGCGCTTAGCCCCAAGGTATTGTAAAGCTCTACTACTTGCTTTCCTTTTCCCGAAACGCAGTAGGAAACTCTTAAAAATCTCTCGTCTGTCTCTCTTGCAGTTTTTTCCATTTCCACCGCAAGTTTTATAAGCTCTTCTTCACTCATATCACCCGCTGGGTTTTTAGGGTATGTGATGTCTGCATACTCTGTAGGCCCTTGCATTGGTCTTTCATCTGTGCTTTCTATCACCTTTGCGTTGTCTACAGCACGCTCTACTAGAGATTTAGGGTCTGTGTACTCTTGAGTGTAGGCAAAGCCGTTTTTGCCCTCGAAAACCACTCTTAGATTGGCTCCTCCCGTAGAACTCACTGTATAGCTGTCCACTTCACCCTCAAGCACGCCTATCTCTGTGCTCTCTTCATAACTTCTGAAAAGCTCTGCTGCTTCACAGCCTAAATCTTTACTAAGTTTAAAAACTTCGTCTTTAAATTCTAAAAAATTCATTAGTTTGAACTCTCCTTTCCACCCACCGTCATAGATGTAAGCCTAATTCTAGGCTGTCCTACATTTGTTGGAACTCCGCCAGAAAGCGAACCGCAAACGCCTGCCGCCATGGTCATTTTAGGTCCTACTCTGTCTATTTTCATCAAGACTTCTGCACCGTTTCCTATAAGGGTAGCACCTCTTACCGCACACTCAATCTCGCCGTCTTTTACCCAGTATCCTTCCGACACTGCAAAGTTAAATTCGCCTGTAAGTGGATTTACACTGCCACCGCCCATGAGTTTTGCGTAAAGGCCTGTGCCCATGGTTTTAATCATCTCGTCTGGGTCGTCTTTGCCCTCGCAAATAAAGGTATTAGTCATCCTTGATGTCGGTGCATATGTGTAGTCTTGACGTCTACTGCTTGCCGTATGCTCACATCCCATGCGTCTTGCGCCTAGTTTGTCTATCATATAGCTTTTTAGCACGCCATTTTCAATAAGCACACGTTTTCTTGTAGGGTTTCCCTCGTCGTCCATTCCAACACTGCCCCACTCGCCTAGCATTGTGCCGTCGTCCACAGCACTTACGCAGTCTGCCGCAATTTTTTGCCCAAGCTTGCCACAAAATTCGCTGTTACCCTTTGCAACCGCAGTCGCCTCAAGGGAGTGCCCACACGCCTCGTGGAATATAACTCCGCCAAAACCGCCGTCTATAACCACAGGGAACACGCCTGCTGGGCATTCTTTGCCGTAAAGCATAGTTACGGCAGTCTTTGCAGCCTCTATTCCTAAAGCCTCCACATCACAGCTTTCAAAGCACTCATAGCCCATTCCAAAACCCGGTGACATCTTGCCACTTTGAGCCTCGCCGTCCTTGCTCGCTATAGCCGACACGATAATTCTTGTATAGCATCTTCTGTCTTTTGCAAAAACTCCGTCACTGTTTATAACAAGTATCTCTTTGTCTTCGTCCATTATCTTGCAACTTACTTGAGTTATTTCCTCTGAATAATTTTTTGCCGCATTATATGCTTTTTTCATAAGCTCTGTCCTGTAAGTGTTATCTACTTTACTTGCAGGTATTTTGGGCGTAAACCCGTAATTTTTTTCGTCAAAACCCTTAACCTTTGTGTCGCAGTCACCTGTTACACCTACCGCTGCCGCCTTTGCGGTTTTAATCAAATCTTCTCTATCAGTGCCCGATGTATACGCATATGCACTTTGATTTTTATACATTACGCGAATACCCGTGCCGTATTTTCTTGAATAGGAGGCCTCCTCCACTTTATCGCCAACCAGGGATATATCATTGCTTTTTGAGTCTTCCACATAAATCTCGGCAAAGTCGCCACCGTTTTTAAGTGCAAGCTCTAAAATCTCTTTCGCTAAACTTTTATCAAGCATAATCTTCTTCCTTTCGATAAATTTACATAAAACTATCGCATCAAACAAAAAGTTTAATGCGATAGAAATTTAACATTACATACCAAACAGCAGTGCAATGCCTACATATAAAAGTGAAATTACAAGTATAATAGGTCCAAATGTTAAGAGTGCCGCAATTAACATGGCGGGCAAGTCGCCCTTTTCAAGCTCTATTTCCTCAAATCGTTTGTCAAGTTCTTCTTTCTTTTTATTTTTGGGAAGTACATGACGATATCTGTCTAAGAGTCCCATTGTAATGCTCCTTTTCGCCGCTTAATCGGCACAAATTTTAATTAAACCGTTTCTCTTTCACAAAGTGGATAGTGACAAGCAACAAATTGGTCTTTGCGCCATTCTACCCATGGTGGTGCCTCGTTCGCACATTTTTCTGTTGCGTATTTGCAACGTGTTCTAAACTTACAACCCGATGGTGGGTTAATTGGGCTTGGAATATCACCTTCTATAACTTGAAGCTCTTTATTCGCGTCTTCCTCTGTTGTTGGAATAGCGTCTAAAAGCGCTCTTGTATATGGGTGTAAAGGATTATCAAACATTGAGTCTGAGTAACCAAGCTCTATAACATTACCAAGATACATAACCGCAATTCTATCAGAAATAAATTTAACTGCACTTAAGTCATGAGAGATAAATAGATAAGTTAGGTTATCTGTATCTTTTAGATCTATAAGCAAGTTGATAATTTGTGACTGAATTGAAACGTCAAGCGCAGATACAGCCTCGTCACACACAACAAATCTAGGTTGTAGTGCAAGTGCTCTTGCTATGCCTATACGTTGTCTTTGACCACCTGAGAATTGGTGAGGATAACGGTGTAGCATGTATTTTTGCAGTCCGCATTTTTCCATTATAGAGATTGTATAGTCTTCAAGCTCTTGGCTGTTTCTTTTGTAAAGTCCGTGAGCCACAAGCGCCTCAGAGATAAGTTGTCCAACTGTTAGACGTGGATTTAGTGAAGCATAAGGATCTTGGAAAACTATTTGAAGTTCTTTTCTTAGTTTTCTAACTTCTTCTTTCGTTTGCTTTTTAAGGTCTTTATCATCATAGATAACATCACCCCAAGTTTGTTTGTAAAGTTGAAGTATAACACGTCCTAAAGTAGATTTACCACAACCAGACTCTCCAACAAGACCGAAAGTTTCGCCCTCGTAGATATCCATAGTAATGCCGTCTACAGCCTTAACAAATTGTTTACCCTTTTGTTTATAAGAAGTTTTCTTTATCGGGAAGTGCATTTTAACATCTTCAAGATGAATTAGTACTTTTTTATCAGCCATCGTTTCTCACTCCTTTCTTAGGATAGAAGCAACGAACACTTTGAACATCATTAACAGCAGTAAGCGCTGGTTCTTCGTTGTGGCATTTTTCTGTTGCAAATTTACAACGCGGTGCAAATTTACAGCCTTTTGGAAGATCCAAAGGATGTGGAACAGAACCGGGAATTGCTTCAAGTTTTGTTTGGTTTTTATCGTTAAGTCTTGGAATACTTTCCAAAAGAGCCTCTGTGTATGGGTGAGATGAATCTGTTATGTTTTTAAATATGCAGCTAACCGGTGCAACTTCAACCACTTGCCCACAGTACATAACCGCAACGACGTCTGCCATTTGGTTAATAACGCCAAGGTCATGAGTGATGAACATGATAGAAGTATCGGTATCTTTTTTAAGCTCATTCATAAGTCTTAGAATTTGAGCTTGAATTGTAACGTCCAAAGCAGTTGTAGGCTCGTCGGCAATAAGCAGTTTAGGCTTACATGCAAGTGCCATAGCAATCATAACACGTTGACGCATACCGCCTGATAATTGGTGAGGATATTGGTGCACCATTTTTTCAGGGTTTGGAATTTTAACCGCGTCAAGCATTTCGATGCTTCTAGCCAAAGCTTCTTTTTTGCTCATTCCTTGGTGAAGTCTTAAAACCTCGCTGATTTGCTTATTTACTGTAAAAACAGGGTTTAAGCTTGTCATGGGTTCTTGGAAAATAACAGATACAGAGTTACCACGTATTTTGTACATTTCTTTAAGGCTTAAGTTTGAGATTTCTTTACCGTCAAACCAAACTTCACCGCTATGGATACGTTGATTTTTTTCAAATAATCTTAATATACTCATGGCTGTTTGGCTTTTTCCTGAACCGGATTCGCCAACAACGCCTAGAGTTTGTCCTTGCTCTATACTAAGTGATACACCGTTTACGGCTTTTACAAGACCTCTCTTTGTATCAAAATAGGTATGCAAGTCTTTAATTTCAAGTAATGCCATTTTTCTTACCTCCTATTTTTCGTTAGAGCGAGGATCCATTGCCTCACGTAAAGCATCGCCGATAAGGTTTACAGATAGTGCTGCAACTATAACAAATACTGCAGGCAATATCCAACGCCACCAGTAAAATTCAATAACTGTAACGTCTTGTGCAGAGGTTAGCATATTACCCCAAGAAGGTGTAGGCTCAGCAACACCGAAACCTAGGAAAGAAAGTGCAGCCTCTGATAGTAGTGAGCTTGCATAAGCTAGTGTAACATTAACTATGATTAAGTTAAATACGTTAGGTAAAATATGACGTTTCATAACAGCGCCTTGTTTAATACCAAGCGCTCTTGCCGCTAGAACGAAGTCTTTTTCACGCTCAAGTAAAAGCTGAGCACGAATTAGTCTTGCAAGTGGCATCCAACCTAAAAGACCTAGTATAACCATGATTAGGTACATACGTTGTTGTTGGTTTAGCGAGAAGCCTATCGCATACGATAGAGTAATCGCTATTGGGTAAAATGGAATTGCAGAGAAAACGTCTGTAATACGCATTAATACGTGGTCTATAAATCCACCAAAGTAACCGGAAACAAGTCCGACAAAAAGTGCAATGAAAGTAGAGATAACAACCGCTATAGCACCAACTGTAAGTGAAATTTGTCCACCGTGGATAATACGTTGGAAAACGTCACGACCATATTGGTCACTACCCATTAGATAACCTTTGTTACCCCATGCGCTTATGTCGCCATCTTCATCAATAGCATAAAATTGGAAGAAATCTCCATAAACTGTAGTTGCATCTGTGAGCTCAGGCACATTGTCTTGACCAAGGGATGTAGAACCCCAAGCAATAACTTCGCCTGTGTCAAGCGCCGCAACAAAGTTGCTGTAACCTGCGTCTATATCAACTATTGTTCCTTCATATTCTGGGAAAGTTGCAAGTGAAAA
Source organism: uncultured Eubacteriales bacterium (assembly GCA_964370115.1). Classification (GTDB taxonomy): domain Bacteria; phylum Bacillota; class Clostridia; order Oscillospirales; family Acutalibacteraceae; genus SIG603. Next base: position 22,770 of record CAYJIA010000013.1, read on the forward strand.
CTCTGAGCTACCCCAAAGATAAGAATTACCCTCGTCGTCAAGTGCTAGAACATTTCTGTTAGTAGCAGCTATGTCAACAATGTTTATACTACCATCACCAAGTTCTTCTGGGAAAAGAGTAGTAAACTCTGTACCTCTGTCACCTATGATAGTGATAGTTCCGTCATCAAGTAGAAGTGCCATGTTGTTGTCACCCTCTGCAACTTGAACTATTCTGCCTTGTGCTGATGATGGTATAAGTAAGTTCATTTGAGCTTGTGCACTACCCCAGATAAATAGCTCTCCTTCACTTGACACAATACCTGTCCACTGTGAAGTCGCAACCATTTGTTTTATAGTAACATTTGGGTCTTCAAATACTTTAACAACATTGGCAGGCATTATTGTTTGGTCATTACCATAGTAGCCCCAGCCGTAAAGTACATCGTTTTCGTCTAGTGCAAGTATGTGGTTACCACCACAGGCAATGTCTACTATTTTATTGTTGTACACTTCTTCAGGCACATCAAATATATAAGTCGAAACATTTGCTTGCTCTTTATTTGGTTCTGTACCCCAAATATAAAACTGTCCGTCGTCAGTAATCGCAGCACTAAAAGATACACCTGATGAAATTTTCACTACATTTTTATCGTTTAGTTCTGCTGGATAGTTTAAGTAGTTTTGTCCTGGTTGGATATTTGCATTTGTAAGTTCAATGTAATTTAGGTCTAGTGGATAAAGTGCTGAACCTAAAAACGAAATAAGCAAAACACATACAAAGCCTAGTAGGCCTATAACACCTAGTTTGTTGCCAAAAAAGTTTTTAAGTATGGTTTTAAGCGGGGTTTGTATCGCTTCTTCTTCAAGCACATTTACCGCTTTATCTTTTCCTATGAATCTTTTAAATAAAGAGGAAGAAGATTTTGCAAACTTTTTGCCTGTGCTGTCTTTTTTATTATTAGCCATTTTTACTTCTACCTCCTTAACTTAATTTAATACGTGGGTCTACTAGACCGTAGATGATGTCTGCAACCAAAACAGATACTATGCTGATAACAGCAAAGAACAAGTTCATGGTTGAAATAAGCTGTAAGTCACGTTGGAAAACAGCTTGTATCATAAGTTTTCCTATTCCGTTGTATTGGAATACTGTTTCTGTAATTGATGAACCTGCAAACAGCGCAAAAAGAGTAGTTACTATGATAAATGAAACAGGAATAAGTGCGTTTCTAAATGCGTGTGAGTAGATAACTACTTTTTCACTTAGACCTTTTGCACGTGCTGTTCTGATATAATCTTGGCTTAAAGCCTCAATCATAGCATTTCTTACATATCTTATTGCACCTGCAAGGCTTATTATTGTCAGTGTTATTGTTGGCAAAGCCAAAGTTCTAATCCATTCAACGGTCAAATCCCAACCGCTTAAAAGCGCAGAGTTTGGCATACCACCAAGAGGCAACCATCCGAGATTTATCGAGAATGTAAATATAAGCATTATAGCGAGGAAGAAAGAAGGCATTGAATATGTTATAAGAGAAAAAACTTGCCAGAAGTTGTCAAATATTGACATGCGCTTTGTAGCACATCTTATTCCGATTGGAATAGCTAGTAGTAGGTATAAAAAGTTTACACCTAAGTTTAGAATAACCGTGTTTGTAAGAGGTTCAGAAATAACCTCCGAAACAGGTCTGTTATAGGTAGTTGAATATCCAAAGTCACCTTGGAATATATTACCAATCCATGCAAAATACTGCTCTACATATCCTTTATCAAGTCCGAGTCTTGTGTACATCGCCTCATAGGCTGCGTCATACTGTTCGGCTTTTAGGGAAGTGGGAAGCATAGCCCTTACAGGGTCGCCCGGCATAATCTTTACTATTGCAAATAGTATTATAGAAATTGTAACTACAACCGGTATTAATATTAATAGTCTTTTAACTAAATAGCGTAGCAACTATCACCACTCCTTATCATTAAATTTTTAAAAAGGGGAATGAGCTTTACTCATTCCCCTTTTTAGGGTTTCAATTTTCTTAAACGAACTTAAAATTAAGCAGCGTTGTCAGATTTTGTGATTTCACAAATTTTCTCATACCAGTTAGCATATGGTGTTGTTGTAAGTGGGTTAACGTTGATATGTGTGATATCATAGTATTGGTTTGAGTATAGTGGAATCTCAGGCATTAGCTCGTTCCAACGAAGTTGGAAATCTACCCATGTTTCTAGGTAAGCTTCTTTATCCGCAGGATCTGTTGCACGCATAGCCTCTGTGATAGCATCCATTTCAGGATCGCTAAGTTGAGTTGCGTTTAGGTAAGTTCCTAGGTAGTCTGAGTGCCATGATTGATATTTATCATCTACTGCTGTAAAGTTAGTAGCAAGGTTGAATGTGTGGTATACACGATCTTCGCCTAGGTCATAACCATAGTAGTAGTTCTCTAAAAGTGCATTAAAGTCACTTTTTGTAACGTTGAATTTGATACCAGCCATAGGTGCGTTAGCAGCATATTGAATTTCAATGATGTCTGTAACAGGGTTATCATTTGTACCTAAGTGGTTGATGATTAACTCTTCACCAGCAGCATTGTGACGTAGGTAAGAACCGTCTGCTGTAGCTTTAGTTCTGTCGAATGCTGTTGTGCCGTCTGCTTCGTAGATGTACTCAGATTGGTCTAGGTAATCGTTAGCAGCGTCGATGTTGAAAGAAATTGGTTTGATCTCAGCTTGTAGCTCTGCGCCAGCTTCTGTAACCATCCATTGAGCCATACCGTAAGCACCGTCAACAGTACCGCCGTAACCGCCAAGAACGTGGTCGATAACAGCTGAACGGTCGATTAGAGATGCAAGAGCCCAACGAACATTAACGTCTTGTGTAGGACCGAAGTCTGTGTGCATTGCAAGGTTTCCGTAACCAGCACGTAGGTAGTAGTGTAGGTTTGCTGTGCCTGATGCTTCAGCAGATTCGATTTTCTCGCCTTCGACAACGCCAGCAACAAGGTCAACTTGACCATTTATAGCCCACTCAACGTCTGTGTCTTGTGGAATAGCTTGTTGAACAACGTTTGTTAGAGTTGGTTTGTTACCATTAAGGTCGCCTTTGAAGTACTCGTTTAGTACTAGAGTAGCAGTTTGGTTTTCGTAGCTTACAAATGTGTAAGGACCACAAGTTACTGTAGGCTCAAAACGCTCTGACTCAGCTATACGTTGGCAGTCAGCTAGTAGAGGATCGTTTGTAGCTTCTTCAGTAGTCTCTTCTTC
>CAYJIA010000013.1:26109-44260 GCA_964370115.1 uncultured Eubacteriales bacterium
GTCTCTTCTTCAGTAGCTTCTTCGCCTTCAGCTGTTTCTTCAACTACAGGTTGTAGAGGAATCTCAGCGTCTGGGTACTCAAGCCATGAACCTGTCTCGTCGCTCATTACTGTAGCGTTAGGTAGGTAAACCGCTTTAGAGATAGGTTGAACGTCTGCGAAGCTTACTTCCCAGAAGTATGGAAGTTTTTCAGCTGAAAGAGTTAGTGAAAACTCTGTGTCTGAAATTAGTTTAACACCTGCAAGAGTAGTTGTTGTACCCTCGTAGTATGCTGTGTATCCAACTAGGCCTTCACCTTGTGTTGCAGCAGCGCCTGCTGTAACCCATTGTGGAGAAGCTTTCCATAGTGCTGATGCTACGTAGTCTTGAGCTGTGATTGGTGTGCCGTCGTTCCAGAAGATGTCTGTGTTAAGAGTAAATGTATATGTTCTGTTACCCTCTGCATCGTCTTCGATAGCTACATCAGCTACAGCTGCTGTATTAAGTGTTAACTCACCGCCGTCTGTTGTTGTATATGTATTCATATATCCGCCAGTAAGTGTTTTGATTGCAAGGTCATAAGAGTTGTTACCAAAGTCATTGATGAAATCTTGGTTCATCTCAGGTGTACCAACTACTAGTGTATCAAGACCGATATTTCCTGCTAGATCTGTTGATTCGCCTTCTGATTCAGATGTTGACTCTGATGTTGACTCTGTTCCGCTTTCAGAAGCACTTGAATCATCTGTTGCTGGTGCTGATGAACATCCGGCAATCATTGAAACTAGAAGCGCTAAAACTAAAAGCAGTGATAGTTTTTTCTTCATAATTCTTTCTCCTTTAAATTTGTTTTTATTTTAAGAAACTGATTAATAGGTTTCTCAAAAAACTACATAAGTACTAGCAATCTCTTGCCTGCACTATATGATAATGAATATTAACACAAAATTAATAATTTGTAAAGCATAGGAAAACACTTGTTGTTCCACTGTCGTCAATAATTATTACTTTTTATTTCCTTTTTGATATTATAAATTTAACACATTAACACGCTACCGTGAAAATTTTATCTATTTTAGACTGAACGCTTTATAACTGTTTGAATTAAACTGGTAAACTTAACAAAAATGAAATTTTATGCCCTTTTTCTTGCAAAAATGGTAAGTTTTCGCTATCCATTTTACGTGATTTTGACGGAAAAAAACTGCAACCTATCAAAAATTGCAGTTTTGGTTCTAATTTAACATTAAAATCTATAATTCAAAGTCTTTTTTAGAGTATGTTCTAAGCAAAGGTCTCATATTTGGCTCTCTTTTGACTGGGTCATAGATATAAGCCTTACAAGAGCTTGCACTTTCACATTTTGCAGGACATCTCTTTTTGCTTTGATAGTCTTTTGCATAGTTATTTAGGCAATACTTACAGTCAGGCTGAATGTTTTTGCCAAAAACTACAGGTTTTTTCTTTTTAAAAAATCTTGAAAAAAAACTCATAAATGTTCTCCGTTCCCAAAGTTTTGCACATTATATCATATGTTTTGCTTTTTTTCAAATTTTTTATTATCTCTTAAATAGATATAAGCACATATCAAAATCAAAAGACTGGTGCTAGAGAGTGCTGTCCCCTTAAAAATATCACCTGTCCCACTACCAAATATAGACGCCACCGTAATTTCTATCGGGAACAATTTTAAGAGAATTTTAAACGCTGTTAAACTCAGAATAATATGTAATGCTCTGACAAAGTAAAACTTATATAAATTCACAGGTCTTTCTTTGAAAAAAGAAAAGACTTGTGTATGAACACATAAACCACCAAAGGATAGACCTATGCAAAAAACAGTGACTGGAGCTTGTAGCATTGCAGAAATCTCTACCCCGTGCACCACGTCTATGCCCATAAACAAATATGAAACTAATGTATCTCCCCCTATTAATTCTATAACTTTAAACGCATATAAAAGTGGTATAAACGCAGAAAAAATTACGACATGAACACACATATTCACACTTGCCATCACTGTGCTTCTAACCGCTTTTTCCATTATATTCTTTTGATTTTCAACCCTCTGCTCTTTGCTAATTTCCCCTTCCGACATAAAGCCTAGCACTATTCCTATACTAAGAGAGGCCACCACCGTGCTTATAAAGATAAATAAACCTAAATGTATGCTGTTTAAAATCACAGGACCCACAAACAAAACGCAAAAAGGCAGCCCTGGATTTATTACATATAGCATCAACCTACTTTTCTCTTCGCTGCTTATCTTTCTCTCTTCATACAAACTTGCCACAAGTTTTGCACCTACGGGGTAACCGAAGCAAAGCCCGAAGAACACCGTACAAAAACAGTGCGAGGGAAGATTTAAAACCCTCACCATAAAGCCTCTGAAAATTTTTGACAAAATGTTTGAAAGCCTGCTGTACGACAAAACCGACGACAAGAACATAAACGGAAAAAGCGAGGGTATTAACATATTAACGCAGTATTCTATTCCGCTTACCACCCCCTGCGACACTTCTTTTCTATATATAATCGCACCAAAAAATAAAAACGAAAGACCAATGGCAAGTAAAATATTTTTAAATATATTCCTCATTTTCATCCCTCCTTGTTATTATTTTTATTTTTGTGGCATAAAAATTATTACTACTAAAAACCAAGGAGGATATAGCGTGGGAATAAGCGAAAACTTAAATGCAGCAGGTCTTCACACCCAAATATACGGCAACAAACAAGTGATAGTAGACGGCTGCCAAAGCGTTTTAGACTATACCGATGACAGCGTTTCTTTAAAGTGTGGTAGGCTAAAAGTTTGTATTAAAGGTACAGAGATTAAAATAAGAATTTTATCCGACACGCAGGCTGTGGTAGAGGGGATTATTCAGGCTGTAAACTATGAATATTTATAGGTAAAAGGAGAACACTACACATGCTTGAAAAAATCTCTCACCTCATAACGGGTTATGTGAAAATCGCTGTCACGGGCAGGGAAAGTTACCGATTTTTAAACTTATGCATGAAGTCGGGTCTTAGCTTTTGGGGATATAAAAACAAATCCGACGGCTACAGTGCCTGTATGCGTTTTAAGGAGTACAAAAAACTTCGACATATTAAACGCCGCTGTGATGTTAAAATTAAACTTACAAAAAAATGCGGTTTGCCTTTAAGGCTAAATATCTTTAAAAAGAGAAAGGGACTTGCCTTTGGTCTTTTGTTTTCCATAGCGCTTTATTGCTTTTTACTCAGCAGAGTTTGGGTGATAAGCGTAGAGGGAAGCGGTATTCATACCAAAGAGGAAATTCTCGAGGTCGCACAAAATGCAGGAGTGTATATCTCTGCGCCGAGAAGCGGTTTTAGCGAAAGATATTCTACCATGCAAATGCTCTTAGAGCTTGAGCATTTAGAGTGGGCAACCGTGAACACGCAGGGGTGCACCGTCACACTTGCTGTAAAGCACAAAGAAGACGCGCCTGAAATAATTGAGACAGATGAAAACATCGTACAAAACATCGTTGCTTCTAAGGCTGGAATAATAAAAAGCATAGAGGCACAAGACGGCAAGGTATGGGTAGAAGTCGGCGACACTGTTTACGAAAACGAGCTTTTGGTGTCGGGCGTTTGGGACAGCAATATCAATAAAGATGAATGGGCAAAAACGGACGACGTGACCATATTTATGACCAAGGCAAGGGCAACAATAATTGCTCAAACCGAAAGAAGCTTTGAGGCAAGTATGGAAAAAACTAAAACAAACTACGAGCGCGGCGACAGTTTTTCGCAGTATAGTTTAAATTTTTTTGGGCTGAACTTACCACTTAATCCACTTCTAATTTTTGATGGAGAATACGAAAAGAGAAGTCAGGAAAACAGTCTTTATCTTTTAGATTTAGAAATGCCAGTGGGAATAAACCAAAACACCTTTACAAGACTTTATCCATACGAAACTATTATATCGGAAGAAACCGCAAAAACGCTTTTAGAAGAAGAGTTGTTAAAGCAGATTGAAGAAAGCGGTGTAGAGATTATAGAAATGAAAGAGACAAATTTAACTCTAGACGGTGGCCTGTACAACGCCAAAATTGATGTCATTTGTTACGAAAATATTTCAAAAGAGCAACAAGTTTTTATAGGCTAAGCAAATTTACCTAAAATGGGGAAAAAAATTTATATCAAATCACATATTTATAAATTTTGAAAATATGGTATAATATTGATGTAATAAATGAATTACTTGTGTGCTTTTATATGTGTTTTGCACATAATTAAAATTTAAGAAGGAGTTTGTGTTTGGAACGTAAGATTAGTATTGAAAAAATGGAACACGCCACAGAGCTTTTTGGAAGCTTTGATGGCAACCTGAAGCTTATTGAAAAAGAGTTTTCTGTAAGTATTATTTTAAGAGGCGAGGACATTAAAATCATTGGCGAAGAAGACGATATACAAAATGCCTCAAAAGTTCTTTATAGCCTTTTGGACTTGATAGTAAAAGGCGAAAGTATCGGGGAGCAAGAGATAAGGTACTGCATTTCCTTAGTGCACGAGGGAAGCGAGAAAAAATTTGCATCCTTGTCTGGCGACACCATTTGTATAACAAGCAAAGGTAAACCCGTAAAACCCAAAACAGTTGGTCAGAAAAAATATTGCGACACTATAAAAAACAACACTATAACTTTAGGGGTAGGACCTGCGGGTACTGGTAAGACCTACCTTGCGGTTGCTGTCGCCGTCACGGCGTTTAAAGCGGGTAGTATCAATAGGATAATACTGACAAGACCCGCCGTTGAAGCAGGAGAAAAACTTGGTTTTCTTCCCGGAGATTTACAGCAAAAAGTCGACCCTTATTTAAGACCACTATACGATGCACTTTTCGATATGCTTGGTGCAGAAACATATCTAAAATTTTTAGAAAGGGGTAACATTGAAGTCGCGCCGCTTGCATATATGAGAGGTCGAACACTTGATGACAGTTTCATCATTTTGGATGAAGCTCAAAACACCACGCCTGAACAAATGAAAATGTTTCTTACAAGGCTAGGATTTAACTCAAAGATGATAATTACGGGTGACGACACGCAAATTGATTTGCCCGACGGTAAAAAGTCAGGCCTAAAAGAGGCAGTAAGAATTCTCAAAAATGTTGAGGACATAGGAATTTTCAGATTTACTGAAAAAGACGTCGTAAGGCACAGATTAGTGCAGGACATAGTAAAGGCTTATGAAGCTTTTAGTACAAGACAAGAAAAATACAAAGACAAGAGATAAGGATGTGTAACATTATGGGAAAGACTAAAGTAGTCATAACGAATGAACAAAAAGAGGTAAAGGTACCTACAGGAATTAGAATGTTAATAAGACGTTGTTGCAACGCAGTTTTAGTTTTAGAAAAATTTAGCGATTCAGCCGAGGTCAGCATTACATTTGTAGACAATGAGCAAATTCAAAAACTTAACAAACAGTACAGAAACAAAGACAGCGCCACAGATGTTTTATCTTTTCCTTTAGGGGAAAACGGCGTGTATGATAAAAACCACACAACGGGCGCATTTATTTTGGGCGATATAGTAATTTCAGTAGAAAAAGCAGCGGAGCAAGCAAATAGATTTGGACACACTTTAGAAAGAGAAATGGGATATCTCACAGCACACTCAATGTTACACCTTATGGGCTATGACCATGAGGAAGGCGGAATAGAAAAAATCAGAATGCGCGAAAAAGAAGAGGCGGTTATGTCACAACTCGGACTGCCAAGTTCTTTAAGTTACATGGTTAGTAATGAATAAGAAAAATAAATTTTTAAGCAGTTTTAAATATGCAGCAAAAGGAATACTTACTTGTCTAAAATTAGAGAGAAATATGCGTTTTCATTTGATTTTTTGCATTTACGTATTCTTTTTCTCCTTTATTATGGAAATATCAAGCACCGAGCTAGCCCTTGTTTTTTTAGCCTCCGCCTTGGTTTTTATCTCCGAAATGCTAAACACCGCTATAGAAAAACTTTGTGATTTTGTGTGTAAAGATAAAAACCAAAACATAGGAAAAATCAAGGATATTTGTGCCGGTGCCGTGCTTGTAAGCGCAGTGATTTCTATTTGTGTCGGTGTGACAGTGCTTTATAAACCCGACAAACTTTTAATGATTTTCAATATTTTTGTAAATAATCCTTTATATATCATTTTACTTGTGTTATCATTAGTAGCAAGTATAATCTATATAACATGTGGATTTTCGTTTAAAAACAAGAAAGATTAGGAGCTAAAAAATGCCTGAAATAAATGAACAATACTCTGCCTTTATCGCAATAGTAGGCAGACCAAATGTAGGTAAATCGTCAATACTTAATAGACTACTCGGCCAAAAAGTCGCAATAGTCTCAAGAAAACCTCAAACAACCAGAACACGAATTATGGGTGTTTTAACCGACAACGACCACCAGCTAGTTTTTATAGACACACCCGGACTTATAAAGGCGAAAAACTCTTTGGGTGAATACATGGTGCGCTCTGTAAATGAATCTGTGGCAGGTGTTGATGCCTGTATGCTAGTCGTAGAGGCAGACACTGGAATCTCAAAAGCCGACATAGAGCTTACACAGAAATTTACTAAACAAAACATACCTGCTGTACTGGTTATAAATAAAATAGACCTTGTAAAAGACAAAACAAAACTTATGGAACAAATCTCCACCATGAGCGAGCATTTTGAATTTACCGATATTATCCCCGTCAGTGCTTTAGACGGAAACGGAATGGATATACTAAAAACTCAGCTGAAAAAACTTTGTATGGAGGGCGGACATTTCTTTAGCGAAGACACTTTAACCGACCAACCAGAGAGAGTTCTTGCAGGCGAGATAGTGCGCGAAAAAATACTTAGACTTTTAGACAAAGAAATACCTCACGGCGTAGCCGTTGTTGTAGAGAGCATGAAAGAGCGCGAAAAAATCACAGATATAGAAGCTACAATTTACTGCGAAAAAGATACCCACAAGGGTATTATTATAGGAAAAGGCGGCGCAATGCTTAAACGAATAGGTACATTTGCAAGAGAAGACATGGAAAAATTTTTCGACTGTAAAATAAACCTTAAACTTTGGGTAAAGGTAAAAGAAGACTGGCGCCAAAGACCAAACATACTACATAGCTTCGGCTTTAACAAAGGTGATTTTGGTCTATAACCTGTTTTTTCCTGCTATAAAACTTTTGGTCACTGCTAATAATGGTATTAGAGGAATTTAAAAGATTACTTTAGCCGAGGTGACTTTATGGATGAAAGAAACGCATGGAAAAATTTTTGCGAGAGCGGAAAAGTCGTGGATTACTTAAATTATTTACAGTCCAAGGAAGTAAAGTATAAATTTGTAAATTTTAGTAAGGACAAAGAAAATGCAAATAAAAACTCAGGGTTTGATAATAAGGGAACAGACAGTTGGTGAGCACGACAGACTTGTTACCATACTGACAAAAGACGAGGGTGTAATTAGGGCGTTTGCAAGACGTGCAAAGTCTTTAAAGGACAGCAAAAACTCCTCCACCTCCCTACTTTGTTACTCAAAACTCAGCATATTTAAAGGGCGAGAGCGTTATATTATTGACAGCTCCTCGCCCATAGAAATTTTTTTCGGTTTAAGGCAGGATATCGTCGCGCTATCGCTTGCCCAATATTTTTGCGAGTTGGTGGCGCTTGTCGTGCCTGAAGAAACCCACTCAGAAGAATTTTTGCGCCTAGTCTTAAACTCGCTTAGCTTTCTTTCAAAGCAAAAGCATGACCTATACATAATAAAGGCTATAACAGAGCTTCGTATCCTATCACTTTCAGGCTATATGCCTGATTTAATTATGTGCAAAAATTGTGGAAAATACGAGGCAAACTACTGGACATTTCAAATAGAAAATGGCATAATTATTTGTGAGAATTGCAGTGGTGACACGGGTGGTGGAAAAATTATTCCTCAGGGAGTTTTAACGGCAATGAGACATATAATTTATTCAGACATGGAGAAATTATATAAATTCACCCTGCCGTCTGACAGTGCAAAACTTTTGTCAAATGTCACCGAAAGTTATATGGTATCGGTATTATCTCAAAGGCCAAGAACCTTGCAATTTTTTAATTCTCTTTTATAAACAGGTGGAAAAACAAAATGAAAATGGATAAAAATTTAAAAACTTTAGAGCTTGATAAAATACTTTATCTGCTCTCAAAAGAGGCCACAGTGGAAGATGCCGCACAAAACGCACTTTCTCTAAGGCCTGCAAAATATATAGAAGAAGCTAAAGAGCTATTAAAACAAACGGACGACGCCTATATTTTAATAGCAAAATTTGGTGCGCCTTCATTTTATGGCATGAAGAATGTCACAAATGGATTAAGGCGTGCACAGGCAGGCGCCTCGCTTAATTTGGCGGAGCTCATACATGTTTCAAAAACGATTAAAGCGCTTAGAATACTCTTTGAATGGAGAGAAAAAAGCCAAAGTATAAAAACTGTAATGGACTATCACTTTGAGAGCATAGTCCCAAATAAATTTTTGGAACAAAGCATAGATAATGCAATAATAAGCGAAGAGGAACTATCCGATAACGCCTCACCAGAGCTTGCAAGCATTAGACGAAAAATCAGAAATGCGGGCGAAAAAATCAAGCAACAACTAGACAAAATGATAAGATCGTCGACCTATCAAAAATACCTTCAAGAAAATATAGTCACGCAAAGAGACGGACGTTATGTTGTGCCGGTTAAATCGGAGTTTAAAAACGAGGTACAAGGCCTTGTGCACGACAGCTCATCTAGTGGTGCAACTCTATTTATAGAGCCACTCGCCGTTGTTCAGGCAAACAATGACATTAAGATTTTAAAGGCTAGAGAACTTGAAGAAATCGAGAGAATAATAATGGAGCTTTCCGCACTTTGCGGAGGTTTTGCAGACAGCATTGTCGAAAGTTATGACAGCGCCGTTGTGTTAAATCTAATTTTTGCGAAGGCTCAGCTTGCATATAAAATGAAAGCCAGTATGCCTATTTTAAACGACGAGGGAAAAATAAGGCTAAATAAAGCACGCCACCCTTTAATAGACCCAAAGTCTGTCGTGCCCACAAATATAGAAATGGGCTATACTTTTAGCTCTCTTATCGTTACAGGACCTAACACAGGCGGCAAGACCGTTTCACTTAAAACTACGGGGCTTTTATGCCTCATGGCAATGTGTGGGCTTATGCTCCCAGTATCAGAAAATAGCCATATCTCATTTTTTGACAATGTTTTAGCAGATATAGGTGACGAGCAAAGCATAGAGCAGTCTTTGTCTACATTTTCTTCCCACATGACGAATATAATAAGCATACTCTCAAAATGTGATAATAAATCATTGGTACTAATCGATGAGCTAGGCTCAGGCACCGACCCCGTAGAGGGTGCAGCGCTTGCGATATCGATTATAGAGGCAATGAGGGAAAAAGGCGCAAAACTCATGGCGACCACCCACTATGCAGAGCTTAAAGAGTATGCCCTAAAATCTTTCGGAGTAGAAAACGCGTGTTGCGAATTCGACGTTAACACCCTAAGCCCTACCTATAAACTTCTCATAGGCGTGCCCGGAAAATCCAACGCCTTTGCAATTTCTAAGAAACTTGGAATGAGTGATAGTATAATAGAAAGGGCTAAGTCTTTGGTATCTACCGAAAACGCAGAGTTTGAGGAAATAATCGCAAAGCTTGAAGTAAGCCGTCAAGAAATGCAAGCCCAGCTTGACCTTGCAACAAAAAAGGCAAACGATGCAAGAAAAGAGAGCGAAGAAGCGAAAAAAATCAAAGATGAAATAGAGAAAAAAGCAAACAAAGAAATAGAGGACGCTAAAAATCAAGCCGCAATGATAGTAAGCCGCACTAGGGCTCAGGCAGAAGATTTAATCCGCGAAATGGATCAAATAAAGAAAAACAAAAATAAATTGCTTTCTGCCGAGGACAGATTAAAATTAAAGTCCGGCATAAAAAATCTAGAAAAAAGCTCTGACCCCATCGAGAAGAAAAACGATGAAAACTATGTGCTTCCAAGGCCTTTAAAAGTCGGCGACGATGTTACAATTTTTGACATAAACAAGGCCGCCACCGTACTTGAAATAAACGGTGAAAATGTCTTGGTTCAAGCAGGCATAATAAAAACACGTGTACAGATGAAAAATCTGCGCCTTGTAACTGCTAAGAAAAAAGAGAAGAGCAAAGGCTCCTCAGGACACAGGACAGTGACAAAAAAACTAGCAGAATCTTCTGCCTCTTTAAGCGTCGACCTTAGGGGAATGGACTCTTACGAGGCGATTATGGAAGTCGAGGACTTTATCGACCGCGCCGTAAGGCAAAACATCAGCCAGATAACAATCATCCACGGCAAAGGCACGGGAGTTTTAAGAAATGCGGTGCAAAACCATTTAAAACGAAATTCTTCGGTGCGTTCATACAGGCTAGGCGTGTTTGGCGAGGGCGAAAGTGGCGTAACTATAGCCGAGCTAAAATAGGAGGAAACTATGCCAAGATACAGACCAAAAGAGAAAAAACAAGGAGGCAAAAAAGTTTTCGTTTTAGGTTTTTTGCTCATAGTTTTTATGACTTTAATCCTTTCATGTCTTTTTATATTTCAAGCTATAAAGAGTGATATCAACTTAGACTTTGAAAAAGACAACTTAGAAAGTTACTCCACTAATATCGCAAACTCTTATATGTTAGACACTAAGCTTTTAATGCCTGCCGAAATTTTAAGTGGGCTTGCAAGTGAGTATCTTGACAAGGATGTAAGACTTTTAGCCTATGAAGGCAATATAAATTTGTATTTAACCGTGAACTTTTACTTTTTGGGCGAATGCGACCTTAGTGTCTCGCTTAAACTCGACGAATTCGATGCAAGCACGGGGCTGGTTAATTTCAGCATCGGTGATGTAAAGGCAGGGATTTTCACCCTACCAAACTTTTTAAAAGACATGGTAATAGACGATATCAAAGGAGATTTTTTACATAAAATAGAAGAAACAGACAGCGGTTTTTCTCTCACCCTCCCCCATTTTGATATTAATTATTTAGGTAATGAGTTAAATGTAAATGTAACTGAAATGAAAATTGACGGCGAAAATATATATTTTAAGACAAATGTTAATTCAAATACAGAATTTCTTAAAGACTTGTTCACAATTACAGGTTAAAATTAAAAAGATAAAAACTAAGCAAAGGACGGTACCAAAACAATGGCACTAAAACAATTTAAAACTGAATCTAAACGCATACTTGACCTTATGATTCACTCAATCTACACACATAAGGAAATATTTTTGAGAGAACTTATCTCCAATGCAAGTGATGCTATAGACAAACTTTATTATAAATCTTTAAACGAGGGCCTTTCAGGTCTTTCACGTGATGATTTCGGCATCAGCATAGCAATCGACAAAGACAATAGAACTATAACAATAGAGGACAACGGCATAGGAATGAGTCTAGAGGATCTTGAGAATAACCTTGGCGTAATTGCAAAAAGTGGTTCTCTAAACTTTAAAAAAGAGAATGAGAAAAACGAGGAAATTGACATTATCGGTCAATTTGGCGTTGGTTTTTACTCATCGTTTATGGTGGCAGACGAAGTAGTAGTAACATCAAAATGCTTTGGCGAAGACACAGCACACGTTTGGACGTCAAAAGGTGTCGACGGTTACAGTATAGAGGAATGTGTTAAAGAAAATGTGGGAACTAAAATAGTTTTACATATTAAAGAAAACGCAGACGATGAAAATTACGACGAATTTATCGATCAATATAAAATATCTGCCTTAGTAAAAAAATACTCTGATTATATCCGCTATCCTATAAAAATGACTATGGATAAAGTAAAGCTTAAAGAGGGAAGCGAAGGCGAGTACGAGCATTATGACGAGCTTGCAACTTTAAACAGCATGGTTCCAATCTGGAAAAAATCCAAATCAGAACTTGGCGAAAACGAGTATAATAATTTTTATAAAGAAAAATTCATGGACTGGCAAGACCCTATTAAGGTTATAAAAACTTCTACCGAGGGCACCGCCACTTACACAGCGCTTTTATTTATTCCGTCTAAGACACCTGCCGATTACTATACAAAAAATTACGAAAAAGGCTTACAGCTTTTTGCAAGCGGTGTAATGATAACAGAAAAATGCGCCGAGCTTTTGCCTGATTATTTCAGCTTTGTTAAAGGTCTTGTCGACTCACAAGATTTGAGCTTAAACATTTCAAGAGAGATGCTCCAACAAGACAGACAGCTTAAATTTATTGCTTCAAGACTTGAGAAAAAAATTGCTTCAGAACTTAAATCTCTTCTTACAAACGACAGAGAAAAGTACGAAGAATTCTTCAAAAACTTTGGTATGCAGCTAAAGTTTGGAATGTATGACAACTTCGGACAAAACAAAGACGCCCTAAAAGATTTAGTCTTGTTTAGCTCATCAAACGAGAAAAAGCTAAAAACCCTTATGGAATATGTCGGAGACATGAAGGCAGAGCAAGACAGCATTTACTATGTATGCGGCGAAAATATCGACAGACTTATGGCGTTACCTCAAACAGAGGCAGTTACCTCTAAAGGCTATGAAGTTTTACTTTTAACCGACAATGTAGACGAATTTGCACTTAAAATTTTATCTGAGTACGAGGGCAAAACATTTAAAAATATAAGTTCAGAAGAATTAAACCTTGAAACAGAAGAAGAGAAAAAAGAGACAGAGAAAAAAATAGAAGACAATAAAGAGCTTTTAGACTTTTTAAGCGAAAGCCTAAAAGACAAGGTATCAGAGGTTGTAATCTCTACAAAACTTAAAAGCCACCCCGTGTGCCTTTCATCAAAGGGCGATATCAGCATAGAGATGGAAAAAGTGCTAAACTCAATGCCCGGTGCCGACCAAATGATAAAAGCCGAAAGGGTTTTAGAGATAAACTCTGACCACGAAATCTTCACCACCCTAACTACTCTTTTTGAGTCAGATAAAGAAAAACTTTCACTTTACAGCGAACTTTTATATACTCAAGCAATAATGATAGAAGGATTAAGTATCGAAAACCCTGTCGACTTCTCAAACAAAATCTGCTCGCTTATGACAGATAAATCTTAATTGAGGGCGCATATGAATAATAATTATTATGGGCAAAATTTCAATAACCAGCAAAGTTATTATGAGGCGCATTTCGCGGCTTATGAAAACAAAAGAAAGAAAATGCGGAAAATAAGACAGGACATAAACCGCATATCTTGGGTTGCCACCTCGTTTTTTGTCGCCTCAGTTGTAGCTACTGTGCTTTACACCATTGCATTTGTGGCTGGTGGTTTTTCCTTTGATTTTCTAGGTGGAGAGGCAGTAAACACCTTGGGACTTCCTCCAGAATTTTTTCAAGTTTTTTCTGCACTTACCACCTGTATAGCGGTGGGGCTTCCATATTTTATCTATATGAAAGCAAGAAAGCTTAGCTTTTCTGACTGTATAGACGCAAATAAGACAGGCTTTAAAAAAGCTACCCTCTACACAGTTTTAGGTTTTGGCCTTGCACTTTCGGTAAATATTCCAATATCTTATATAAGTCAAATTTTCAGAGATGCAGGACTTTCTCCCGACCGTACCGAAATGTTCACAGGCGACAATCTTGCCACAAATATTTTGACCTTTATTGCAACGGCTATTTTCCCTGCTATATTCGAGGAATTTGCCTTTAGGGGAGTTGCTTATTCTGCGCTTAAAAAATACGGTAAAGGCTTTGCACTTGTCGTATCCTCATTGCTTTTTGGTCTTGTCCATATAGAGCTCACATCTATGCTTTTTGCAACTGTTGTAGGCGCAATAATGTGCTTTATCTACATTAAAACAGAAAATATCTGGGTGCCTGTTGCAGTTCATCTTTTAAACAATGGTTTTGCCGTAATGCAAACTATATTCTATGACGGCTCAGACAAGATGTATTTACTGTTCGATATATTATTTTATGGAATTATTTTGATTGGCATTGTATCTGCTATAATCATAGTTTTAATGGCTAAAAAATCAAAAATGGCAAACCCAAATATTGAAACACCAAAACTTGTAAGCGAGTATACAAGCGGCGAAAAACTAGGCGCTATGTTTTCAAACCCCGGCTTTATCGCATTTCTGCTTGTAGCGCTTACTTTCACCTATACCACTTTAGTAGGGATACAGCTATGATAACCGAATTTCTGCCACACAGGCAGTTTATGTGTAAAGCTATAGAGCTTGCAGGCCAGTGCGAAATTTCGGGAGATGTCCCCGTGGGAGCAGTAGTTGAGCTTGATGGTAAGATTATCGGCATGGGTAAAAACGAGCGCGAGCTCGGCAAAAATGCCCTAAAACATGCGGAAATTATTGCAATTGAAGAAGCCTGCAAAACCCTTGGCGACTGGCGCCTTAAAGGTGCAAAGCTTTACGTAACTTTAGAGCCCTGCCCCATGTGTGCAGGCGCGATAGTAAACTCTCGAATAGAGCATGTTATATTTGGTGCCTTTGATGAAAAACTTGGCGCCTGTGGCTCTTGTGTCGATTTGACAAAACTTAAACACGGGTTTAACTCAAAAGTCTATCCTGGGTTTATGGAACTTGAATGCAAAAAAATATTGATAGAGTTTTTTAAAAAACTCAGATAGGATGTAAATATGAAGAAACAACAAAAAATTGTGGGCATAGCCTTTATTGCCCTTGCCGTTTTAATCGCTGTGTTCGGCGTAATATTTTTAACAAGCTTTCCCCAAACTTCTGCCGGTGGAAAAAATCTTACAATAGAAGTAATACACAAAGATGAAAGCTCAAAGATTTTTGAAATAAACACTAACGAAGAATTTTTAGGCCCTGCGCTTGTTGCAAACGACATAATTGAGGGCGAGGACAGCGAGTATGGAATGTTTATAGTCTCAGCCGACGGCGAAAGCACTGACTCTTCAAAAGAGGAGTGGTGGCTTATCACCATAAATGACGGCGGAAACGTAAACTTTGGTGTCGACCAACAACCAATACAAGACGGAGAAAAGTACGAGCTTACTTTTACTACAGGATATTAAAATATGAAAGCCAAAGATATTACTCTTATGGCAGTTTTGGGTGCCGTGCTTTTTATATCGCAAACGGCACTCGCTTTTTTGCCAAATATCGAACTTGTTTCACTACTTATAATAGTCTTTACCAAAAGCTTTAGGAGTAAAATTATAGGCATTATTGCCGTTTTTATTCTCTTAGAAGTTTTGATTTATGGAATTAATACTTGGGTTATAATGTATATGTATGTCTGGCCGATTTTGGGTTTTATCGCCTACCTTTTTAAGGATATCGACTCCCTTGCGTTTTGGGCAATAATAAACGGTATTTTCGGACTGCTTTTCGGTGCACTTTGCTCTATTGTTTATTTCTTTATAGGCGGAATTGGCGGAGGCATCGCCTACTTTATTGCTGGAATACCTTTCGACATTTTGCACTGTATCGGAAACATTGCCACTGTCTTAATACTTATGAAACCCATTTGTGCCTTGATTAAAAAAATGAAATTATGCTGAGGTGAAATTTATGACAAAAAAACAACGAGCACTTGCCTGTGTGGAGGCATTAGAAAAAGAATATCCCGACGCAATTTGTTCACTTGACTACTCTGATCCTTTACAGCTTTTGATAGCTACTAGGCTGTCGGCGCAGTGCACCGACGAGAGGGTAAACCTTGTGACACCTGCCCTATTTAAAAGATTTGACAGCCTCGACGCATTTTGCGCGGGCAGTGTAGAGGAAATAGCAGAGCTTATAAAAAGTTGTGGACTATATAAAACCAAGGCAAAGGACATATTTTTACTATGTCATAAACTTCGAGATGAATATGACGGCATTATCCCCGACACGGTAGAGGAGCTTGTAAAACTCCCAGGTGTCGGCAGAAAAACAGCCAATTTAGTCGTAGGTGATATCTATAATAAGCCTGCGGTTGTAACCGACACGCATTTCATTAGAATTTGTGGAAAACTAGGCCTTACCGACAACACTGTACCTCTAAAGGTAGAAAAAGATTTGAGGGCGATTTTACCGATGGACAGGTCCAACGACTTTTGTCATCGCACCGTTTTACACGGCAGGGCTGTGTGCTCTGCAAGAAAAGTGAGATGCGACATATGCTGTTTGAAAGAATTTTGCAAATATTATAAAACTACAGGAGGAAAAACGAAATGAAAAACGCTTTTTGTAAAAAACAACTTTTTGAGTGTTCAAAAGAACTCTCCGCCGTTGCCATGGGAAACATCCCTGCCGAAACGGTCATAAAAAACGCAAAACTTATAAATGTTTGCACTAAAGAAATACAGGAATTTACCGACGTTGCAGTGCACAGCGGACGAATTGCCCTTGTGGGCGATGCCAGCCACTGCATAGGAAAAGACACAAAGGTAATAGATGCAAACGGCAGATATCTTGCCCCAGGTCTTTTAGATGGACATATACACATAGAGTCCTCAATGCTCAGTGCCACAGAATATGCAAGATGTGTAATCTCCCACGGAACGACAGGGATTTTCCACGACCCACACGAAATTTGCAATGTACTTGGAATGAAAGGCGTCGACATCATGGTGGAGGATGCGAAAAAATCTCCACTTAAAGCAATGCTCACAACCCCATCTTGCGTTCCTGCCGTGGAGGGCTTTGAGGATACGGGTGCCATTATTACCGCCGAGGACATAAAAGAGGACATGAAACGCGCCGAAACCGTGGGGCTTGGCGAAATGATGAACTTTCCAGGCGTTATAAACTCCCTAGACAGTGTCCACGCAATAACAAACGAAACTTTAAAGGCAGATAAAATTATAACGGGTCACTACTCCTTGCCCGAAACAGGAAAAGGCCTTAATGCATATATAGCAAGTGGTATCAGATGTTGCCATGAGTCGACAAGGGCCGAGGACGCACTTGCAAAAATGCGCCTTGGTATGTACGCGATGTTTAGAGAGGGTTCGGCTTGGCACGATTTACACGCACTATCAAAGGCAATTACTGAAAATCCGCATATAGACACGAGATACGCAGTGCTCATTTCAGACGACACTCACCCACACACACTTTTAAGCGATGGGCACCTAGACCACTTATTAAGACGTGCAGTAGAAGAAGGCATAGACCCACTAACAGCGATTCAAATGCTTACAATAAACTGTGCACAGTGCTTTAAACTAGACAACGAGCTAGGTTCTATAGCACCGTCAAAATGCGCAGACATGATTTTGTTTGATAACCTAAAAGACTTTAATGTTTCTCTTGTCTTAATAGACGGCGATATAGTTGCCGAAAACGGAGAAGTCACCTACACTACAAAAAAAGGTGAATATCCTGACTTTGCGCTAAACACTATACAACTTGGCGAAGAGATTACTTCCGACACATTTAAAATCCCTACAGATAAAGAAAGCCTTGAAATAAGGGTAATAGAGATAATTCCAGCAGGCGTGCCAAACTATGAAAGACATATAAAGGTTAAATCTGTAAATGGCTTTATTGAGTCCGATATAAATCAAGATGTAATAAAGGCATTTGTCTTTGACAGGCATAAAAAAAGCGGAACTCACGGCGTAGGCTTTATAAAAGGATTTAAGCTTAAAAGCGGTGCAGTGGCAAGTACAGTCGCGCACGACGCGCATAATTTATTTGTCGCTGGCACAAATGATGACGACATGGCACTTGCGGCTAAAACTCTTATTGAAAGTGGCGGAGGTCTTGTTGCCTGCGAAAACGGAAAAATCCTAGGGCATGTACCTCTACCTCTTGCAGGGCTTATGAACCCGTTTGAAAGCGCAGAAAATTTGAGTGCGCTTATAGAAGGGTTATCCTCTGCCTTTGTCACTTTGGGTTGTGACATAGTATCACCATTTATGACAATGGCGCTTATACCACTCGCCTGTTTGCCAGAACTAAGACTTACAAACAGAGGACTAGTAGACTGCACAAAATTTGAGTTTGTACCGCTGGAGGTTTGAGTAAAAGTTTTACTAAATTTTTTTCAAAAAATTTCGGGTTCTTAGGGCTGAGCCCTAAGGCGTTTTCCGCAGAAAACGCAATCCTATCCTAAGGAGCGCATTTTTGAAAGTGAATTTTGCACAAAGTGCAAAAGAGAAAACTTTTTGCAAGAAAAAAAGTTTT